>CABUDN010000001.1 GCA_902490355.1 uncultured Oscillibacter sp.
CGTTCCACGGCCAGCTGGACTTCCTCCCGCACAATGGATTTAATACCCCGGATGTGCCCTGGCCTTTGACATCCTGCTGCAAAATGACTTTCATAGTCTCGTTCTCCTTATTTCCTTGCGTTATTTTTCAAAATATGCATCAATGGTCTCTTTCAGACGGGTTTCCACATCGTCGATGTCGCCGTTTTCCACCCGGCCGCCGGCCGTGGTGGAGTTGCCGCCGCCGCCCAGAGCCTCCAGCACCACCTGGACATTGATCTCGCCCAGGGAGCGGGCGGACATCAGCACATCCGTGCCGTGGCGATACACCACAAAGGAGGCCTTGACGCCCTTGAGGGTGAGCAGCTCGTCCGCCGCCTGGGCTGCCGTCACCCGGTCCACGCCCTCTTCCGGCACAATGGCCACGGCGATATCCTCCCGGTAAAGCTCCGCCCGGCGGATGATATCATACCGGGAAACCATGTCCTGCAGATCGTTCTGGAACAGCCGCTGTACGTCCGCGGTGTCGGCGCCGGCCCGGCGCAAAAATGCCGCCGCCTCAAAGGTCCGGCCGCCGGTGCGCAGGGTGAAGTGCTTGGTGTCCAGCACAATACCCGCCAGCAGGGCTTCCGCCTCCTCCCGCAGGAGGTCCGACGTCTCCACCAGATATTGCAGCAGCTCCGTCACCAGCTCGGAAGCCGAGGAGGCATAGGGCTCATGAAAACTGAACGCTGCATTTTCGATGTACGTGGCCGCCCGGCGGTGGTGGTCAATCACCGCCACCCGGTTGCAGGATTCCAGCAGCTGCGGGCTCTCCACCATATCCGGCCGGTTGGTGTCCACCACCACCAAAAGCGCGCCGGGCTGCATCATCAAAAACGCATCTCCCGCATCCAGGAACACGCCGTTATACTCCGGCAGGGCCCGGATCTTCTGGAGGACGGCCTGGGCCGCGTTGCGTTCCAGATCCATGACAATATGAACCCGCTTGCCCTTTTTCCGGGCGGCGCAGCACACGCCGATGGCCGCGCCCACCGCGTCCATGTCCGCAAAGCTGTGGCCCATGATGTAAATCTCCGAGGCATCGTCCATCAGCTCGCTGAGGGCATTGGCCATGACCCGGGATTTCACTTTCGTCCGCTTTTCCGTGGTCTTGGCCCGGCCGCCGTAGAACTCAAAGTCCACCCGGTTGCGCACTACCGCCTGATCGCCGCCGCGGCTGAGCGCCATCTCCACGGAAAGCCGGGCATTTTTGTAGAGATCCACCATACTGTCGACATCCTTGCCGATGCCGATGGACAGGGTCGGATGCGTGCCCTCTCCTACCTTGATGTCCCGGATGGCATCCAGCACGGAGAATTTTTCCTCCACAAAGTGGTGATAATACTGCTCTTCAAAGATAAAGAGATAGCGGTCCCGCTCGATCTTGAGCAGCAGACCCCGGCCGGCTGCCCACTGGCTGAGCTTTTCATCCACCTGGGCCAGCACCGCGCTGCGCTGGGTATCCGCGCAGGCCTTCATCAGGTCTTCGTAGTTGTCCACCATCAAAATTGCCAGCACCGGACGGGTGGCGGTGTACGTCTCCCGCAGGGCGTCGGCCTCGGTGGTGTCCACCCAGTAGGTGGTGGCTACCAGATTCTGCTCGCCGCCCCGGCCCTTGGCACGGACCAGACTGCCGTATACCCGGAAGCGGCGGTTGTTCATGAACACCCGGTCCGGGCACTCCTGCTTGCCCTCCAGCAGCCACTGCACCGGAAAGACCGGCACCGCGTCCTCAACCTTCATCTCAAACAGATGCTCCCGCACCCCGGCCAGCTGCTGGAAGTTCTCATTGCTCCAGATCACCTCGCCGGTATCCGGACGGAAGACCATGATGGGCAGAGGCGAGTTGATGAGCGTGGACTTGCTGGCCGTATCCACACTGCCGGTCACGGTATCGATGTACTGCAAAATGCCCTGGCGCCGCTTTTTGTTGCCCTGCGTAAAGTACACGTACAGCCCCACCGTGGCTACGCCCTCCACCAGCGCCAGCACCGGGCTGGCCGGCACTGCCGCCAGCGCAAATACCGCCAGGCAGAAGAAATAGAGCTTCAAATTCGGTTCCAGCAGCCGAGAGAGTTTTTTATTGTTCATGGAAGGAGGCCCCTTTCACCGGTATGCATACGAATAGATTTTATAAGTATAGCAGTTTTCCAGTGGATTGGCAACAGCCAAAGCCTCCTCATGCAGGGAGTTTTTCCCGCCTCGGGGCCGCGCACACGGCCTCCATGGCAAAAAAACTGTATACAAACCGCATTCTCTGTGCTATACTAGGAATAGTCTAGCGCCCGGAAGCGTGGCTTCCGCGCTGTTTTTTCGTATTTTACCGGCGGGGCGACGTACGCTCCCGGTTAAATAATAGAACAACTCTCATATTTCGGAACTGACATGACGCAGCCGAACCCCTGCCGGCGAAACGGGGCCGTGCAGGCAACGGGCGTCTTTTCTTGCCATGCGCTTTTTTGCGCGCAGAAAGTCCGCGTCATTCCTTCCGTTGAGAGTCGTACTGCAACATTACATACTGTTCAAGGAAAAAGGAGTAACGCATTTTATGGCAGAAAAACTGAAAATCATTCCTCTGGGTGGTCTGAACGAGATCGGAAAGAACATGACCGCCTATGAGTACGGCGGTGAGATCATCGTGGTGGACTGCGGCATGGCCTTCCCCGGAGATGACATGTACGGCATCGACTGCATCATCCCCGATGTGAGCTACCTCATCAAGAACCGGGCCCGGATCCGGGGCTTGTTCATCACCCACGGCCACGAGGACCATGTGGGCGCCATCCCGTACGTGCTCAAGCAGGTCAACATGCCCATCTACTGCACCCGCTTTACCGCCGGTCTCATCCGGCTCAAGCTGGAGGAGCACGGTCTGGCCAAGAGCACCAAGCTCTTCACCGTGGAACCGGGCAAATCCGTCCGGGCAGGCAAATTCACCGTGGAATTCATCCACGTCAACCACTCCATTGCCGACTCCGTGGCCTTCGCCATTCACACCCACATGGGCACGGTGGTCCACACCGGCGACTTCAAGATCGACTCCACCCCCATCGACGGGGAAGTCATCGATCTGGCCCGGCTGGGCGAGCTGGGCAAGGAGGGCGTGCTGGCGCTGTGCGCCGACTCCACCAACGTGGAGCGTCCCGGCTTCACGCCCTCGGAAAAGACGGTGGGCGCCACGTTCATGCGCCAGTTCCAAAACTGCGAGGAGCGGATCATTGTCACCACCTTTGCCTCCAACGTCCACCGGGTCCAGCAGGTGCTGGACGCCGCAGCGGCCTTTGGCCGGAAAGTGGCCGTCACCGGCCGCTCCATGGAGAACATGATGAAAGTCTCCACGGAGCTGGGCTACATGAAGGTCCCCAAGAACACTCTGGTGGACATCAACAAGCTCAAAAACCTGCCCAAAAACAAGCAGGTCATCGTCACCACCGGCTCTCAGGGCGAGGAAATGAGCGCCCTGTACCGCATGGCGTTTTCCACCCACAAGCAGGTGGAGATCGGCGCAGGCGACAAGGTCATCATTTCCGCCTCCGCCGTTCCCGGCAACGAGGTTACCGTGGGCCGCGTCATCAATGAGCTGTTCCGCAAGGGCGTCAAGGTCATTTACGACCGGGCCGACATGCTGCATGTCTCCGGCCACGCCTGCCAGGAGGAGCTCAAGATCATTCACGCCCTGACCAAGCCCCGCTTTTTCGTCCCCCTTCACGGCGAGCAGCGGATGCTGCAGATCCACTCCCAGGTGGCGCAGCAGATGGGCATGGACCGCAATCACATCGCCATTGCCGACAATGGCTCCGTCATTGAGATCACCGGCAAGAGCATGAAGATCGGCGGCACCGTGCCCGCCGGTGAGGTATACGTGGACGGCTCCGGCGTGGGCGATGTGGGCGCCGTGGTCATGCGGGACCGCAAGCGCCTGGCTGAGGACGGCATGGTCGTGGTGGTCATGCCCATCTCTTCCCGGGACGGCGCGCTGCTGTGCGAGCCGGAGATCATCACCCGCGGCTTCATCTATGTCAAGGAGTCCGGCGATCTGATGAAGGAGCTGCAGAACGTGGCCATGGAGGCCGCCGACTCCGTCTCCCGCAAGCGCGGAGGACGGGACGACGGCGAGCTCCGCGGCACCGTGAAATCCGCCGTCAGCAGCTACCTCTTCAAAACCACCAAGCGCAGCCCCATGGTCATTCCCGTTGTGACCCGGCTGTAAGCCCGCATTCCCGTTTTCAGAGAAAAAGCGCCCGGTCCCCAAGGGACCGGACGCTTTTTTAATTCTGTGGGCTTCTTACTGTGCCTTGGGCTCCTCCGTCTCAAAAACCGCCTTGGCGCTGGCAGCCAAACCCGCCAGCCCCTGCAGCTCAGAGGGAATGATGATCTTAGTCGCCTTGCCGTCGGCCACCTTTTCCATGGTCTCCAGAGCTTTGAGCTTCACCACCTGGTCATTGGGGGCAGCCTCGTTGAGCAGCTTCAGGGAATCCGCCAGTGCCTGCTGGACCTTCATGATGGCCTGTGCCTCCGCCTCGGCGGCCATGATCCGGGCTTCCTTCTCGCCTTCGGCCTTCAAAATGGCCGCCTGCTTGGCAGCGTCCGCCTTCAAAATGGCGGACTGCTTTTCGCCTTCTGCCACCAGAATCTGGGACTGCTTGGTGCCCTCGGCCTGGAGGATGGACTCCCGGCGCTCCCGCTCGGCCTTCATCTGCTTTTCCATGGCGTTCTGGATTTCCTTGGGCGGGATGATATTCTTCAGCTCCACCCGGTTGACCTTGATGCCCCAGGGATCGGTCGCCTCATCCAGAATCGCCCGCATCCGGGTGTTGATGGTATCCCGGCTGGTCAGGGACTGGTCCAGCTCCATGTCGCCGATGATGTTGCGCAGGGTCGTGGCCGTCAGATTCTCAATGGCGTTCATGGGGTGCTCCACCCCGTAAGTATACAGCTTGGGGTCCGTAATCTGGAAATAGATCACGGTATCGATCTGCATGGTGACATTATCCTTGGTGATGACGGGCTGGGGCGCAAAATCCGCCACCTGCTCCTTCAGGGAGACCTTCTTGGCAATCCGCATCACCACGGGGACCTTAAAGTGGAAGCCCACGTTCCACACCGCGTGGAATGCCCCCAGGAACTCCACCACATACGCCCGGGACTGCTGGACAATCTGAATGCAGCTGGCCAACAGCACCAGTACCAGCAGCAGGGCAATGCCCAGTCCGATCCATCCGAAAATGTTCATACGGTCGTCTCCTCCTTTTTCTCACACGTGCTGACAAAGAGCTTGACGCCCTCCATCCGCTCTACTTGTACCCGCGTTCCCGCAGGGATCACGCTTCCGTCACTGCTGCGGGCGCTCCAGGTCTTTCCGTCAACATAGACGGCGCCCATGGAATTGTCGTTGTCCACCGTCTCTGTCACCTTGGCCATCTGTCCCAGCACCCGGTCGGCATTGGTCGCCACCGTCCGGGTTTGGGTCCAGCGCCGCACCAGCGGCCGCGTCAGCGCCAATGCCAGCGCCGACACCACAATGAACACCCCGGCCTGCACCATGACATCCGCCTCCAGCATGGCCGCTACCATGGCCGCCACGGCGCCCGCCACAAACCACACGGAGATCAGCCCCGCCGTCATCGCTTCCAGGATGCCGAATACCACAGCCGCTCCCAGCCAAATCCAGATCATATATTCCATGCGTACGTTGACCTCCTTATCCGTATAACGCAGAATGGACCTCTTTGGTTTCAGTATAGCATAGGCCTAAGGCGAAAAATATTTCATTTTCATTACAATCCCTTCCCCGCCGCATTGCACAACCCGGCGCTTCCTGCTATACTGAAATCCATAAAACATTTATTTTTTGATATGAGGAGGTGCGGACCGTGACACTGACGGTTCCCTGCCTGTTGGGGCTGGAGTCTCTGGTGGCTGATGAAATGCGGCGGTTGAATCTGGCCCAGGTCCGGGCGGAAAACGGCCGGGTCCACTGCGAAGGCTCCCTGGCCGATATTGCCCGCCTGAATCTCAATCTGCGCTGCGGCGCCCGGGTATTGATGGAGCTGGGCTCTTTCCCCGCGCCGGATTTTGAGGCGCTGTTCCAGGGTGTGGCCGCCCTGCCCTGGGAGGATTACATTCCCCGGGACGGCGAATTTCCCGTCAAGGGCTATTCGCTCAGTTCCACGCTCCATTCCGTTCCCGCCTGCCAGGCCATTGTGAAAAAAGCCGCCGCCAAGCGGCTGGGCAGCGTATACGGCTGCGAGACCCTGCCGGAAACCGGCAGCCGCTATCAAATTCAGTTTGCCATTATCAAGGATACGGCCACGCTGTATCTGGATACCTCCGGCGAGGGGCTGTACAAGCGGGGCTACCGGGCCCGGAACATGGGCGCCCCCCTCAAGGAGACCCTGGCCGCCGCCCTGGTTCTGCTCTCCCGCTACCGGGGCCGGGACCCCTTCTGCGATCCCTTCTGCGGCAGCGGCACCATTCCCATTGAGGCCGCTCTCATCGCTAAAAACCGGGCTCCTGGCCTGGACCGCAGCTTTGCCGCCCAGAAGTGGAAGAACATGGACACCAAGCTGTGGATGGATGCCGCCGACGAGGCCATGGATAAGGAATTCCACGGCACATATGACATCTGGGGCGGAGACATCGATCCCGCTGCCGTGGAACTGGCAAAACACAATGCAGCCCTGGCCGGTGTGGAGGACTGCGTCCGCTTCGAGGTGGCCGACGCCGCCTCCTTCCACCGGGACAGCGAGTACGGCCAGCTGGTGACCAATCCCCCTTACGGCGAGCGGCTTCTGGAAAAGCAGGAGGCCGGGGAGCTATACCGGACGTTTGGCCGGGCCATGGCCAGCATGCCTCCCAAGTGGCGGATTCTGATTCTCTCGTCCCATACGGAGTTTGAGCGGTGTTACGGCCGTCCGGCCAGCAAAAAACGCAAGCTCTACAACGGTATGCTCAAGTGTGACGTCTTTTTCTACAATTAAACGGAGACTACGGAACGATGTTTGACTTTTGGAAGCGAAAAAAGCCGGAAGACCCATGGGACCAGCAAACGGAAAACCACATTGCCCAGCCGGATAACACACCGCATTTTCAGATGTATGTGGATGAAGTATTCTCCATCTCCGGCCGCGGGACCGTGGTGACGGGCACGATCAAAGCCGGAACCCTCCGCGTGAATGATCGGATTCTCATCATTGGAAAGAGCGGCCGCCTGGCCACACAAGTAGACGGTCTGGAAGCATTCCACAAAATCATGGAACGTGCTGAGACGGGAGAATACGTAGGGGTCCTTCTGCGGGACGTCAAATCCACAGATGTGGAAAAGGGGGACCTGTTGCTCAAAGGCTGATCAAGGGGGTGGGCAAACGTGCAGCACGTGTTTCTGATCAACCCACGGGCAGGCAAGCGCAATCACACCGCCCGGATCTACGGGATGGCGGAGCACCTACGCACACGTCACGGGCTCTCCTGCACTTGCCTGCTCACCAGCTGTCCCGGCGGAGCCGAATCTCTGGCCCGGGAAACCGCACAAAGCGGGAAACCGGTCCGGCTCTATGCCTGCGGCGGGGATGGGACCGCCAGCGAAGTGGCCAACGGCATCGCCGGGTATCCCAACGCCGCCATGACGGTAATCACCTCCGGCACCGGCAACGACTTCCTCAAAAATTTCGGGCCGGACGCTGACCGCTTTTCCGACATCGAGTCCCTGTGGGACGGGCCATCCTTTCCCCTGGACCTTATCGACTGCAACGGACACTTGTGCCTGACCATTGCCTGCTCCGGCATTGATGCCCAGATTGCCGACGGAATCGATCAGTTCCGCCGGATACCGCTGCTTCATGGCCGGGCAAGCTATCTTTGTTCCGTGGCAGTCAACGGCCTGCTGCGTCCCCTGGGACATGCGTGGACCGTCACTCTGGACGGCATCCCCCAGACCGGGAAGTTTGCCCTGGTCTCCGTGTGCAACGGCCGTCACTATGGCGGCGGGTCCACCCCGGTGCCGGAAGCCCGGATGGACGACGGCATCCTTCACACGATTTTGGTTCGGGCCGTGCCCCGCCATGTCTTTGCCCGTTTCTTTCCGGCCTACTCCGCCGGACTCTGGCGGGAACTCCCCGCGGATCTGGTCCAGGTCGTCCAGGCCCGGGAAACCACGATTTCCGCCCCAGCCCCCTTCACTACCTGCCTGGACGGGGAATGTTTTCACTGGCAGGAGGCCCGGCTGGTTCTGTCCCAGCGCAGGGTAAATTTCTTTGGTCCCAAGGGATGCAGCCCCAACGCCACCGCACGCGGCAGTATCTGAGGGAACATTTACAAATTCTTCATAACTTTTCTCCAAATACCCCCTTTACAAATCCGGGGGAGTGTACTATGATAGCAGCGTTAGCACTCGAGAGAGTTGAGTGCTAACGCTGAATTTGTTTTCAAAATTTTTTATATCTATAAGGAGGAATCCCCATGAAACTCACTCCGCTGGCAGATCGTGTTGTCTTGAAGATGGTAGAGACCGAGGAGACCGTCAAGGGCGGCATCATCCTCACCGGTTCCGCCAAGGAAAAGCCCTCTGTGGCTGAAGTCATCTGCGTGGGCCCCGGCGGCAACGTGGACGGCAAGGACATTGTCATGACGGTGAAGCCCGGCGACAAGGTCATCACCAGCCAGTATGCCGGCACCAAGGTCACCCTGGAGGACACCGAGTATGTGGTGGTCCGGCAGGGCGATATTCTGGCCATCGTGGAGTAACTCCACAGATCCGATTTCATTTCGCCCCAAGGCGAATCCCGTTCACCCGTTTTTGACGGCGGCGCGCACGTCGTCAAAAACACTCCGCAGGCCGCAGAGGTGCGAGCGCAGTGCATGCGCTGCAGCAGTCTGGCGGAGGACCTAAAGAGGGGATGAAATCCCCCGCTTTAAAAATGTTTGGAGGTAATGCAATTATGGCAAAGCTCATTAAGCGCGGCGAAGAAGCCCGCAAGGCTCTGGAAGCCGGCGTCAACACCCTGGCCGATACCGTCAAAGTCACCCTGGGTCCCAAGGGCCGCAATGTGGTGCTGGATAAGAAGTACGGCGCTCCCCTGATCACCAACGACGGCGTAACCATCGCCAAGGAAGTCGAGCTGGAGGATCCCTTTGAGAACATGGGCGCCCAGCTGGTCAAGGAAGTTTCCACCAAGACCAACGACGTGGCCGGCGACGGTACCACCACCGCCACCCTGCTGGCCCAGGCCATGATCCACGAGGGTCTGAAGAACCTGGCCGCCGGTGCCAACCCCGTTGTGGTCAAGAAGGGCATGGCCAAGGCTGTGGAGGCCGCTGTGGCTGAGGTCAAGAAGCAGGCCAAGACCGTGGACGGCTCCAAGGACATCGCCCGTGTCGGCGCTGTCTCTTCCGGCGACGAGACCATCGGCCAGCTGATCGCCGACGCCATGGAGAAGGTCTCTTCCGACGGCGTCATCACCATCGAGGAGTCCAAGACCGCTGAGACTTACAGCGAGGTTGTCGAGGGCATGCAGTTCGACCGCGGCTATATCACCCCCTACATGGTGACCGACACCGAGAAGATGGAAGCCGATCTGGACGATCCCTATATCCTCATCACCGACAAGAAGATCTCCGTCATCAACGACATTCTGGACATTCTGCAGCAGCTGGTCCAGGCCGGCAAGAAGCTGCTGATCATCGCCGAGGATGTGGAGGGCGAGGCCCTGAGCACCCTGATCGTCAACCGTCTGCGCGGCACCCTCAATGTGGTGTGCGTGAAGGCTCCCGGCTTCGGTGATCGCCGCAAGGAGATGCTGCAGGATATCGCCACCCTGACCGGCGGTACCGTCATCAGCGAAGAGGTGGGTCTGGAGCTCAAGAGCGCCACCATCGATATGCTGGGCCGTGCCCGTCAGGTAAAGGTCACCAAGGAGAACACCACCATCGTCGACGGCGCCGGTGACTCCGCCGCCATCAAGGACCGCGTGGCCCAGATCCGCAGCCAGATCGCCAACACCACCAGCGACTATGACCGCGAGAAGCTGCAGGAGCGTCTGGCCAAGCTGGCCGGCGGCGTGGCTGTCATCAAGGTCGGTGCTGCTACCGAGACCGAGATGAAGGAGAAGAAGCTGCGCATCGAGGACGCCCTCAACGCTACCCGCGCTGCTGTGGAAGAAGGCGTGGTGGCCGGCGGCGGCACCATCTTTGTCAACGTCATCCCCGCCGTGGAGGCCCTGATCTCCACCGTGGAGGGCGATGAGAAGACCGGCGTGCGCATCGTCGCCAAGGCCCTGGAGGCTCCCATCCGTCAGATCGCAGCCAACGCCGGCCTGGACGGCTCCGTGATTCTGGAGAAGGTCCGCAACTCCGGCAAGAACGGCTACGGCTTCGACGCTTACAAGGAAGAGTACTGCGACATGGTGTCCTGCGGCATCATTGATCCCGCCAAGGTGACCCGCTCCGCTCTGGAGAACGCCGCCTCTGTGTCCGCCATGGTGCTGACCACCGAGTCCCTGGTTGCCGACAAGCCCGAGCCCCCCGCTCCCGTTCCCGCTGCTCCCGACATGGGCGGCATGTACTAAGCCGTACGCAGCATAACGCAAGCAAAATAAACCCCCGCCGCTCACAGCCGTGAGCGGCGGGGGTTTTCTGCTCTGCATCAGCTTACATCTTCAGCAGGTTCTCCAAATCCTGGTCGAACTCTTGCTTCCGGGTATCCTGATTGAAAAAATGCAGTCCCACAATGCGGTGGCGGACACAGCCGTCCTCTTCTCCTCCGACGGCAACGGCGTTTCTCTCCAGCGAGAGCAGGAACGCCTCCTTCCATGCGTCCCCCGCCAGCAGCTGCGTACCCTTGGGCTCGATGAATACCTGAATCTGCTCCAGCCCCTTCTCGGTCTCTCTCTGCAAAATCAGCACATAATCCGGCTCAAAGCGTTTTCCCTCGTCAAATGCGTACAGATGGAACATCCGCTCATTCCGAAGGAGAACCACCTTGTCATAGACCTTTTGAAACCGGCCGACGTACTGGGAAAAGTGCGCGACAAAAGCCTTTTCCTCCGACGTACCGTAATGATCCGCATAAGCAAACCAATCCTCACCGGACAGATCCAACTGATCATTCTCACGCACGGAAACGTCGCTTTGCGACATGCCCACACCGCCGCCATGAGGCCGGGTATAGTGAACCACTTTGTCCTGGAACACATCCTGGAGCTTGCAGGCGCGAAAGACCCGCGTTCCCCGATAAGTCTCCTCAATTCCGGAAATGGAGTCGGCGATCCGCCCCAGGGCCGAAAATACCGCCCGGTACAGCGTGGTCATGGACGGCCGCGTCTCCTGGCTTACAATCTCCAGGCGGATCCCGGCCAGATACTCCCCACTGGTAATGAACTCCCGGGTCGAGGCCACATTGGGAAAATAGCGCTTGAGGGTCTGGAACCGGTAAATCGGATACTTCATCAGGGCTTTATGCACCAGGGCATACTGGACGTCCGCAATCTCCCCCATGGTCCACTGTGTGGTCCTGGTCTCATTTCTGGTATCCTGCATGCCCGGCGTATCCCGCATGATCTCATCCGTGCCGGACGTCCCCGCCGGAGCCTCGTAGCGGTACACGGTATTCCGCAGTGCGTCAGGCAGCTCCCGGACCGCTCTGCGGTCCTGTACCTCCCGGTCATTGACAAACAGCACGCCCTGCGTGTACAAGGAATCAGCACGGAACGACGGTTTCAGGGTATATTCTCTCTGAACCATCTGGTCGGTATCCAGTCCGATCTCCCGCAGCGCGGTCTTGAGCTCCGTCACATAGCGGTGGTCGTTCTGGCAGTGATAATACAGCTCCTCACAAATCCGCAGGGGGCTGGCCACGTCTTCATCGTATTTGCGCTGAAAACGCGGCTGCTCCTGCTCCACCTGAAACGGACAGTAGCGGGCTCCCCGGCCAATGAGCTGGGCTTCTGCAATGGTAGCCGGAGAAATCCGGGTACCGCTGGACTGCCGGGTTTCATACAGGCGCACGATGTCAAACAGATTCAGCACGTCCCAGCCTTCGTCCAGTTTCTTCACCTCAAACACCGCGCGGTAGGGATTTCCCACGTCCTCCAGGGAGTTGAGCAGGATCTGCTTTTGTGTGGCGTCCTGATCGTCGTTGACTGAAATGCAATGCTCCGCGGCAAAGTCGTCCCGCAGTTCCGAGGCCAGCGTCTCCATGGAGATGCCGTTATCCGCAAAATACCCAAAGGCCCGGCGCATGACCGCACTGTTGGCCGCATCGGCCAGTGCCTGAAGCCGTGCGCCGGTGAGGGTTCGGACCATCTCCAAAAACGCCGTGAAAAACGCCTTGCTCTCGGCGATCTTGGCGGCCTTGAACAGCACCACCGGCTTAATGGAAAGGCGGTAATCCTGAAACACCTTCAGGCGGTACTGGCTCAGCACCAGCGCCTGCAGCGCCCGCTCCAGCACACTCAAGTCCGACCGAAGGGTGATGATGTCCTTGGAATAGCGGTCGGCATAGAACTTTGCCAGAGGATAGTCCGCAATCATCTTGTCCTCATAGGCTGCCCGAATGGCCGGATTGGCCAGATCACAGGTGGCCGTAAACTCCAGCAGCACATTTTCCGCATGCTGGCGGAAGATGGCCTTTACAGTCTGCTCCCAGGAGTGGTAGCTGGATTCTTCCTCCGCCGAGCGCTTTTTCTTGGTATCCACATTGAGATGATGGGCCTCGTCGGAGATCAGCACCGTTTTATGGGCCTTGAAATCCTCAAAGGACATGGCATTTTCCTTGGCCGTCCACAGATCCGCATGGAGTCCCTGGGTGGTGGTAAAGCAGAGGTTGATGGCGTCCGGACTGGCATCCTGGAAATTTTCCACCTGCCGGATGGGGACATGGCAGCCGTCCAGGACCACGTCCCGGGCAAACAGGTATTTGGACGAAGCCGGGTTGGTGAAATTCTCCCGGGTCTTTTCCACAATGTTGGAGAGGTTGACGAAAAACAAAAAGTTCCGGTATCCCTTCTGGTAGAGATACAGCATCAGCCCCGCCATCATCAAGGTCTTGCCGCTGCCGGTTGCCATGTGGAAGAGCACCTGGGTGGGCTTGGGACAGTTGCGGCTTTCAAAATGGGTGATGAAGTTCTCAAATGCCTGCACTTGGTAGGGGCGCAGTTCAAAGCCGGGATTGAGATTCTGCGGAATATAGTCCGGCACCGGTGCGCAGCTGCCGTACTCCCGCAGGGCGTCGATTTTCTCATATAAAAACGCCACGGTTATTCCTCCCCGTAAAAGCTTCTGGTAAAGCGCTTGTCCGCGTCGGAAACGGCAAATTCCGCATCGTCCAGGTCACAGGCGTTCACATACAGCAGGTTCTTGTCCAGAATCTCCATCAAAAACTGCTTCTGCTGGGCCAGGGACAACTCCTCATAGCACGCCGCTTCCTGATTCAGAACGGCAGGGTCCACCTGATAACTGACATAGCCCGAATCCAGAATCCGTTTGCGGATCTGCGCCAATTCGGCTTTGTCCCGGGCGGCCGCAATGGCCTCCACCGCCGCCTGATTGAGCTTGGCCAGCTCGCAGCAGACAAAGGAACCGCCGCCCTTCCAGCCCAGGGCTCTGGAAATTCCGGTCTGCTCTCCCGCAATGACCGCCGGAAGACGGGTCAGCGCCTTTTCCAGCTGTCCGTCCAGCTGCTCCACACCAATATACCGGCGCCCCAGCTTGTGGGCCACCGCGCAGGTGGTTCCGCTGCCCATATAGAAGTCCAGCACGAGATCTCCGGGCGCTGTGGTCATCTCCAGAATCCGGCGCACCAGCTTTTCCGGCTTTTTTCCGCCCTTGAGCTGAACACCGCCTTCCCGTGCGATTCCCTCATACGGCGTATCCGTCCAGATATTGGTCAGCTGCGTGGACGGAACCCGTTCGCCGTCGATCTCCCGGACCTTGCGGGAATAAAACGCCATCTCCGCCCCATTGAGAATGAACACGCGGTAATGGCCGTCCCGTTCCACGGTGAAAATCCGGTCCCGTTCCTCCCGGGACCGTTCCCGGGCCTGGACAATCTCCTGTCCGGCGCTGTTGTCAATGGCCGTGGTGCGGAAGACCGATTCGGCGTGATCCAGGGCGCAGCGTTCCACCAAGCTTAAGAAGGCCGCCTCGCCCAGGGCCTTGACCGCCTCTTTCCGGCTCACATAGCCCTGCTGCTGCGCCACATACGCAAACAGGTCCACAATGTTCCAATCAGATGGGTTTGCCTCCGGATTGGTCACCAGCCACTTGTAATTGCTGTCATATTCGCTTTTGACGTACTGCGGCTCATACTTCCACAACCGCTTATTTTTCGCAAAGGCCAGAATATACTCCGCGGTTTCAAAAACGCCCGGATTCACACTGGCAAATCCCGACGGCGACTTGGTTTTGACAGTGATCTGGTTGATGAAATTGTTTTCTCCGTTGCGGCAGAAGATGTCCTTCATCAGGCACTTGAGTTCCGCCACGCCGTCGTCGCTGATCTGCACAAAAATCGCGCCGTCCTCGCGCAGCAGCCGCCGGGCGATCTCCAGCCGGTTCTTCATGAACACCAGCCACGTGGAAAGCTTGAAATTGGAATTATAGGCAAAGGTGTCTTCTCCCTTTTTCGCCGTAAAATAATAAGGCGGGTCAATGTAGATGCACTTGACCTTGCCCTCGTAGCGTTTGAGCAGGGAGGAAATGGCCAGAAGGTTGTTGCCTTTGAGGATCAGGTTGTCCTCTTCGGACCAGGTGTCCGTCTCCTGCACCCCCTGCGCGGTATAGCGCTTGGCTCCAGTCAGCACCTTGGGCTCCAGCAGACGGTCCACCTCGTCGGGCGCCAGGGTCTCGTTGTAGAAAATCTCCTGCCGCCGGGCCTCCTCCTTGGTCTGGCCTCCCTCCAGGACACAGTCCTTATAGGGGAACACCAACTCCACATCCCCGGACGCGGAGAGCAGTTCTCCGTTTTCATCTCCCAATCCAATTTTATTTTTAAACCGGGTATAGCTGTCCGGAAGGAACTGACGATTATTGATGACCCACGCGAACTTCATCTTGTCAAAGATCCGGATGCCATCCACCTCGGCAAAAAATCGGCGGCACAGCTCCTCATCGCCCAGCAGCAACCGCAGCAAACCGGCGTCCATCTGCATGGCCGCCTCATACACCGCGTTGCGCAGGAATGTCCCATCCTCGGCAAAAAACCGCGGTTCCGACCGCAGCACATTCAATACTCTTTCGTAAAAATCCTCCATACGCTCTCTTTCCTCTCTTTATCCGCAGGCCCATGCTTCCCGCATTCTCGTTGTATACCCCTTCTCCCAAAACCACCGCCAGGCGGTCAGGATACCGGTACAGTCCGGGCCCGCTCCACCAGGGCCCGAATCTGCTCCATCCGCCCAATCACGGCCCGGCCGGTCCCGGTCACAATGTATCCGCTTTTGCGCCTGTACGGCTGGATGCACCCGGCTTTCTGCAGCGTGTGCAGCATGGCAAATACCGTGGCCGGACTGCTGCCGTACTGATCGGCCAGTTCAATCTGAGACAGCCGGATCACCGGCTGTCCCTCCAGCGTCACACACGGCAGTCTGCTGAGCCAATACAGGAAGTGATACTCCTTGGATGCAAACACATTTACACCATCGCCAGTCACAGGAGCACCTCCATTTTACTATAAAATATTAAACTAAAATCATTTGGATTTTATATTTATTTTACTATATATTTTTATATTGTCAATGCACGCTTATTTTCGATACGCTGCTTTCGGGAGCTATGGCCTTTCCAGGATATTGCCTCCTCCGAAATCCTACTGCGCAGGGCATTGTCAAAACATTTCCCAAACTTCCCACCTAACAAAAGACCGGCGCAGGGCAATTGCCCTGCGCCGGTCTTCTCCCGCTGATGCGGGATTACACACAAGAGAGAATATGATGGGAAGCCATCTATTACCGCACGCCGCCGAAACGGACGTAATTACGGATCACAAATGCAAACGCGGTCTCATTCACAGTTCTGGTCTTCATATTCAAGACTCCTTTCTTATCGCACACCGCCGAAGCGGACGTAGTTGCGGATCACAAATGCAAACGCGGTCTCATTCACAGTTCTGGTCTTCATATTCAAGACTCCTTTCTTACCGCACACCGCCGAAGCGGACGTAGTTGCGGATCACGGATGCAAACACGGTTTCCTTCACGGTATTGGTCTTCATAATTAAGACTCCTTTCTTATCGCACGCCGCCGAAACGGACATAGTTGCGGATCACAGATTCAAACACGGTTTCCTTCACAGTATTGGTCTTCATAGTTAAGACTCCTTTCTTATCGTGCACCGCCGAAGCGGATGTAGTTGCGGATCACAAATCCAAATGCATAACTGGTTTTATCAAACATACCTGGCTCCTTTCTTTTACCGCAGGCCGCCAAGCTTCAAGCAATTCCGAATTCTGGAGAAGCACCCCATGCTGGCCAGGCTGGCACTGCCGTAGCACGTGCTGGGGGAGCAGGAAATTTTCGGATCATATACCAGGCGGTTGGGAATCCAGTCCATCATGTGAAACAACTCCTTTTCTTTGGTCTGGAAGGGGTTTCCCTCTTTCTGCCCTTATCATAGGGCCGCCGCCCCGAAAAGTCAAAACGTTAAAACCGATTGGCACAATCGCAAAAATTAATGCACCAAAAAGTACAGAAAAGCGCGGGGAAAGCCAAGCTTTCAGCCCGTTTTCCCCGCGTTTTCTCACAATGTTCGGTTATGTTTCGTCGTCAGCGCGCACACTTCTGCGCTGGGTCTGCGTGCCAAAATAGAAGGAGATGACCACCGTGAATACCGTGAGAAACTGCTCACTGCTGACGCTCCCCCGAACCGACAGCCCGGCAAAAATCACGGTCAAAATCACGGTCACCAGACTTTTGACACTCAGAAGGTTGGCCAACCGTTCCTGCATGCGTTCCACGAACTTACGCCTCCACCAGCACATCGCCCCGGACCGCATACCGCTTTCCGCCAATCAGCACATATGCCAGCATATTCACCGTTCCATCCGGCTGCACCTGATTGACGGCATGCTCCAAACGGCCCTGGTGCACGCGCACCTTTTCCATAGAGCCGGTACCGGTATCCAGCAGTCCGTATCCTTCCGCCTGCTCCGGAGTATCTCCCACACGGGTAGCCTGCTGTTCCGCCTCCGTAATCTCGTTGCGTCCGGGCTGCAGCCGCAGGGAAGCCCCCAGCTTTTTCAGCTCCTGATTGGCCTGCCGGGCATCCAGCTTGCCAGCCGTGTAATCCCGCAGGATTTCCTCCATTCCGGATTGCTTCATTGCCTCATGCTCCTTTCTGAATCTGCGGTCATCCGAGCGGCAGGCAGGAACTCAAATCTTACTGAAATTGTGGGCAGCCTCATCCCGGACAAAGTCGATATACGCCTCCCGGGCGCCGGCAGCCGCCTCCATGGCTTCCTCCACGTCCCCATTGGTATGCATCCCCGCCAGCTTCTTGGCCGTGATCAGGGACAGGGAACAATTTGCATACATCAGTTCCATGGCCAGACGGCTCTCCTTTTCCCGGCGCTGTGCCCGGCTCTCCGCACGCTTGACGCTGTTGCGGGAGCGCCGTTCCGCCAGTGCCGCCAACACGGTGGACGCCCCCGCCACCAGGGCGCACACAACCTCCGTATTCACCATTCCACCTCCCCGGCCCTGTTTTGCTGACCCTTGGCCGGCGTGTACGATTTGCTTTGCTCCATGCCTCGCTCCTTTTCCGCTTTGGGAGCGCCGCAGTGCGCTCCCTATATATCCCGCGGCACTGCAGACTTTGTGCACGTCCCCGGGCAATTTGCGCCGCATTTTTTATTTTTTTCCATACTCCCCCATTTTGGCCTTGACTTTTCCCGCCAGGGGCGCATAGTGAAGAGGAGGCCGCCTGCGGCGGCCAATCGGGGCGGCAGATCTGCCGCAGGAGGGAACGGAACATGCCTGTGATCGAGCAGTCCAAAACCATGACGCAGGGCACAATTTGGAAAACCATCACCTGCTTTGCATTGCCGATTTTTTTGGGGAATCTCTTCCAGCAGCTGTACAACACGGTGGACTCCCTGATCGTGGGCAACTTTTTGGGCAGCAATGCCCTGGCGGCGGTCAGCTCCTCGGGCAGTCTGATCTTCCTCTTCATCGGCTTTCTCAGCGGTTTGGCCGTGGGCGCCGGAGTCGTCATCGCCAAGTTTTTCGGCGCCCGGGATACGGCAAACATGTCTCTGGCCATTCACACCACCGTGGCGGTGGGCCTTGCGGCCAGTGTGCTGATGACCGCAGTGGGCGTCGTGTTCTCCCCCCACATCCTGGTCTGGATGGACACCCCGCCGGAAGTGATGGCGGACTCCGTGACCTATCTGCGGATTTACTTTGCCGGGTCTGCCGGTGCCGTCATGTATAACATCCTGGTGGGCATCCTGCAGGCCGTGGGGGACAGCCGGCATCCCCTCTACTATCTTATGGCCTCCTCCGCGGTCAACCTGGTGCTGGACCTGCTGTTCATCGGCGTATTGCATACCGGAGTGGGCGGCGCCGCCGTGGCCACCATTCTCTCCCAGTTTGTCAGCGCCGGGCTGTGCCTGCTCCAGCTGACCTGCACACGCCAGAGCTGGCGGATTCAGCTGCGCCGCATTCGCTTTTACCGCCCGGTGCTGGGGCAGATCCTGCGGTTCGGCCTCCCTGCGGGTCTGCAAAACTCCATCATTTCCTTTGCCAACGTCGTGGTACAGTCCAATATCAATGCCTTTGGAGAAATGGCCATGGCCGGCTGCGGCGCCTATTCCAAAATTGAGGGCTTCGGCTTTCTGCCCATCACCAGCTTCGCCATGGCGCTGACCACCTTTGTGGGGCAAAACCTGGGTGCCGGAGAATATGAGCGTGTCAAAAAGGGCGCCCGCTTCGGCGTATTGTCCGCAGTCGTGCTGGCCGAACTGATCGGCGCCGTGGTCTTTCTCTTCGCGCCGGCGCTGATTGCCGCCTTCGACTCCACACCGGAGGTCGTCCGCTTTGGTGTGGAAAAATCCCGCACCGCCGGTCTGTTCTTCTTCTTGCTGGCCTATTCCCACTCTATGGCCGCCATTTTGCGCGGCGCCGGCAAAGCGGTCATTCCCATGGTGGTCATGCTGGTATTCTGGTGCATCGTGCGGGTCACGTTTCTCACCATTTCCGTCCCCCTCACCCAGAGTATCCAGATGGTGTACTGGGTCTATCCTCTGACCTGGCTGCTCAGCTCCGTCACCTTCTTCCTTTACAGCCGAAAAGCCGACTGGCTGCACAGCCTGGAGTAAATTCTCCCAAACCTAAAAAAGCCGCCGGGCGGGACCAAATCGGTCCTGCCCGGCGGCTCTTTGCTTTTGAATTAAATCAGCACAGTCCGAAGGAGAATACCGTTTCGCTGTGCATGGACTCTCCCGCCCGCAGAATCGGAGAGGGGAATCCGTAACGGTGAATGCCATTGGGGAACAGCTGTGTCTCCAGGCAAACCGCATCCCGGGGGCCCATGGTGGTGCCCTGCTTGCCCGGCCGCTGCGTCAGTCCATTGGCCGTATAAACCTGCATCCCGGGCTGGTCTGTCTCCACCGTCATCTCAATGCCGCTGCGTCCGCTGCGCAGAACAGCCGCCCGGCGCCCGGAGAGCACATAGTTGTGGTCATACCCGCCGCCGCAGCGCAGCTGGGCATCGTCCGCGTTGATTTCTGCTCCGATCTGCTTGGGAATCCGGAAATCAAAGGGAGTCTCCTCCACCTCCAGCAGCCGCCCTGTGGGCAGGCATCCGGCATCGTTTTCCGTAATGCGGCTGGCAAAAACCTGAAGCTCATGGTCCAGCACGCTGCCGCCGCCGTCGAGATTGAAGTAGCTGTGGTTGGTGAGGTTCACCAGGGTATCGCCCGCCGCCCGGGCCTCATACTGAATGGAAAGCGCGTTTGCCTCCCGCAGGGTAAATGTCACCTGCACCCACAGATTCCCGGGATAGCCCTCCTCGCCGTCGGGAGACAGCCGGGAACACACCAGCGCATCTTCCCGAACCTCCACATTCCACATCTGCTTATCAAACCCCTTGATGCCGCCGTGGAGATGGTTTTCCCCATCGTTTTTGGCCAGGGGATACCGCTTTCCATTCAAGGAAAATTCCGCTCCGCCGATGCGGTTTCCCACCCGGCCGATGGTGGCGCCCAGATACCCGCCGTTTTCCTCATACTCCGCCACCGTATCATAGCCCAGGACAACATCCGTAAGCTCTCCTTGGCGGTCCGGAACCCGGAGGGATTGAATCGTGGCGCCATAGTCCAGCACGGTCACCTGCATGCCGGCCCGGTTTTCCAGCCGGTAAGCGGTAACAGTCTGGCCCTGTTTTGTATGTCCGAAAATGGATGTGGTAACGGTCATGGGAACATACCTCCTCAATCAGATTGTCTCCAGGAATTCTTTAATAAAGTGCAGCGCCACGCCCAGCGGGACGGTATGCCGCCGCAGATTGCTCAGATGCAGGTAGTCGGCACTGGGCTCGAAGGTATTGCCCGCGGCAACATACTCCTTAAGCAGAGGCATGTAGGGCGGCAGAAACTCCGTCAAAAAGCCGCCCAGCACCACGTCACAGTCCAGGGCCATGCGAATGTTGTTGACTCCGATGGCCAGATGGCGCAGCAAATCATACCAGAGGGTCTCATACTCCGGAACATGCCGCTCCAGGCCGTCAAAAAATTCCTTGAGCGAGATCCCCAGATCATCACTGACCCGGGAAGGCGAACAATACGCCTCCAGGCACCCGCGCTTGCCGCACTTGCAGGGCAATCCGCCGGGTTCTACGCACATGTGCCCGAACTCACCGCTGCGGTGATTGACGCCCTGATACTGTCCGCCGTTGACCAAAATCGCGCCGCCCACGCCGGTCTCCAGCAGCAAATAGGCAATGTCGCGTCCCTGCCAGTGGGTAAACCACTCCGCATAGCCGCCGCTGGTGGCGTCGTTTTCAATATACACCGGATAGGGAATGGTTCCCATCAGCCGCTGCAGCTCCACATCCCGCAGGTGCAGCGTGGGCGCCAGAGTAATCCGGCGGCTCTCATCCGGCGCAATCACCGCCGGCAGGGCAATCCCCACGCCCAAAAGCCGGTCCCGGTCCAGGGCGTTGTCATCAATAAACCGCTCCAGCTCCCCTGTGAGGAAATCTCCGAAATTCTCCATCTCCGCCACAGACGGATGGTGGACCTTCCGGTAAGCCATTTCCCCCAACCGCAGATCCGCCGCCACAAAGCGCAGCCGGGTCTCCGTGACGGAAACCCCAATGGCATACCGCGCGTCGGCCACAATCTCCAATCCCATGGCTTTGCGCCCGCCCGTGGACTGCTGCTCTCCGGAATAATGCACCAGTCCCTCTTCCATCAGCTCCGTCAGGTGCTGATAGACAGTAGGCAAACTCAGCCGCAGGTCCCTGGCCAACGACTGTTTGGAACAAAACTCCCGCGTTTCATATAGATAATGGTAAATACTGTTGCGCGTCTGCCGCCGGCGCTGGGTCATGTTGGCTTCCTTTTCCATTTTTAGGCACCCGCACTTTTACAAAAGTATTTTATATATGCACATCTTATTACACCGCTTTCCGCCCCGTCAACCGTTTTTTTCATTTTAGGTCAAAATTCCAGTTTTTTCGCTATTAAATAAAGCAGTTTTACTAAGCATTTTGAATTCACAATAAAGTTGCACAATATTAAATCGATTAAACATGTTGTAATTAACAAAATCACGAATATGACGAATCTTTGCATTGACTTTTGTAAAGTCATTTTATAGAATCAAATTACAGAAGCGACCCGCTTCACGAATTTTGTCCCATTCTGCTGGGATGGGACCAAGGAGAAGAATGCGTATGAAAAAGTTTCTTGCACTGGCACTGTCTCTGGTAATGGCCCTGTCTTTGGTGGCCTGCGGCGGAAGCACCACCGAGGAACCCGCAGACGAGGGCGAAACCGCGGAATCCGGTGACACCGGCGAGACCGGCGGCAGCGGAAAGATCGGCATTGCAATGCCCACCAAGTCCCTGGAGCGTTGGAACCGCGACGGTTCCTACCTGCAGGAGCAGTTTGAGTCCGCCGGCTACGAGGTGGAACTCACCTATTCCGACAACGACGTCACGCAGCAGGTCAACGACATTGAGAACCTGATCTCCGACGGCGTCGACCTCCTGATCGTAGCTGCCATCGACGGCGAGTCCCTGACCACGGTCCTGGATTCTGCGGACGAGGCCGGCATCCCCGTGATCTCCTATGACCGTCTGATCATGAACACCAAGGCCATCGATTACTACGTCTCCTTCGACAACTACACCGTCGGTGTGCTGCAGGGCCAGTACGTGATCGACACCCTGGGTCTGGACCTGAACGACACCTCCACTACTTACAACATTGAGTTCACCGCCGGCGACCCCGCCGACAACAACGCCCCCTTCTTCTTCAACGGTGCGTTTGACACCCTGAAGCCCTACATCGACGCCGGCATCCTGAACATCGTCTCCGGCCAGACCGCTTTCGAGGAAGTGGCCACCGCCACCTGGGATACTGCTACCGCTATGAACCGTATGCAGAACATCCTGGCCTCCTATTATTCTGACGGCACGCAGCTGGATGTGGCCCTGTGCTCCAACGACTCCACCGCTCTGGGCGTGACCCAGGCCATCGAGTCCGACTATGCCGGCTCCAACCAGCCCATCATCACCGGCCAGGACGGCGACGAGGCCAACCTGAAGAACATTGTGGACGGCAAGCAGTCCATGACCGTGTACAAGGCCGTGGCCAACGAGGCCGTCGTGACCCTGGCTCTGGCCCAGGCCATCCTCAACGGCGAGGAGCCCGGCGAGGAGCTGACCAGCCAGTTCGACTGCGAGTGCGCTTATGATACCAGCTCCTATGACAACAACACTGGCATCATTCCCTCCTACCTGCTGACGCCTACCGTGGTGACCGCCGACAACATCCAGGAAGAGCTGGTGGACACTGGCTACTACACCATGGGCAGCGACGGTTATCCTGTGGCTGTGGGCTGATCTGACACCGCACCAGTTTCTAATCAAGGAAATTCTGAGAGAAGAGCGGGCGGGGCAACTTGCCCTACCCGCTCTTTTTTCTTGAGTTTGCAGATTGCGCCTCACGAGGCGGCTTTCCATTCCATATTCCAATTAAGAAAGGAGGACATCAGTTTGGCTGACAATATCCTGGTGATGAAAGACATCACAAAGGAATTTCCGGGCGTCAAAGCCCTGAACCACGTCAATCTGGAAGTTGCACGGGGAGAGATCCACGCACTGGTTGGCGAAAACGGCGCCGGTAAGTCCACGCTGATGAACGTACTCAGCGGTACATATCCCTATGGCTCCTACACGGGGCAAATCATATATGACGGTCAGGAGTGCCACTTCAAGACCGTCCGGGACAGTGAGAAGATCGGCATTGTCATTATCCATCAGGAGCTGGCACTGATTCCGGAACTGTCCATCGGCGAGAACATGTTCCTGGGCAACGAGCGCAAGGGCAAGTTCGGCCTGGACTGGGACGAGACCTTCGCCCAGGCGGAAAAGCACATGAAACAGGTGGGGCTGAAAGAGCGTGCCACCACCCTCATCAAGGACATCGGCACCGGCAAGCAGCAGCTGGTGGAAATCGCCAAGGCCCTATCCAAAAACGTCAAGCTGCTGATTTTGGATGAACCCACTTCCTCTTTGAACGAAGAGGATTCCAAGATGCTGCTGGATCTGCTGCTGCAGTTCAAGAAGGAGGGCATGACCTCCATCATCATCTCCCACAAGCTCTCCGAGATCGCCTATGTGGCAGACAAGATCACGGTGGTTCGGGATGGTTCCACCATCGAAACCATCGATAACTCCGCCCGCGATATCGATGAAGACCGCATCATCCGGGGCATGGTGGGCCGGGAGCTGACCGACCGCTTCCCCAAGCGTCCGCGCTGTACCTCCACCGAACCCATTCTGGAGGTAAACGACTGGTGCGTCCACCATCCCATCTACACGGAAAAGCAGGTGGTCAGCCACGTCTCGTTCCATGTCAACCGGGGCGAGATCATCGGTTTCTCCGGACTCCAGGGCGCCGGCCGCACCGAGCTGGCCCGGTCCCTCTTCGGCCACAGCTACGGCACCGGCATCACCGGCCAGCTCAAAATCAACGGCCGGGAAGTTCACCTGAAAAACGAGCGCAGCGCCATTGAGGCAGGTCTGGCTTACGTCACCGAGGACCGCAAGGACAACGGCCTGGTCCTCATCGACACCATTGCCGTCAACAATACCATGGCCCGACTGGAAAAAGTCTGCAACCGCGGCATTATTGATATCGACCAGGAAAATCAGGTGGCTGAGGATTACCGGCGCAAGCTTGCCACCAAGACGCCTTCCGTTCAGCAGGCAGTCGGCAACCTCTCCGGCGGCAACCAGCAAAAGGTGCTGCTGGCCAAGTGGATGTTTGCCGATCCTGATGTGCTGATCGTGGATGAGCCCACCCGCGGCATCGATGTGGGTGCCAAATACGAAATCTACTGCATTATGAATGATCTCATTGCCCAGGGAAAATCCATCATCATGATCTCCTCGGAGATGCCGGAGCTGCTGGGCATGTGTGACCGGATCTATGTCATGAACGAGGGCAGCCTGGTGGGCGAGTTCCCCATCGAGGAAGCCACGCAGGAGAAAATCATGGCAGCCATTCTGCAGTCCGGTAAAAAAGAAGAGAGCAAGGGAGTGCTGCAAGCATGAAAGGAACGATCAATCAAGATGCCAAAACGCTGGAATCCCGTGCAAACAGCATCCGGGTCAGCGCGATTTTGAAAAAATACACCATGGTCATCGCCCTGGTGGTGGTCTTTATTTTCTTCACTGCCCTGACCGGCGGTAAGATGCTCTACGCGCAAAACATCTCCAACCTGCTGCTGCAAAACGCCTATGTTCTGGTCATGGGCTGCGGCATGCTGCTGTGCATCCTCACCGGCGGCAACGTGGACCTGAGCGTGGGCGCCACGCTGTGCCTGGTGGGTGCCATCGCCGCGCAGCTGATGTCCAACACCTCCCTCAACGCCGTGCTGGTCATCCTCATCTGCCTGGCCATCTCCGCCGTCATCGGCACCTGGCAGGGCTTCTGGATCGGCTACATGCACATCCCGCCCTTCATCTGCACCCTGGCCGGCATGTTCCTCTTCCGCGGCCTGGGCCGTGTGGTGCTGGAGTCCAAGACGGTCAGCATCTCCAACAAGCTGTTTTTGAACATCTTCAGCTCCTACATCACCGTCCCCGGTGTGGACGCCGGTGAGATTCACTGGTCCGCCATGATCGTGGGCGTAGTGGTCGCCGCCGTGCTGCTGGTGCGCACCATCACCGGCCGTGCCAAGAAGGCGCGCAAGGGCTACGCCATGGATTCTGCCGTCAGCGCCTTCTCCAAAGTGATCCTCATCGATCTGCTGATCCTCTTCTACTGCTGGAAGCTGGCCAACTACAAGGGCATTCCCGTCATGCTGGTGTGGGTGCTGGGCATTTTGCTGCTCTACGCCTTCATCACCTCCAAGACCGCATTTGGCCGTTACTTCTACGCTGTGGGCGGCAACGAGAAGGCCACCAAACTCTCCGGTATCGATACCCGGAAGGTCTACTTCGCCGCTTACTGCTCCATGTCCATACTGGCAGGCCTGTCCGGTCTGCTGGTCGCCGCCCGGATTGGTTCCGTCAACGGCGATACCGGTATGTCCTATGAGATGGACGCCATCGGCTCCTGCTTCATCGGCGGCGCCTCCGCCTACGGCGGATCCGGTACGGTTCCCGGCATCGTGGTCGGCGCCATTTTGCTGGGCGTCATCAACCAGGGCATGTCCATCTACGGCCTGGACAACAACTGGCAGTATGTGGTCAAGGGCGCTGTGCTGCTGATCGCCGTCATCTTCGACGTGGTGTCCAACCACAAGACCGGCAAGGCCTAAGGAGGAAACCATGCTGTATATCGGAGTGGATCTGGGAACCTCTGCCGTTAAGCTTTTGCTCATGGACGGCAGCGGCACCATCCAGAAGATCGTCTCCCGGGAATATCCCATTTCCTTCCCCCACCCCGGCTGGTCCGAGCAGAATCCCGAGGACTGGCTGCGCCAGACCCTCGACGGCATCCGGGAGCTGACCGCCCAGTGCGACCGCTCCCAAATTGCCGGGATCGGCTGCGGCGGCCAGATGCACGGTCTGGTAGTGCTGGACGAACACGACCAGGTTCTGCGTCCCGCCATTCTCTGGAACGACGGCCGCACCGCGGAGGAAACCGAATATCTCAATACCGTGATCGGGCGGGAGACCCTCTCCCGCCGCACGGCCAACATCGCCTTTGCAGGCTTCACGGCCCCCAAGCTGCTGTGGATGCGCAAGCACGAGCCGGAGCTCTTTGCCCGAATCCGCAAGGTGATGCTGCCCAAGGACTATCTCAACTATATGCTCACCGGCGTGCACTGCACGGATGTCTCCGACGCCTCCGGCATGCTGCTCTTTGACGTGGAACACAAGTGCTGGAGCCCGGAGATGCTGGAACTGTGCGGGCTGAATGCATCCCAGATGGCCCGGGTGTTTGAAAGCTACGAAACGGTCGGCACGCTCAAGCCGGACGTGGCCCGGTCTTTGGACCTTCCCGAAACCGTCAAAGTCTGCGCCGGTGCCGGCGACAACGCCGCCGCGGCAGTGGGAACCGCTACCGTGGGCGACGGACAGTGCAACATCTCCCTGGGCACCTCCGGCACCATCTTCATCTCCAGCGAGCGCTTCGGCGTCGATCCCCACAACGCGCTCCACGCCTTTGCCCACGCCGACGGGCACTATCATCTCATGGGCTGCATGCTCTCCGCCGCCTCCTGCAACAAGTGGTGGATGGATGACATTCTGGGCACCAAGGACTATGCCGCCGAACAATCCCCCATCACCGATGAGCGCCTGGGATGCAATCATGTGTTCTTCCTGCCCTATCTCATGGGAGAGCGCTCTCCCCACAACGATCCTGCCGCCCGGGGCACCTTCATCGGCCTGACCATGGATGCCTCCCGGGCCGACATGACCCAGGCCGTGCTGGAAGGTGTGGCCTTCGGTATCCGGGACTCCCTGGAGGTTGCCCGGTCTCTGGGCCTCAACATCCAGCGCAGCAAGATCTGCGGCGGCGGCGCCAAGAGTCCCCTCTGGCGGAAAATCTTCGCCAATGTCCTGAACCTGGACATTGAGGTCCCGGTGACCGAGGAGGGTCCGGGCTACGGCGGCGCCATGCTGGCGGCGGTGGCCTGCGGGGAATATCCCAGCGTGGCTGCGGCGGCCGAGGCCCTGATCCACGTCAAGGAAACCGTTCATCCCGATCCGGAGATTGCCGCCCGCTATGAGGTGCAGTACCGGAAGTTCCGGGAAATCTATCCCACGCTCAAGGCCCTGTTCCCCCGTTTGCAGGGATAAAAAGAGGGAGGACGCCCATGACCCATGGACCTTCCGCACCCCAGCCGGTGTATCACCCCGCCCGGAAAGCCCGGGCCGGGCGAACCATGACTCTGCGGGTGCTGGTATGCTTGTATTTTCTCTATCTGGCCTGGCAGATTGCCTCCGGCGGTGCCGCCGGCACGTCTCCCATTCCGCAGTGGGGCGTGGTGGCACTGACCGCGGCGTTTGCCGCCGTGGCGGTAGGCTTCGGCTATTACGCCTGGCGGCGCTACCGCACGGATCTCAAGGCCGCGGAGCTGACGGAGGAGGAGCGCCGGGAACTGGAGGCAGAATCGTGAAGTCCCGTTCTGTCCGGGAGGAAGCGGTCCGCCTGGTATTGCTCCTGGCCGGGCTGTGCGTGGCCCATCTGGGCGTCACGCTGTTTTTGCAGACCGACCTGGGCTCCGATCCTTTCAACGTCTTTGTGCAGGGACTGTTCCGGTTCCTGCCCTGGCCCGGATTCATGACCCACGGACGGGTTCATCTGTTGGTGTCTCTGGTCATCATGGTGGTGCTGCTGGTGGTGGACCGTAAGTTCGTGCGCATCGGCACGGTGGTCTGCATGGCATTGGGCGGCCCCATCATCGATGTCTTCACTGTATTGCTCGCCCCCCTGATCCACAGCGAACGCCCCCTGCCGGTGCGGCTGGCGGCGTTGGTTTTGGGCTGTGTGATCCTGGCCTTCGGCATGACCATTGTGATCTGTTCTGAAGCCGGTACCGGCCCCAACGATCTGGTGGGCGTGGTGCTCAGCGACAAGCTGGGCAAACCCTTCGGCCCCGTCCGGGTGGCGGTGGATTTGTTCTTTGCGCTCTCCGGCTTTGCGCTGGGCGGCGTGCTGGGCCTGGGCACCGTGATCTGCGCCTTCGTGGTAGGTCCCGCCGCCCAGACATTCATGCCGGTGAGCCGGCGTATTTGCGATGGCTGTGTCCATCAATTTGCAGGGAGGGACTCCCTCCCGAGAGGTGATTCTGTATGACAATTCTTCCCATTTCCGATCCTGCTTTTGCCTCTTACGGCAAGGTTCTGGAGGGCTACGACACCCAGGATCTGCTCCGGACCCTGGAAGCAGCCACCCCGCTGCCTGAAGGCGTGGAGTATGTCCCCTCCCAGCCGGAGCTGGAATCTCTGCCCCTGACCGCGCAGCTATCCTCCAACGCCTACGGCGGCATGCCCATTCAGATGGGCTGGTGCAACGGCCACAACACCAAGCTCAACTGCCTGGAGTACCACCGGGACAGCGAGCTCAACTGCGGCACGGAGGATTTCATTCTCCTGCTGGCCCGGATGGATGACATCGCGCCCGACGGCACGCTGGATACCGGCCTCGTCAAGGCCTTCCGGGTGCCCGCCGGCGTGCTGGTGGAAGTCTATGCCACCACACTGCACTATGCCCCCTGCTCCGCCGCCAAGGGCGCGGGCTTCCGGGTGCTGGTGGCGCTCCCCAAGGGAACCAACGGTCCCCGTCCGGACATTCAGGTCCTCAACCGGGAGGACTCCATGCTTTGGGCCTGCAACAAGTGGCTCCTGGCCCATCCCGAAAGCAGCGAAGCCGCCCAGGGCGCGCCCGCTGTGCTGCGGGGCGAAAATATTGATATTGCCGCCGATCTGTAAGGCGAATATTCAGAAAGAGGTGCGTTCATCATGCTGACCAACATTCCGGAAGTCAAACTGGGCATCATCGCGGTGTCCCGGGACTGCTTCATCATTTCTCTCTCCGAGCGCCGCCGGGCTGCCATCGTGGCCGCCTGCCAGAACAAGGGTCTGGATCTGTACGAGTGCAAGACCACGGTGGAAAACGAGAAGGATATGCTCAAAGCCGTGGATGAAGTAAAGAGCGCGGGCTGCAACGCCCTGGTGGTGTTCCTGGGCAACTTCGGTCCCGAGACGCCTGAGACCCTCATCGCCCAGCGGTTTGACGGCCCCGTCATGTATGTGGCCGCCGCCGAGGAAAGCGGCAAGGACCTCATCGACGGCCGCGGCGACGCCTACTGCGGCATGCTCAACTGCTCTTACAACCTGGGCATGCGCCATCTCAAGGCCTACATCCCCTCCTATCCCGTGGGCACCGCGGAGGATATCGCCTCCATGATCGCGGACTTCAAGCCCATTGCCTGCGCCCTGATCGGCCTCTCCGGCCTCAAGATCATCACCTTCGGCCCCCGTCCCCAGGACTTCTTCGCCTGCAACGCTCCCATCAAGGGATTGTATGAGCTGGGCGTGGAAGTGGAGGAAAACTCCGAGCTGGATCTGCTGGTGGCCTACAAGGCCCACGAGGGCGATCCCCGGATCCCCGAGGTCTGCGCAGACATGGCCAAGGAGATGGGCGAGGGCAAGTACTATCCCGACCTCAACGCCCGGATGGCTCAGCTGGAGCTGACTTTGCTGGATTGGGCCGAGGCCCACAAGGGCGCCCGCCAGTATGTGGCCTTTGCCGACAAGTGCTGGCCCGCCTTCCCGGAGGCCTTCGGCTTTGAGCCCTGCTATGTCAACTCCCGCCTGGTCAGCCGCGGCATCCCCGTCTCCTGCGAGGTGGATATCTACGGCGCACTCAGCGAATACATCGGCATGTGCGTCTCCGGTGAGACCGTCACGCTGCTGGATATCAACAACTCCGTCCCCGCCGACCTCTATCAGGAGGACATCGCCGGCAAGTTCCCCTATCAGCTGACCGATACCTTCATGGGCTTCCACTGCGGCAACACCCCCAGCTGCAAGCTGTGCGCCGACCGGGCCGTAAAGTATCAGCTGATTCAGCACCGTCTGCTGGAGCCCAAGGGTTCCGAGCCCGATTTCACCCGCGGCACGCTGGAAGGCGATATCGCCGCCTCTCCCATCACCTTCTACCGTCTCCAGTGCGACAGCGAGGGCAAGCTCCGCTCCTACATTGCTCAGGGCGAAGTCCTGCCGGTCAAGACCCGCTCCTTCGGCGGCATCGGCGTATTCGCCATCCCCGAAATGGGCCGGTTCTACCGTCATGTGCTGGTGGAGAAGCGCTATCCCCACCATGGCGCCGTGGCCTTCGGCCACTACGGCAAGGCTCTCTTTGAGGTCATGAAGATGCTGGGTGTGGAGGACATCGCCTACAACCAGCCCAAGAGCCTGCCCTATCCCACCGAGAATCCCTTCGTGTAATCCATGGAACTGCTGGAGGAGCTGCAATCGCTCTACACAGGCTATCTTCTCAAGACCGAGCAGCTGGAACGGGACCGCAAACCCGCGGACGGACTGCTGGGCATGGGCAGCGGCCCTGCCGCCGATCCCTGCCACGACCGGTTTGCCCAGGAGCTGGAAGCACTGCTGCGCCGGATGGATGCGCTCCCCTCTTCCCAGCTTTTTCAGGCACTCTCGTTGATCTACACCGCGCCCTTTGCCCACCGGGACAATCCTTCCGCCTACTGGATGCTTCAGGCGGTCCACGGACTGACCGTGCCTCTGATTCCCCGACTCTCTCCGGAGGATGCGCAGGCCCTGCGGACCCGGTATCAGGAGGACTATCCCCGTTGGGAACGGCTGCCTGCCCAGAAACAGGTCCTGGCCGCGCTCAAGCGCAATCGATAAAAAACAGCACGCGGACGCAAAAGCGTCCGCGTGCCGTTTTTTGGGAAGAATCCCGAACCGATCGCAGCTTCCCGCAAGGTGCCGGTTCCGACGTCCCGGCAGGAAGTGCCGGGCATGCCCCCCAGGCAGCCAGAGCAGGAAGACCGCGCCCCCGGCCGTGACTGGCCGGGGGCGCGGTTCCTTGGTTTTCCTGCAGTTTGTGCCGGTCCGTTACTCGGCCATATCGCGATACAGGAAGGTCACAACCTGCGCACGGGTGCAGGTGGCGTTGGGTGCGAAGGTGGTCGCGGTCACGCCGCCGGTGATGCCTTCTTCCGCAGCCCAGGCCACTGCGTCAGCGTAGTACGCATCCGCAGGAACATCCGTAAAGGACACGCTGCTGCTTGCAGCGGGGCTGCCCTGTGCACGGTGCAGGAAGGTCACGATCTGGGCACGGGTGCAGGTGGCATTGGGCGCGAAGGTGGTCTCCGTCATGCCGCCGGTGATGCCGCTGGCATATGCCCACAGGATTGCCTGATAGTTGTAGGCATCCTCGGAGACATCGGTAAAGGGATTGACCATATTCACCACAGGAGAACCAGCCGCTCTCCACAGGAAGGTCACAACCTGACCGCGGGTGCAGCCGTTGTTGGGGCCGAACGTGGTGGCCGTGATGCCGCCGGTGATGCCCTCTTCCGCTGCCCAGGCTACTGCGTCTGCGTAATAGGCATCAGAAGGAACGTCGCTGAATCCGGCAACCGTCGGAGTGCCGATGGTCCAGGTGGCCTTCACCTTCACGCTGCCGATGGGCATGGTAAAGGTGTAGCGGCCGTCGGCGCGCTTGGTCAGTTCGAGTTCATCGCCGTTGCTGGCGGTGGCAGTCAGTTCTTTGAGCACATACCCGTCGTCAGGCTTGACGGTGATGGTCACCTTGTCGCCCTTGGAGGCGTTGCGGGGAGACACGGTAAGGCTGCCGTGGCTGCCGCTGTCAACAGAAATGCTGTAAGAGGAGCCGCCGGAGCTGCTGCCGCCGCCGGAGGGACGGGGATCCTCCCGCTCCACGATGGTCACATTGACCAGGGTCTCCACGAGGGAATAGGTGTCCAGATCATCCGGGGTGAACACCGCAATCTTCACGCCGCTGTCCGCCACATTGGTCAGGGCCTGGCCCTCCTTGAAGGACCACGTGCCGGGAACTTCCTTGCCGTCATACACGGCAGTACCCTGCAGGAGACTGCCGGAGATGGGGCTGCCGGTATAGGTGGCGGTGAGATCCTCCACTTCCACCACGGGGACATACTCATAGACGACGTTGACATCCAGGTCGGCATAGGAGTCCTCATAGTTGACAGAACCAATCCGGATCACAGCAGACGCCTGCTTGCCCGTATCCTCTTGCGTCAGGCCGTCCTTCAGGGCGAAGGTCACCTGGCCGTTGGCATCCACGGCAAACGCTTCGCCCAGCAGGGCATTGTCGTCCACCGCCTCAAAGACATAGTAATCGTTGGTATCCGGTACGAAGCCCGCCACAGCGGCGCTCTTCCGGGCGGTATCCTGATAGTTGACATACACGGTCTGACCGGGAACCGTCTTGGCCGCCGCCTTGGCAATGGTGCCGGTGGCTGCAATCTGGCCGTTGGTCAGGGTGTAGTTGGCCGTCGCGGCCGTGGACAGGAGCTCCACGCTGACCGTCACGCTCTTGCTTGCGCCGGCGTTGGCGTCGGCAAAGGCCGCGCTCACCGTGTAGTCCGTGCCGGCAGTCAGGCTCTCCCCGTTGGCCAGACCCGCGAAGCTCACCGCAGCGGTGGCGTCGGTGGTGCCGTCATAGGTCTTTTCCGCCACGGTGGCAGAAGCCGTCAGAGGTGCCGGAGTAATGGTGAAGGTATGGCTGACGGTACCCAGATTTTCCTCATCCTCATAGCAGGCGGTAATGGTGTACGTACCCGCATCGGAAACGGTATCCGTCAGGGCAACCGTCTGGGCGCTGCCGCCGTCCTTGGTCAGGGTGTAGGTGAAGGCCGCTGCGGGGGTGATGTCCGCAATGCTGGCTTCACTGACGAAGGTGTTCAGCGCCACCGGACCGGCATAGACCGCCGTGTCCTGCGCCTGCGCAAAGGTGATCTTGTCGCTGACGTCGTTCTTGGACGCCAAGGTCCACTGCGCCGTCACCGTGGTGTCGCCGCTGGGGATGAACTCATAGTTGGTCGCCACCGTCTGACCGTTGAGGCTGAAGCCCGTGAGGGTATAGCCCGGCTTGGTGAAGGCGTAGTCGCCCAGCTTCACGTGGGCAGGATATGCCTGGGACACCGTCACGGTACCCTGGCCATTGCAGGTGCCGCCGTCACCGTTGAGGGTGGTGGTGTAGCTCTTGGGATACAGGGTGAGCTGATAGGGCGTATTGCCGTAATAGGCAAAATCCGACCCCATATGCTCGCCCACGCTGGCGGTGCCGTTGCGGTTATACACCACAGCAGCTCTGTTTTGCGCGGCCGTCAGAGTGGCATTGAGAGCGCTGGTGCCGTCCTGGCTGCCAAAGCGCACGGAACCGCTGCTGCGCACAGCGCCGGACGTGCCTTTGACCTCGCCGTTGACATCCACATTCACATCGGCGCCCACGATGCCATATCCTCTGACATTGATGGTCATCAGGTTGCTGCCCTTGCCGTCATAGTAGGTCTTGCCGTCGGGGCCGGTCCACACCAAAGAGTTGGAACGGACGGTCACGTCACCGTTGGCAACAATGCCATTGGCGGACTTGCTGTTGATGGTCAGCGTGCCGTTGACCACCAGATCCAGGCTGTCATCGGCCCAGAGCTGAATGGCACTGTGATAGGTACTCTCGTTATCGATGACCACGTTGCCGTTGGCATAGATGGTCAGGTTGCCGCCGGTAGTCACATCAATGTAGCCGCCCTGGTAGTTGTCCAGAGTCAGGGTGCGCTCGCTGGCGTCATAGACCCAGCCCGGGCCGGAGTGATCCACAGTTCCGCTGCCTTTTCCGATCACGATATTGCTGCCCGCTGCTCCCGCCGAAACCGGTAGGATCAGAGAGCACAGCAGCACCAGCGCCAGATTCAGCGCCAGCAGCCGCCGCTTGGGTGTGGTTCGTTGCTTCATACTTGTTCTCCTCCTTATTGGTTTGCGTGGTTGCTATCTCGCTCGCACAAGGCGAGGAAAAGCCAGAATAGTGCGGCCGCGCCGCAGTCCCCGATGGTGAAGCACCCCTGGATGAAATATCCGGCCAGCGCCGTCCACAAAAGCAGCGACACCGCGCCGCCCCGCCGGATCCCGGCGTACAGCACAGTACCCAGGAGCGCAAGATACGCGCCCAGGGCGGGCAGGCCCTGGTTGACCGCAATGTTGAGGCACTCATTGTGCGCCGCATCCGTCACGGTCTGGATCATCATGCCCGCTTCCTCGGAATACCGGCTGAAGGTGAATCCGATCCGGGCCACCAGGGTATCCGGGCCGCCGCCCAGCAGCGGCCGCTCCCCGATCAGGTGCAGCACCTCCTGCCAGATCCGCAGCCGTCCGGAGCCGAAGGATGCCTCCGCCTGTCCATGGAGCAGTGCGTGAAATTCGCCCGCCGCCCCTTCCGAGAAGGGGATGCAGTACGCAGCGGCCAGTCCTGCCGCGCCGATGCCCAGAACCCCGGCGCACAGTCCCCGGCACCGCCGGGGGCGGAACTGGCCCGGTTCTTCCGGCCATGTGCGTGCCGCCCAAATGGCCGCTGCCGCCGCGGCCGCGCCCAGCACCAGCAGTCCCAGGCTCACCGGCCCGGCAGCCAGGTGCAGCGGAGTCTGCGCATCTGCTCCCAGAAGCTTTGCCGCCCCCAAAGACAGTGCCAGCACCGCAGCTGCTGCCATTCCCCGAATCCAGCACCGGGGCCGGGAATAATAAGCCGGAACCGTCAAAGCGATGGCGCCGGCAAGGCCTACAAATCCCGAGGATACCTGGGCCAGGCCCAGCGCAAACATGCCTGCCCCCATGGGGATCAGCGCCAGACGGCGCCCGGAGAGCAGATAGGTCCCGTAAAAGAGCGGAACCATCAGGCACAAAAACGCGGACAGCGTATCGACGTTGCCCAGCGTTCCCATAAACTGTCCGTTATACAGAATAAACGCATCATGATACCCGGTCCCCTCCGGGAACAATCCCAGGGGATTATATCCGGCGTACTGCAAAAGCCCAATCCCCGCGTTGAGAACCGTCACGGCACCCAGCGCCCAGAGGAGGCGGTCATCCCATCGTCCATAGGCGGATACCGCCCAAAAGATTGCCGCGTACAGCAAAATGGTCGAAAGCCCCGCATGGCGGCTGAGCCCCTGCCAGACGCCCGGATACGGAGAGCACCAGGCCGCCAGCATGCTCCAGCCCACATAGACCAGCAGGCAGATCCGGGGCACACTCAGCCGCGCCAGCGGCGCCAGCAGCACTTGGATCCGGCCTCCCCCGGTCAGGGATACCTCCGCCGCCGTCAGTACCAAAAGCGCCAGATAGGCCAGCGAGAGTCCGCGCCAAAGGAAATACGCCCAGTCCCCGATCCGTTCGTAGCCGCCGGCGGCAGGGAAGAGCAAAAACACGGAGCACATCACCGCAAGATATCCCGTTGTGAGCGTCTGCAGAGGTGCCGTCTCCTTTCGGGACTTTTTGCCCTGCACTGTTCCCACATCATCGCCTCACTTGTGCCGCTGCCGTATGGAAAATCCGGTCAGCAGAGAGTCTTTTCATTTTCAGAAAACAGGTGGTCGTTGATTTCGTCCAAGGACGTGCCATGCGCGATCCCATAGCTGATGATGGCGTCCCGCTTGATCTTGGGGTACAGCTGGGCATAGGACGCCTGCTTCAAAAGCCGCTGCGTCTCCTCCAGTGTGACGCCCAGCCCCACGCACAGGCACAGCAATCGGTCCCGGGACGGATTGCGCCGTCCGGCAAACACCTGGTGCAGGTAGACCTCGCTCATGCCGGCCTTTCGGGCCAGGGCCGCCTTGGAGATATCCTGCTGCTCATAGAGCGCTGTCAGCAGTTCCGCAACACTTTGCTGCGAGAAAAACGGTCTGTTCTCATTCATATAGGAGTCAAAACTTGGCTCGTTCATCAGTTCATTCTGCAGATCATCGGTGGGTTTGTTCTGCACGCCATTCTCCTCCTCGATTTCCAGTTTGACTTCCAATTTCAAATCATCTATACTTAATTTACAACGGTTTAAATGCGGAAACAATATGCCCGCTGCATAGTATTGCGGCTTTTGGGGGGATTCAAAATTTATACCTGGCTGTCAAATGCTTTGGAAACAGAATTTGAGCCCGTCCGGCTGATCAAAGAAAGTCCCCGGGGCAGTGTGCAGTCCATCCGGCACAAAGCCACGGGGCAGCTTTACATTCTCCGCCGTTTTTCCGGCAACGCAGAGGTCTATGCCCGTCTGCTGGAGTATACCTGTCCCAACCTGCCCGTCATTTACGAAGTTGCCCAGCAGGATGGGGACAACCTGGTGCTGGAGGAGTTCATCCAAGGGGATACTCTGGGCTTTTTGCTCCAGGACGCGCTCTTTTCTCCGGAGGAGACGAAAAAAATCGTCCGGCAGGTCTGCCGGGCGCTGTGGGTGCTGCACTCCATCGGCGCCGTGCACCGGGATGTCAAGCCGGAAAACATCATCCTCCGCGGGGACAATGCCGTCCTCATTGACTTTGATGCCGCCCGGTTCCACAAGCCGGAAAACTCCGCCGACACACAGATTCTGGGCACCACCGGCTTCGCCGCCCCGGAGCAATACGGCCTGTCCCAGTCGGATATCCGCACAGACATCTATGCTCTGGGCGTCCTCATCAACGTCATGCTCACCGGCGAGCATCCGTCCCGGCATCTGGCCAAGGGACGGATGGGCCGGATCGTGGACCGCTGCACCCATGTCAATCCACAGCGGCGGTACAAAAATGTTCTTCGCTTGATGGAGGCACTTTGAAATGGCTCAACGCATGGTCCCTTGTCCCCATTGTAAAAGCCCTCTGCCGGAACACGCTTCCTTTTGCCCCTACTGCGCCCAATCCGTCCGCCCCCGGCGGTCAGTCAAGCCGCCCTCCCATCTGTGGGGCAAGGCCCTGCGCTGGGGCCTGGGCGTTTGTCTGGCCCTGGCCGCGGTGGCGGCAGTTGTGGTTCCCCGGCTTCCCAAGACCTATGACGCCTACGGCGAAGTCCTCTATACCGACGCCGACGGCACCTATCAGCTGCTGCTCTCTACGGTGAGCGACCGGTTCACGCCCATGCCGGAGATTCAGGAAAAGGCGGAGCTGGATATGGAATACCGGATGCCCTCCCGCCTGTTCATCAATCACGTGGAAACCGGCGTCAACGCCGGCCCCATGTTCATGCAGAAAGTGGCGTTTATCTCCACCGAATTCATCCAGCCGGAGACCTCTCCTTCCCCCATGGTATGTTCCCAGCCGGAGGCGATGTCGTTTTCTCCTGAGGCCGCCCGGGTTTCCCTGATGGATTATACCGGCCGCAGCGAACCGGCCGAACTGGTCTGGACTCTGCGGATGAAAAACCGGGACACGATCCGCCTGCGCCAGAAAATTCAGCTCCAGCCCATCCGCACCTATGATTACTATCCCGAAGACTTCCCCATGGAGACCGCCCAGCAGCTGCAGGATCTGGTGGACCGTCTGTCGGAGGAAATTCCACTGCCCGACATCGTCAATCTGCATCTGCCGCCAGTGACCTATGAGGGCGGCCTGTTTATCAAAAGCCGCCCCTTCAATCTTTACGGTTCCACAGACCAGCAGGGACATCGCACCACCTTTACCGATACGGTTGCCATCCATACCCCAAACGAACCCATTACCTATTTCTATGATCTGGACTTCGTGGGAAACGGGGACAACATAGGGTTATCCTCTCCCTCCCGGCTCTGGGCGGAAAACTGCACCTTTTCCAACTGGAAAACCGGCGTCATGGGCTACGGAAGCGCCTGGGTCAATGTCATCGGCTGCCGATTTTCCGGCAATCAGGTGGGCTTCCACTTCAACAGCACCGGAAACTCTGTTTCCCACACCATGTTCAACGACAATCACTTTGAAGAAAACGCCACGGCTGTCCTGCTGGAAAATGTCCCTACCGACGTGACCATGAACTTCCAGAATTCCCGCTTCAGCGGCAACCGGGTGGATATTGATAACCGCTGCGGCCAGCCGCTGGATCTCACCCAAGCGATTTTTGAGTGAGTCTCGAAAGGAGCTTTCTCATGGAACAACGCTGTCCCCATTGCGGCGCCGCCCTGCCCGCAGACGCCTCCTTTTGCCCCTTTTGTGCCCGGGACATCCGCTCCCGCAAAACACCCCATATTCCGATTCCCCTGCGAAAAAAAGTCCTCTGCGCCCTGCTGGCGCTGGCAGTGATCCTCGCCGCAGGGATCGGCATAGCCCGTTCCAACCGTCCGCAGGTCTATGACGCCCAGGGGGAAGTCTTCTACACCGACGGCGGCGTTACCTATCAGCTGGTGCTGGCCTGGGCAGAATCCCCCAACGTTCCCGCTTCGGAAATCTATATGAGCCAGGAGCTGGGCGGCGATTTTACCTGGCCCTCCCGATGGTTTGTCAACTATCAGGACTCCGGCGCCAACGCCTGGGCCGAATTTGAGGAAAAAGTGGATTATGTCACCACGGAAATCCGCCTGGGTGAGCTGGGCGCCTGCCCTATGGAGGCCTCCCAGCCTGCTCATGACGACTATTCCCCCACTGCCGCCATGGTCTCCTACATTCACTTTACCTGCGGCACCGACACCAACCAGGTGGTCTGGTCCATCCACATGAAAAACGGAGATGTGATCCGGCTGCGCCAGGACCTCGTCATCACCGCCACCCGGACTCTGGACTACCGGTATCAGGACTATCCCATGCAAACCATAGAAGAGCTGGAGACCCTGATGGACGAGATCGAACAGGAGGTCTCTCCCGACGATACGGTAAATCTCTATCTGCCGCCTGTAACCTATTCGGAACCTCTGGTTCTGGACCAGAGGAAATACGATCTCTACGGATGTACAGACGGCACCGGACGCACGGTCTTTACCCAGGGAATTCAGCTGCGCTACGGATCCGGAGCCATCTCCTTCCTGCGTGATCTGGATCTTACGGGCACCGGTTCGGAGGTGGGAATCTCCGCCGCTTCCCGGGTCTGGGCCGAGCGCTGCAGCTTTACCAATCTGAAAACCGGCATGCTGATTTACGGCGAGGGCTGGGGAAATCTCTCCGAATGCCGCCTGACGGATAACCAGATTGGTCTCCATTTCAACAGCACCGGACAAAGCGTCTCCGACCGGGACTTTGAAAACAACCGGTTCGAGGGCAACGCCACCGCCATTTTGCTGGAAAACGTCCCCACGGATGTCACCATGGACTTCCCCGGCACGGTGTTTACCGGCAACGACATCGATATTGATAACCGCTGCAATCAGTCTTTGGATCTCTCAGGGACCACCTTTGACTCTTGAACGCGGCAGCGCCGGGCGGATCATCCGCCCGGCGCTGTTTTGATGAACAGATTCCTTTTCCGGATGCTCTGCGTTCTCCAGCCTGCCGCACCCGCGATAAACGCCCCGCACGTTCGCTTTGTACAAACCAAGCGGACATGCGGGGTGTTTTCTTTTTCTCAAAGATTCTTAAATCCATTCAGGGAAAACACTTCATCCAGGCTCTCATCCGTCGTGGAGAGAATGTTTTCGATCTTCTGCACCGACACCGGCAAGGCTTTTGCCGCCGTCATCGCCTTTTCCGGATTTACCCGGAACGACGGCAGAATCACCCCCAGCGCGGCGACCACCCGATCCTGCACCCGAATGGGAGATGCCACACACTGGATTCCCGGCTCTACCTCACCGTATTCATAGGCCAGGTTTGTGATGCGGGTCTCTTCCATTTGAATATGTGCCCGATAGAGGTTGAGCTGGGGCGGCAGCCGGCCGCCGTCTTTAAAAAACAGCTCCGTCAGCTCATCGAGCTTGTAGTCGCAAAGCAGGCACTTTCCCACTGCGCCCAGGCAGGCCAGTTCCGTTTGTCCCGGTGATTTGTGGCAGCTGATGGCGTCCGGCGCATCGGTTCTGTGGAGGAAGAGCACATGATCTCCCTCCAGCGTCCCCAGGCAGCATGCTTCGTCCGTACGGTGGGTCAGCTGCCGCATCTCCAGGTCAATAAATTTGTTGATGGAAATTTTATTGTGATATATCGAGCCGGCGCAAAATAAATTGATGCCGATCGTATAACGATTGGTCCGGTAATCCAGATCGATATAGTTCCGCGCAGCCATGGTCTGCAAAATCGGCAGGATGCTGCTTTTGGGCGATTGAAGCGCCTGCGCAATTTCCGTGAGGGTAAACCCCTCCATGGTGGTGGAAAGCAGGTCGAAAATGTCCAGCACGCGCGATGTGGAACGGTGCGGCGTCTGCGCCATAAAAATCCCCTCCTCGCTGAAAATGAGAAGTTGCTGCCCTTAGGATAACACAAAGTGTCTAAAGCGGCAACCGATTTTTGCCATTTTTGACAAATTTGCTCAAACCCGGTTGACATTTTTTGTTGTATATATAAAATGAAAGTACGTACTTATATACGAATCAGTTCGTATATAAGTACAACAGGCTTCAAAACAAGGAGGTTTTCCCATGAAGGAGCTTCGCTTCGCCGTGCTGGGTGCCGGCGCCGGCGGCCAGACCATGGCGGCATTTCTTGCGGAAAAGGGCTACCCCGTTCGCCTGTACGACCACAATCTTACCCGGATCCAGCAGCTGCAAACACTCAGGACCATCCGCGTTACCGGAAAATGGACCTGTCAGGGAACACCGGAGCAAATTACCGCCTCCCTGCCGCAGGCGCTGGAAGGTGCAGACATCATCCTGGTGGTCACCACCACCGATGCCCACGGCGCCATCGCCCGTCAGTGCGCGCCATATCTGCGGGACGGACAAATCATCCTGCTCAACCCCGGGCACGTCGGCGGCGCGCTGGAGGTCCGGCATATTCTTCAGGAGGAGCTTGCCTGTCCCGCCCGCGTGATCATTGCTGAAACCGGAGACCTGATGTATGCCTGCCGAATGGTGCAGGAAGGAGAGATTTTCCAATCCGGCATCAAGCAGCATGTGGCCGTGGCCGCACTTCCCGCTTCCCACACGCCCCGCCTGATGGAAGTCCTGGGACCGATTTTCCCCTGTCTTCATCCCGTGGACAGCATTTTAGAAACGGGCTTCGAGGGCGGCGGCGCCATGCTCCACCCCATCCCCAGCCTGATGAATCTCAACCGCACGGACCGCGCCCAGGGCTATGACTACTACATAGACGGCATCACACCCAGCATCGCCCGCCTGGTCAGCGCCTGCGACTGTGAGCGGCTGGCCGTATGCCGGGCACTGGGACTGGAAGTGCCCTCCCTGGTTGCCTCCCTGCAGAAAACCTATGGTCTGGAGCAGACGGATCTTTACGACCTGCTTCAGCACAACGCAGCCTACCGGGGACTCAAGAGTCCCATGAATCTGGAGCACCGCTTCATCGTGGAGGATCTGCTCTGCGGCATTGTGCCGCTGGCCTCCATCGGCGCGGAGCTGGGCGTGGAAACGCCGATCATGAATGCATTTATCGAAATCGGCACCGTCGTCTGCGGCCGGGATTTCCGCGCACAGGGACGGACCGCAGAAAAATTGGGATTATCCGGGAAGACGCCGGAACAAATTCAGGCACTGATCCGCTAAACGTGTTCATTCCAGCAGTGTCAACAGATCCTGCTGAGTGAAAATACCAAGAGGAACAACAAAAAATGGAGGTTGACGACATGAAGAAGTTCTTATCCCTGCTTCTGGCCATGGCCATGACCCTCTCTCTGGCAGCCTGCGGCGGCAGTCCCGCTCAGGACACCCCCTCTAGCGAAGAGCCTGCGGATGATACCCAGCAAACGGAAGAGACCAGCGGAATCGATGCCAGTGCCCTCTATGCCATCGGCGGCGGCGCCACCGGCGGCACCTTCAACGCAATGGGCAACCTCTTTGTTCAGTTCTTTAACGACGCGGAGCGTTTCGGACAATTCTCCTCTACCGCAACCACCGGCGGCGTCCAGAATGTCATCTTTATGGAAAACGGCACCACGGACTTCGGCATCATCGGCCAGAGCGTATTCGTGCAGGCCGTTGACGGAACCGATTCCTTCGAGGAAACCGGTCCGGACGATAACCTGGTGATTATTGCCCCCCTGTACAGCGCCATTTTCCAGCAGTTCGTATCCAAGGATATCAAGTCGGAAGCCGATCTCAAGGGCAAGAAGCTCATTGTCGGCGGCCCCGGCTCCGGCGACCTGGCCATTGCGGAGGCTCTGTACGCCGCCATGGGCATGACGTTTGAGGACTTTGAGCCTCTGTATCTGGGCAGTACCGAAGGCGCCGAGACCATGAAGGACGGCCACGCTGACGGCGCCATCGCCCTGACCCAGCTTCCCTTCTCCACCTTCGTGGAGCTGACCAACGCCGACAAGGCGTATCTGATCCCCCTGGAGCAGGATACCATCGACGCCATGTGCGAGCCCGGCGATCACTCCTATCCTTCCTACTATCCCGCTGTGATCCCTGCCGACACCTATAAGAATCAGACCGAGGAGCTGCCCACCTTCGCAACCGGCACCTATCTGTGCTGCCGCGCGGACCTGAGCGAAGAGCTGATTTATGAGATGACCAAGTACATGTGGGAAAACATCGAGCGCCTCAACACCCTCCATGCCGCCGTGGCGGATCTGACCATCGACGCGGTGAAGGACATCGAGGGCATGCCCATCCATCCCGGTGCCCTGAAGTATTATCAGGAGCAGGGCGTCCTGTAAGGGTCTGCGGGTGCCGGTCCCGGAGGAACAGCCGGACCGGCACCCTCCACAACGGAAGGAGGATTTCGTGTGAAGCTATTTTCAAAGAAACCGGCGGAAGCCAAGAGCAGCGCTTCCAGTGCCGCCAGCACAGAACCCCTCAGCGCAGAGCGGGCAGACGAAATCCTGCGGGAATACTCCCCGGAGGATAACGAGCGCCAACTGACCAAATGGGTCGCCCGCGTGGTCAACGTGTTTTCCCTGTTCATTTCCCTGTTTCTGGTCTACACGGCGGCGTTCGGCCAGCTGCCGGCCATGCAGCAGCGGTCGCTGTACCTGCTGTGCGCCATGGTGATTTTGTTTTTGGTCTATCCCGCGTTCAGCAAGCACAGCAAAAAGGGCGTGGCATGGTATGACTATCTGTTTGCCGCCGCCTCTTTCGGATGCTGTTTGTATGCGTTTGTCAACTACGAGGCCATTTTGCTTCGCTTCGGCATTTCCAATTCCACCGATCAGTTCGTATTTGTGATTCTGGCCGTACTGGTTCTGGAAGGAACCCGGCGGCTGGTCAGTCCCGCGCTGTCCCTGATTACGGTCATTTTCCTGGTCTATGCCTACTTCGGCGATCTCATGCCGGGCATGTTCCAAACCAAGGCCGGCGGCTTGGCCCGCATGGCCGATCACATGTTCATGATTCCCGAGGGCATCTTCGGAAGCCCCCTGGGCACTGCCGCTACATACGTGTCACTGTTCGTCCTCTTCAGCTCTCTGCTGCAGGGATGCGGCATGGGTGATTTCATTCAGGATGTCGCCCTGGGCCTGACGGGACGCTCCACCGGCGGCCCGGCCAAGGTGGCCGTCATCTCCAGTGCCGCGTTCGGCACCATCTCCGGCGCCGCCGCGGCCAACGTGGTGGGCACCGGCACCTTTACCATTCCCCTGATGAAAAAGTGCGGCTATCCCCCGGAGTTCGCCGGCGCTGTGGAAGCCTGCGCCTCCACCGGCGGGCAGCTGATTCCCCCCGTCATGGGCGCCGCCTGCTTCATTATGGCCGAGTACATCGGCGTTCCTTACTCGAAAATTATGCTGGCAGGCCTGGTGCCGGGCTTTTTGTATTACATGAGCGTTTTCGTCACCGTGCATCTGCGCAGCAAGAAGCTGGGACTCAACGGCATGCCCAAGGAGCAGCTGCCCAGCGTCCGGGCTGCCATGAAGAGCCGGGGCCATCTGCTGATTCCCTTTGCCGCGGTGATCTATCTCATCATCCGCCAGTACACCATCTCCTTTGCCGCCCTGGTCGGCATCATTCTGGTGCTGCTGGTCTCCCCGCTGAAGAAGGAAACCCGCATGTCCTGGAAGCAGATTGCCACCGCCTTCGTGGACGGCGGCAAGAAAACCGTCTCCTTCGGCGTCTCCTGCGCCTGCGTGGGCATGATCATCGGCGTGACCACTCTGACCGGCGTGGGCAACGTTCTGGGCAACTATATTCTGGACATCTCCCAGGGAAATCTGTTCCTGACCCTGATTCTGGTCATGATCATGTCCATCATCATGGGCATGGGCATGCCCACGGTCGCCGTATATATCGTGCAGGCTACCGTCACTGCCCCCGTACTGGTGGAGCTGGGAATTCCCACCCTCACCGCCCACTTCTTCTGCTTCTACTTCGGCATCATCGCCTGCATCACGCCTCCCGTGGCCGTTCCGTCCTACGCCGCAGCGGCAATCGCGGGCAGCAACCCCTCTTCCACCGGCTGGGCCGCCTTCAAGATGGCCATCCCCGCCTTCCTGATTCCCTTTGTGTTTGTCTATGAGCCGGGCATGCTGCTCAACGGCGGCAGCACCGTCAATTCCGTCATCTGCATCTTCACCAGCATCGTCGGCTGCTTCCTGGTGGCCGCCGGTATGGAGGGCTGGGTGGTCCGTCCCCTGATCAAGTGGAAGCGGATTCTTGCCGTAGCAGGCGGACTCTGCTGCATTATCCCGGAGCATATCACAGATCTCATCGGTGTAGCGGTACTGGTCTTCCTGGTCGTATCGGAATGCCGCGCAAAAAAACTGGAACAGCCTGCCGTTTCATAAAGAAAGGATGAAGACGCTCTATGAGTGACATCAAGAGAAAAATCAACAGCGACCTGGACGACCGCATGACCCTGGACTGGCAGGGAACCCGCGCATTCTTCTATGGCCTGGGCTATAACGACGCCGACATTGAAAAACCCCGGGTGGGCATTATGAACACCTGGAACGAGATCAACCCCGGCCACATCCATCAGCGCCACCTGGCCGACGCCGTCCGGGAGGGCATCATCGAACGCGGCGGACTTCCCTTCCTGTTTTACGGCGTCAACCTGTGCGACTGCGTGGGCGGCGGCGATTACGTGCTGCCCTCCCGGGACCTGCTGGTCAACGAGATCGAGCTCAATGCCAAGGCCCATCACCTGGACGCCATGGTTCTCATCGGCACCTGCGACAAAGTGGTTCCCGCCATGCTGATGGCGGCCGGCCGGGTGAACATCCCCACCGTCATCGTCACCGGCGGCTACATGAAAACCCCCGTCATGGACGGAGAATATGTGGACTTCATCGACATCGGCGCCAGCATCTCCAAGGTGAAGGAAGGCAAGATGACGCCGGAAAAATTTGAGGAGCTGATTCATACCTGCGCGCCGTGCAGCGGTGCCTGCGGCATGATGGGGACCGCCAACACCATGAGCCTGCTGACGGAGACCATCGGCATGTCCCTGCCCGGCAACGCCACCATGGCCGCCGTGTCCGGCGAGCTCATCAACCTCAGCCGGGAAGCCGGACGGAAGGTGATGGAGCTGTGGGAGAAAAACATCTGCCCCCGGGATATCATTACGGAATCCGCCATTACCAATGCCATCCGGGTCTGCATGGCCATCGGCGGCTCCTCCAACACCATCATCCACATTCCGGCCGTGGCCACGGAGGCCTGCCTGGACATGGACTGCAGCAGCATCTACGCCGAAGCCAGCTGCGAGGTGCCCCTGCTGATCGGCATCCGTCCCAACGGCAAATGCTGCATGGCGGACTTCGAGGCCGCCGGCGGCCTGAGCGCCCTGCTCAACGAGCTGACCGGCAAGCTGGACCTGACGGGCATGACCGTCACCGGCAAAACTCTGGGCGAAAACATTCAGGGCTGCGTCAACCGCAATCCCAACGTCATTCACTCCCTGGCTCAGCCTCTGGACAGCGACGGCGGCCTGATTTTGTGCAAGGGCAACCTGGTGCCTCAGGGCGCCTTCATCAAGCAGTCCGCGGTCCCTGCCAAGCTGCACAAGTTCCGCGGCACCGCCAAGGTCTTTTACGATCAGGATGAAGCCATTGCCGCTTTGCGGGACGGCCGCATCGAAGCGGGCAATGTGGTCTTTATCCTCTATCAGGGCGTCAAAGCCGGTCCGCATACCTCGTATGCCTTTACCACCGCCCTCAAGGGCAGCCACCTCAAAGACGACGTCGCCACCGTCACCGACGGGCGGCTCTCCGGCGCGGCATCCGGCGCGTGCTTTGGCTACGCCTCTCCCGAGGCCGCCCTGCGCGGCCCGCTGTGCGCCGTCCGGGACGGCGACTGGGTCCACTACGACATTGAAAAGCGGGAGCTGACCATTGAGCTTTCCGACGAGGAGCTCCAGCGCCGCATGGCCGAGGCCGAGCTCCGTCTGGAACCCAAGACCGGCTGGCTGTCCATCTATCAGCGCTGCGTGGGCTCCATTTTGAAGGGCGCCACGCTCATCGAGGATCATCGGGCCTGACAGCCCGGATTGACAGGCCCTGTCCGCGGGACAGGGCCTGCCGGAATCAGGAGGTATTTGTATGGAGGTTATGGAGGCGCTGCTCCAGCGCCAAAGCGTGAAATCCTATCTGCCCACTCCGGTGGAACCGGAAAAGCTTGCGCAGGTTTTGGAAGCCGGGCGGCTGGCGCCGTCCGCGTTCAACCACCAGTACCGCCGCTTCATTGTGGTGGATGATCCCGCCGTCAAGCATCTGCTGCGGGAAAAAGCCGGTGCCCAGCCCATGATTGAGGAGGCCCCTGTGGTGCTGGTCCTGTGCGCCACGGAGGAAACGGACTTTGTCATGCCCTGCGGCGAGTGCAGCGCCCCCATCGACATGGCTCTGTGCGGCGCCTATATGATGCTCCAGGCCTGTGCGCTGGGCCTGGGGACGTGCTGGCTGGGCGCCTTTGACGCCCAGGCGGTCAAAGACGTTCTGAAGATTCCCCCGCAGGCGCGGGTCATCACCATGATGCCCCTGGGCTACCACGACGGAACCCAGCCCCGCAAACCCCGCAAGCCCCTGGACGAAATTGTGGGGCATAACTGCTATTGAGAGGAGGGGCCGTTTCACCGGTCCAACAGGTCATGAATGAGCGAAATCAGGCGGTGGCGCTGATGCTGCTCTCCGCCCTATCCTTTTCCCTGATGCAGGCGGTGGTCAAACTCTCCGCCACCCATATCGGCACCATGGAACAGGTCTTTTGCCGCAATCTCATCAGCATGGCAATCTCCTTTGTCCTGCTGCGGCGCAGCCACCTGCCGCTGCTGGGCGGCCGGAAATACCAGCCGGCCCTGCTGGCCCGGTCGTTTTTCGGCTTCATCGGCGTGGTCATGCTCTTTTATGCCACCGCCGGTGCCCGGCAGGCCGACATCGCCGTGCTCAACCGCACCTCTCCCATCTGGGTGAGCCTGTTTGCCCTGCTGATCCTGCGGGAACGGATCTCCAAGGTGCAGATCCCGGTCATTTTGCTCTGTCTTGCCGGAGCCGTTGCAGCCATGCGCCCCTCGTTTGACTCCAACACACTGCCCCTGGTACTGGCCCTTTTGACTGCGGTCAGCAGCGGTCTTGCCTATACCATGATCGCCTTTTGCCGCGGCCAGGTGGCTCCCATGACTGTGATCTTCCACTTTTCCCTGTTCAGTACCATCGCCGCCGGTTTTTTGATGATCCCCAGTTTTGTGGTCCCCACACCCCGGGATCTCATCATGCTGATTCTCATCGGCATCTTCGGCGCCGGCGGCCAGATCGGCCTGACCTATGCCTACCAAAAGGCCCCGGCGGCAGAAGTGAGCATTTATGACTACTCCGGCATCATCTTTTCCGCAATCTTGGGATATGTCCTGCTGGGCGAATCCCTGTCCCTGTCCACCATCGTGGGCGCTGCCCTCATCACCGCCGGCGGGCTCTGGTCCTACTGCGCCAACCGGAAACAGGCCGCAGCCAACCGGTAACCGTTCGTATTTGACGCAATGCCGCAATCATTGAAGGAGGTAACAATTTATGGCACCCAAAAAAATTCAGGTCATCCCCAACGGCGACTCTCTGAAAACCAAGTGGTCCCGGGCCATTCGCTACGGCGACCTCATTTTCACCACGGCCCACTCCGCCGCCCGGCCCGACGGCACCATGCCCACCACACCGGAAGAGCAGATCCGCGGCTGCTTTGAGAGCCTGAAAAACACGCTGGAAGGCGGCGGCTCCGGCATGGACATGGTCCTGCACTGCGACTGCTTCCTGGCCCACCGGGAGGATTTTGCCCTGATGAATCAGATTTTTGACGAGTACTTCCTGGGTGCGGATGTCCCCACCACCCGCAGCGTCATGGAAGTGACCTTCACCGCCCCCAAATTCCTCTTTGAAATTCAGGCGGTGGCCGGCGTCAAGGACTGACCTGTGCGCACACAAGCCAAACGCCCGCATCCCAATGGGATGCGGGCGTTTTTGGTTTTTATGCACGCGGCCCACGCAGGCAGGCAAGCCTCTGCTCCGGGCGGCAGCTTACCCCCGGAACGGATAGGTGGGCGCGCCTTTGACGCCTACCTTGGCCCGGAAGACGCTGCCGGCCAGGGGATACTGATCCAGATCCGTCCCCTGGGTACCGGTGGTGATGAACAAGTCCTCCATCTCCGGTCCGCCAAAGCAGGCGCAGGTCACATTGGGGCAGGGCAGCTCCACCCGGTCCAGCACCGCGCCGGTTTCCGGATCAAAGCGCAGCACGGCGCCGCCGCCGAACATGGCGACCCAGAGCTTTCCCTCGCAGTCAATGGTCATGCCGTCGGGCAGTCCCAGCTCCGCCGGAATGGCGAAAGCCTCCCGGCCGTTGGAAAGGCTCCGCGTATCCGGGTCAAAATCAAACACCTGCACATTGTGGAGCATGGTGTCGATGTAGTAAAACGTCCTGCCGTCCCGGCTCCAGGCCAGGCCGTTGCCAAGATACAGCCCCGTGAGCATGGTCTTGACCTGTCCCTGGGGATTCATGCAGTAAAGCCCCGCCTCCGGCTGAGCCTCTCCGGCGCCGGAATCCAGGCTGCGGCTCATGTTGCCGATCCAGAGGTTGCCGAAGGGGTCCGCCTTGCCGTCATTGCAGCGGGTGACGGGATTGGGCTCCGGATCACAGAGAAAGCGCTTTTCCCCGCTGTCCAGGTCCACGGCATACCAGCCGCTGAGCAGTCCCGCCACCATGCCGCCGTCTGCCCGGGGCACCGCGCAGCCGATATTCTCCCCCACATCCACGGTGGTCAGCGTTCCGTTGTCCCAGGTGTGGATGCAGTTGCCGAACACATCCACAAACCGCAGGCACTGCCGCTGTGCATCCCACACAGGACCTTCGCCGTTGATGCACCGGCACTGGATGTACAGTTCCGCTTTCACGTCAGTTTTCCTCCTGGGTGTTGTGTTTCATCTTTTCCGCCGAAGCGTCAAAGGCATAGTACTTGGGAATCGTGCCGAACTCCATGCCGCCGGAGACGTTGAGCGTCACGCCGGTGATGTAGCTGGCCCAGGAGCTGGCCAAAAACAGCGCCGCCGTTCCGACCTCCTCCGGCGTCCCGCCCCGGCCCAGCCAGGAGTAGTGGTTGCAGCGGTCCAGATAGGCCTCGGGGTCCGCTACCCGCTCCATCTCCTTGTAGACGATCTCCGTCATGATATGGCCCGGGCAGATGGCATTCACCCGCACGCCGTGGCGGGCCTCCTCAATGGCAATGGTCTGGGTCATGGAGTTGATGCCGCCCTTGGTGGAGGAGTATCCGGCCGTCTGCTCCTGGCCCACCTTGGAGAGGATGCTGGACATGTTGATGATGGACCCCTTGGTCTTGCGCAGATGGGGAATGGCGAATTTGCAGCCGTAAAACTCGCCCATGAGGTTGGTGCCCAGCACCCGCTGATAGCTCTCGATGCTCATATCGCAGGCGTCCATATGGATGGGGTTGTATCCGGCGTTGTTGACCATGGTGTCCAGTCGGCCGTACCGCTCCACTGCAAACTCCACCAGGGCCTTGACCTGATCGGGATCGGACACATCGCACTGGAAGAACACGCATTCTCCCTTGCCCATGGCGTTGAGCTCCGCCGCCGCGGCCTCTCCTTTTTCCTTCCGGCGGGCGGCGATTACCACACGCATGCCCGCCTGGCAGAACACCTTGGCGCAGCCAAACCCGATGCCGGTGTTGCCGCCGGTGACAATGGCCACCTTTCCCCGCATTTCTTCTTCAATGGGAATCATGGCAGTTTCCTCCTGTTTTACGCTGGTTTTTCGTTACTGGTTTTTGATGGCATCGTCAAAGGCCACGTCCGAAGCGGAGAAGTTGATCTTCTTGGTGAAGGCACAGGCCTCCGTGCCGCCGAATACCCGCTCCATGCCGCTGTCCTCCCACTCGATGGACAGAGGGCCGGTATAGCCAATCTGATTGAGGGCCCGGATGATGTTGTCGAAATCCACATCGCCGTGGCCGGGGGAGACGAAGTTCCAGCCCCGGCGCTGATCGCCGAAGGTAATGTGGGAACCGAGAATCCCGTTGCGGCCGTTGAGGTTGAGCTTCACATCCTTGACGTGAACGTGATAGATCCGGTCGGCGAAGTCCAGCAGGAACATCTGGGGATCCAGGCCCTGCCAGACCAGATGGCTGGGATCAAAGTTGATCCCCAGGGTGGGACGGCGGTCAAAGGTGTCCAGGAGCTTTTTCGTGCTCCAGTAGTCAAAGGCGATCTCCGTGGGATGGATCTCCAGGGCCAGCTTGACGCCGCAGCGGTCAAACTCGTCCATGATGGGACTCCACAGCGCCTTGACCTGCTGATACCCCGCCTCCACCTGGGCCTCGGAGGTCTGGGGGAAGGAGTACCAGAACTTCCAGATGGGGGAGCCCATGAAGAAGGTGACCACATCCACGCCCATGGCCTTGGCCGCCCGGGCAGTGTCTTTCATCGCCTCGATGGCCCAGGCCTGAATGGCCTCAGGCTTTCCGGCCAGCTCTGCGGGTGCAAAGCCGTCCAGGCGGGAGTCATAGGCCCCCGGCAGGGTGTCGCACACGCACTGGCCCGCCAAATGGTTGCTGATGGACCAGCAGCCCAGGCCGTACCGGGCCAGGGTGTCCTTCACTTCCTGCACATAGGCCGGGTCGGAGGCCGCCCGCTTCATGTCCAGGTGGGCAGCGGAGAGTTCCAGTCCCTCATAGCCCATCTTCTGCGCCAGGGCGCAGATTTCTTCCAGGGGCAAATCGCCCCACTGAATCGTAAACAATGTCACCGGTCTTGCCATATGGATCTGCTCCTTTCTATGTTCACGTACGCTCAGCGGTCAATGGGAACCCAGACATTGCCCTGGCGGTTGCTCTCCAGGCAGGCCTCCACAAAGGCCAGTCCGTCGGCGCCGTCGGAAATGGTGGGATAGTCAATGAGGTCCGGGGTAAAGGTCCCGTCCGCCTTGGCCCGCACGCACTGGGCAAAGCTGCGGTACAGGTTGCCCATGGCCTCCAGCCAGCCCTCGCCGTGACCGGCGGGCAGGCGGCCGTACTGGGCAGCCTTGGGCGTCACGGCCCCATAGCCCCGGTGGATTTCCCGGATGGTGCCGTCGTTGTCAATGACGGTGATCTTCTCCGGCGTCTCCTGGAACCAGAGGATGGTCCCCTTGCTGCCGTATACCCGCAGGCGCAGGCTGTTGTCCGCGCCGATGGCCACCTGGCTGGTCCAGTAAATGCCGGAGGCGCCGTTGGTATACTCCACCAGCACGGAGTCGTTGTCGTCCAGTACCCGGCCGGGCACGATGACGTCCATCTTGGCCAGGACCCGGCGGATCTTCAACCCCGTCACATCCGCCACGATGTTTTCCACATGGGTGCCCAGATCGCCCAGGCAGTTGACGCCGCCGGAGCGGGCCGGATCGCAGCGCCACTCGCCCTGCTTTCCGCCGTGGTCGTCCTCATGGGCCAGCCACCCCTGGGGGTACTCCGCCATGACGGCCCGAACTTCGCCGATGGCCCCGGAGGCCACCAGATCCCGGGCATACTTGGTGGTCACATGGCCGGTATAGGTGTAGGTCACCATGAAGAGAAGCCCCTTCTCCTTGGCCAACGCTTCCAGTTCCGCCGCCTGGGCATAGGTGACGGTCACCGGTTTATCGCAGGAAACATGGATGCCCGCGTTCAAAAAGGCCTTGCAGATCTCATAGTGGGAGACATTGGGCGTCACCACCACCACAAAGTCGATGCCGTCCTCCCGGGCCGCTTCCTTCTCCGCCATCTCCCGATAATCGGCGTAGCAGCGGGCCGGGTCCACTCCCAGCTCCTGAGCCGTCTGCCGGGACTTTTCCGGATGGGAGGAGAAGACACCGGCCACCAGCTGCGCAGTGCTGTCCAGAGCAATGGCCCGGCGGTGGGCATCCCCGATAAAGGACCCGGGGCCGCCGCCTACCATTCCATAACGCAGAACCTTGTTCATTTTGACATACTCCTTTCTGCTTTTTCGCCTCCGGGTTGGTTGCTTTTCATAGCTGCATCGTACCATGGAGCGATGAAATCCGCTCCCACAAAGTTGCCGAAATCAGGTGACAAATTTGCGGTTTTGGAGTATGCTGATGCCATGAAGTACGAATATGAATTGATCTCCCATGACTATATCCGCGGCTTTCATCTCTTTTTAGTTCGCATTTTATACAGAACGCCCCATCTGCACCGGGAATTTGAGGTGAATTTGATTCTGGAAGGAACGGTGGAAATTCGATCCCAGGGGGCGTCCTATCACGCCGGGGAAGGGGACTTCTTTGTCTTTGACCCCTATCAGCCCCATGAGCTCCAGGCTCTGGAGAGCTCCGTGCTGATTCTCTCCATCCAGATTTCGCCCGCTTTCTTCAGCGGGTACTTTCCGCAGATGGAATCCGTCCGCTTCGGCACCGAGATGTTTCACCGGACCGCCTCCCCCCGGCACCAGGCCATTTATCGGGAAATCCTGGAAACCACCCGGGACTACTGCCGAAAATCCCCCTTTTATGAGCTGGACTGCGCCCGCAGTCTCAACGCGCTGTTCCGACATCTGCTGGATGTATCGGCATACACCATCGTATCCGAGGCAGACCGCCCCGCCCAGCGCACCCGGCAGGAGCGGGTACGGTATCTGGCGGAACGGATCGAGGCGGGCTTTTGTGAAAAACTGCTGCTGGGAGACCTGGCCCGGGAGCTGGGCGTCAACGTTTACTACCTCTCCCATTTTTTCCGGGAGCAATTCGGGCTTTCTTTCCAGGAGTATGTGGGCAAGCTGCGGTGTGAAAAAGCCCGCCGGGAACTGCTTCTGACCGATCGCTCCTTGCTGGACATCAGCCTTGCCTGCGGGTTCTCCAGTCCCAAATACTTTCAGCGTGCCTTTGCCCGGCAATACGGCGCCGCGCCCCGGGAATACCGCCGCCTGGCCCCGCGGGAATCCGAAGCCCGGCAAACTCCCGGCGTGCTGACCTCACAGGAGTTTCTTTCCGATGAGCAGAGTCTTTCCATTGTGCAGCAGCTGTTGAAACCAGCCACATAATCACACCGGAACCCGGCCGCTGTGACCCGTTTCCCTCCGGGGCAGGTTCCAGTGGACTGGTCATGCCCGTTAACAGCTCTTGCCCTATACATCAGCAGGCCCTCCGGCGCATTGCCGGAGGGCCTGCTTTTTACAAACTGCGGCACCATTGCCCAGTGCTTCTCCCTGTGTTCGTACCCGTATTTTTCAGGCAGCGGCTGTGCGTGTGCTGCTGTCAATCGCCCCGGAATTCTCAGGTGCTTCGAAGCATGCCGCCTGGCAGATTTCCTGATCCAGGTATTCCTCCAGCCCCCGCGTCAGCTCCGCCAGGGACTCCGGCTCCAGCATATTGCGCAGTCCCGCAGCTTCCACCGCTCCCACATATCCCTGCGTGTCCGTCTGCGCCACCAAATCCAGATAAATTTCCGTGCCCTGGTCAAAATCCTTCCAGGACCGCAGCAGCAGCTCCAGCGCGTTGGCCGCAGACGTTCCATAGCTGACATAGTAGCAGGGGCTTCCAAACAAATGCGGAACCAGCTCCCAGCCATAGGTCGTCTGTGCAAAATCGGACGTCTCTCCGCTGCGCACGCACAGCTCATGGTAATATGCGTTGAGCTGATCCAGCGTCAGGTCCTGATCGGTGTACGCTTTGAGCTCAAAGGCGCCCAGCCGGGCGGCATCCATGATGGCTCCCAGCAGATTGTACACCTCTATCCAGCGCAGGGCGGCGGCATATTCCGGCCCCACCAGCTCCCGGGCAAAGGAGAGATACAGCGTCTCCAGGCCCTGCGAGGCAATCTCCGCGCTGTCTATGCAGGACGCGAGGTTGGGTGCCAGACAGTCATCGGCAAAATGGCCGAACTCATGTACCAGCGTGAACGGGTCCAAGTTATCCGGACTCAGATACACCAGAGCCGACTGATAGGCCGGAAGATCAATGGTATAGGCCTCCTGGGACTTGCTGTCCAGGACTTCCGCATCCAGGAGTCCATTGTCCAGCATATAGGCAAACACGTCCGCCAGATCCTGAGAAATTTTCCCCAGGCAGGGCTGGACCATGTCCACCAGCTCCTGCTCCGTCCGGCCGTACAGCAGGCCATCCACGGCCGCCAGGTCCAGCGCCGGATCATGGCCCGCTTCCCTCCAGCTTGCAACCAGAGGCGTCATTTGCTCCATCGCCGCCCGGCAAAACGCCAACGCCTGTTCCGGCGTGTAGTCCCGGCCATAGAGATTGGGATAGGCATAAGCCGCATAATTCTCGTAGCCCAGGCTCCGGGCAAACTCGTTGCGCAGCTTCACCAATTCCAGATACACACCGCCCAGCTCCGCGTTGGTTTCGGCGCACAGCGTTTCGTGAAGCCGCCGGTAGTCCGCTTCGGACAGCGTTCCGTCCGCATAGGCCGCAAGCAGGGAGCTTTCCTGATAGGTCACACCCCGATCCGTCACCGTGCAGCGCTCCTCACGGGTTCCCAGCATCCGCTGGTAAGTATGGACCAGCTCCGTCTCCCGGTCCAGCATGTCCAGCTGTTCCTGGGTATAGGCAGGCGGCATCTGCTCTTCGCCGTCATCCCCCAGATAAGCCCGCACCTCCGGTCCGGGATTGGTCTGCAGCAGGTCCTGCCGGGCCTGTGCATAAAGTCCGAACGCCCGGTTGGCCGCGCTGTTCCAGGCCGCGTGCAGCTCCCCGAAACGCTCTACCTCCCGGGAGGAGGCCCATTGGGCAAAGGCCTGATCGGTCTGGATCTGGATGAGCGTTTGTTCCGCCTGATTCAATCGGTCCAAAAGCTCCCGCGTTCCCGCCCGGCCGCGGGCAGCCTGCACCAGCTGCGCAAGCTGCGTATCCAGACTTTGGAGCGATTGCTCCGGATCCCGGTCCTGCCAGTCGGTAAACGCCTGGGCGGGAACGTCCATAGGCCATTGGGAAAACCGTCCCGCCTTCCGTCCAAAGCCCGGTCCCCATAACACCCCGTCCAGCACAATTGCTGCCAGTACCGCCAGGGCCAGCAGGGAAGTCCGCAGAGGTTGCGTCAGTCTCTTCATGGGCATATCTCCTTATTGATCTGCGCATCGGCGCAGGATTTTTCGCCGGTGATGCGGAAATTGGCCCTCATTGTACTGGCTGCGCATTTCCTTTGCAACCCTATTTTTGCCGTGAATTTGTAACACTTCCCAAACTTTGGAATCTTCTTGCAGGAATCAGGCCCTCATGCGTTCCTCTCCCAGAGCACACAGTCTCCGCCGGAAGTTTCTCTTCCGGCGGAGACTGCATGCTTTTGATTCTGCTGATTGCTTACGGCCGCCGTCCCATTTGAATCATGGCCGCAGCCTGACGCAGTGCCTGTCCGCGCTGCGCAAAAAACATCCGATAGGCCTGACAGTAATAATTCCGGTCCACCAGGCCCTCCGGCGTCACCAGCCGGTCCCGGCGGCAGCCGTTGCGGCACAGCATATACGCGCCGCACTCCCGGCAGGCCTGGGGAACCCGCCGGGACTCCTCCCGGAACCGGCAGGCCGCCTCACTCTGCTCCATCTGAGCAAAGCTCTCCCGGCCCACCGTTCCCATCCGCCAGTCATCCAGCACATAAAAATCGCAGGGATAGACGCCGCCGTCTCCCTCCACGACGAACTGGACCGAACAGCTGCCCCGCATGCTGCACGCCTCCGGCGGCTGCCCCAGCAGCATGCCGATCCAGTTATCCAGATGCCGGATGCTGACATACTCTCCCTTCTGCAGATCCTGAAACCAGAGATCAAACAATCGGCACAAAAATGCTCCATACCCCTCGGCAGACAGGTGATACTGCTCCTGCCCCCGCTCCTGGTCCAACGGCTCCAGGCAGGGAATAAACTGCAGCCACCGAAAGCCCTGGCGCCGGAAAAACCGGTAGATCTGCTCCACAGACCGGGCGGTTTGTCCCGTTACCACACAGAGGATATTGTACTCCGCTCCGGCTTTTTCCAGCATGCGTGCCGCCCGCATGACCTGGTTAAATGTACCCTTTCCCGCCGTGTCCCGGCGGTTGCGGTTGTGGATCTCCGCCGGGCCGTCCAGAGACAGCCCTACGAGAAAATGATTCTGTGCCAGAAAGCGCGCCCATTCCTCATCCACACACAGTCCGTTGGTCTGGATGGCATTGCAGACCCGAACGCCGGGCTTGCGGTAACGCTCCTCCAGTTCCAGAACGCCCCGGTAAAAATCCAGCCCCGCCAATGTCGGCTCTCCGCCCTGGAAGCCAAACGCGCAGGTCCCTTCGGCATAATCCATGGCCGCGGCCACGATCCGCTCCATGGTCTCCAGCGACACCATCCCCTGGCAGGCTTGCCGGCGGTGGTCCGCCACATCCCGATAAAAGCAGTACTGGCAGTACATATTGCAGGCGGAGGAGGCAGGTTTGATGAGTACATTGACAGCAGGCATACGCTTCTCCTTTTAAACCCTTTTGCCGGACACGGCGGCTTTTTATCCGCGCCGGCTCCTGATGGCTTCATCATACCATATTGCCATTCGGCCGAACAGGACAAATGACGCCTTTGCCGCAGATTTCTCCCCCGGCGGCCCCGGGCCGTCCGTTCCCCGCGCAACGCCCCTTGACCGAAATTCGCCGCGTATGATAGGATAGACGATAAATGAATCCTGTTCCGGCCGGAGCAGGAGGAAAGGATGGAACCCGAAATGCTTTTTGCCAATATCGGAATTCTGGACGACACGCTCCACTATCAGGCAAACCGCTTTGTGGGAGTGCGGGACGGCAAAATCGCCTGCATCTGCGACACGGAGCCGCAGGAGGACTTCGGCGAGCGGTATGACGGCACCGGCAAACTGCTGATGCCCGGTTTTTACAATGCCCACAGCCATTCGGCCATGACGCTTCTGCGCGGGTATGCGGAAGATCTGTCCCTGTCCGACTGGCTGAATAAAAAGGTATTTCCCTTTGAGGCCCGGCTCACAGACGAGGATATCTACAACGGCACTCTGCTGGCCATGGCGGAAATGCTGCGCTTCGGCGTGGTTTCCACCACCGATATGTATTTCGGGGGAGAGGCCAACAGCCGGGCGGTGCTGGAAGCGGGCGCCAAGATGAATCTGAGCCTGGCGGTGACCTGCTTTGACGACCGTGCCGCCCATGAGCTGCCCCAGTATCAGGAAACCCTGGGCATGCTGGATTCCTTCCACAACGCCGGAGACGGCCGTCTGAAGCTGGACCTGGCCATTCATGCCGAATATACGTCCACGCCCAAAGTAGCGGCCGGAATGGCCGAACTGGCCGCCCGGACGGGACTGCGGATGCATCTGCACCTCTCCGAGACCCGGGATGAACAGGAGGCCTGCAAAGCCCGCCACGGCGGAAAAACCCCTGCCCGCTACTTCTATGACCTGGGCGTCTTTGACGCCCCCACCACCGCGGCCCACTGCGTCTGGCTGGAAGGGGAGGACTTCTCGCTTTTGCGGGAAAAAGGCGTCACCGTGGCCAGCTGCCCGGTCAGCAACCTGAAACTGGCCAGCGGCTTTTGCCCGGCGCCCCGCCTCCTTCAGGAAGGGGTATCCGTGGCCCTGGGCACCGACGGCGTGGCCAGCAACAACAATTTGAACCTGCTGGAAGAGGTCAAGCTGTTTGCCACCTTGTTCAAAGCCACCTCCGCAGACCCCACCGCCATTTCCGCCCGGCAGGCCCTCTGGGCCGCCACACGGGCCGGTGCCCTGGCTCAGGGCCGGGAGGACTGCGGCCTCATGCGCACCGGAATGCGGGCGGATCTCATTGTGCTGGATCAGCGCCGGCGTCCTTATCTCCATCCCTGTCATGATATGGTGGGGAATGTGGTCTTTGCCGCCCAGGGCAGTGACGTGTGCCTGACCATGGTGGACGGGCGCGTGCTTTACCGGGACGGTGAATATACCACCATTGATCTGGAACGGGCGATCCGCAATGCGGAAACTTCCGCCCGCCGCATCATCAGCGAACTATAAGGAGGAACCATCTGATGGACTGCAATTACGTACAGGAAGCGGCGGAGTATGTCCGCGCACGCATTGGGGAAACACCCCGCATCGGCCTGATTCTGGGCTCCGGCCTGGGCGGCATTGCCGAGGTGATTGCCGACAAGCACGTCATCCCCTACGGTGAGATTCCGCACTTTGTCTGCTCCACCGCGCCGGGCCACAAGGGCCAGTTCGTGGCGGGCCGCTTCGGCGGAAAACCCGTCATCTGCATGCAGGGCCGCCTCCATTTCTACGAAGGCCACGCATTGTCCGATATCATTTTCCCCGTGCGGGTGATGAAGCAGCTGGGCGTGACATCCCTGATCGTGACCAATGCCGCCGGCGGCATCAACACCAGCTTCCAGGTGGGCGACCTGATGCTCATTGAGGATCATATCAACTTCATGGGAACCAATCCCCTCATCGGTCCCAACGACGCGTCTTTCGGCCCCCGCTTCTGCGATATGACCTATACGTATACGCCCGCTCTGCGCCAGGCTGCGCAGGAGGCCGCCCAGGCCTTGGGCCTCACGCTGCAAAAGGGTGTGTACCTGGGCTGCACCGGCCCCAGCTATGAAACGCCGGCGGAAATCCGGGCCTTCCGAACCCTGGGCGCCGACGCCGTGGGCATGTCCACCGTCCCGGAGGTCATCGCCGCCTCCCACTGCGGACTGCAGGTGCTGGCGTTTTCTCTCATTACCAACATGGCCGCCGGCATTTTGGACCAGCCCCTGACGGAAGAGGAAGTCATCGACATTGGAAACCGCCGGGGATCGGACCTGCAGCGTCTCATCACCCGAATCGTAACAGACTGTTCCGCGCTCTGATCCATCGCTTCGTCTGCTCCGGCGAAGTGCCGCAGATCCCGCGCCGTTGGATGCCTTTTGGTGAAAGGGGGAATTTTTCTGCACATCCGCGATTATATGAAGTACCGCCCCCGGGTGGCCGAACTGCTCAGCGAGCTTCCGGACGAGCTTCTCGACACCATCCTCATCCGCCACTACAAAGCCGATGACATCATCATCTCCCGCTGTGAGCACAATGCGGATACCTATCTCATTCTCAGCGGCGTGTGCTGCTCCACCTGCAACTTCATCAGCGGCGAGCGGGTCTGGTACCGCAGGGCCACGGTGGACGATGTGTTCGGCGTTCTGGGCATGTTTGAACAGCATCATTCGTTCAGCGCCACCATCTTTGCAAAGACCAATGCCACGCTGGCCATGATTCCCGCCGCCACCATGCAGCAGTGCTTTGCCCGCTACCCCCGCTTCACGCTGGAGCTTTCCCAGCGGGCGCTCAACCGCCTGAACTTTGAGCTGTGGCGGATTTCCGAGTGCAACGCCTACCCGCCCTACGCCGGTACGATCACCTATCTGATCTACGCCTATGAGTTCTATGTCCGCACCTACTCTCCGGGCTTTCAGGGGCCGGTGAAGATCATCGAAAAGCGGCAGGAAATCGCCCATTATATCGGCATCACCGTGCGGACGCTGCAGAGGATTCTGCCCATCATCCGGGAAGAGGGCCTCATTGAGATCCGGCGGGAGAGCATCTATATCGACCGGGAACACTACGAGCGGCTCAAACAGCGCAAATCGGAATATTTTCACTGAAAAGCGGGCTTTCCTCCCCTGACAACGGGAAGAAAGCCCACTTTTTGTTTGTAAAAATAGGTACGATCTTTCTGTGATGCGACATTTGTCGCATTCTGCCTTTGATCTGCATGCTATAATTTTTGACATTGAATCAGGGGCATTCATCTGGAAATGCCCGTAAAGATGACGTTCATTGTATTGAAATCAAGGAGGACTACGATGAAAAAAGGACTTGCCATGCTGCTGACTTTGACCCTGATGCTGGGGACCCTGAGCGCTTGCGGCGGAACGACCGATCTGGAGGCTGCCGACAAGGAGCCCGCGCAGAACGAGGAAACCCAGGATGCGGAAGGCACCGCCGCCGCCAAGATCGGCGTGGTGCTGACCACCAGCGGTCTGGGCGACAACAACTTCAACGACATGGTGTACGCCGGTCTGGAGAAGGCCAAAGAGGATCTGGGCATCACGTTTGATTACGCAGAGCCCTCTTCTCCCGATGAGTACACCACCATGACCTACAACTTCGCGCAGGACGGCTCCTATGATCTGATCATCGTCCTGTCCACGGACGGTGCCACCGCTCTCGACGAGATCGCCCCCCAGTACCCGGATCAGAAGTTCACTCTGGTGGACAACGCTTCCGACAACCCCAACGTGTGCAACATTCTGAAAAACGGCGCTGAGCAGACCTTCCTCACCGGCGTCATCGCCGGTCTCATGACCACCGATGACCGCTTTGAGTTCACCAACCCCGACAAGAAGGTGGGTGCCATTCAGGGTCTGGATACCGCTACCCTCAACGCCATGAGCACCGGCTTTGCCTGCGGTGCCCGGTTCTACGATCCCGAGGTGGAAGTGCTGGTGTCCACGGTGGGTAACTTCACCGATGTCAACACCGGCAAGGAAATGGCCGTCGCCATGTACAATCAGGGCGTCGATGTCATTCAGAACCTGGCCGGCAGCGGCGCCGGCATCTGGGCGGCCCTGGAAGAAAAGCAGTTCTACGGTCTGGGCTGCGGCGCCAACCAGAACAGCCTCTCTCCCTACATTCCCGCCACGGCCGGCTTCGTGCTCACCGACATTGCCTATGACCAGTGCCAGCAGATCATCGACGGCACCTGGACTGCCGGCAACGTGTATCCCTCTTTCTCCGACGGTGCCTTTGCCTATCTGACCGAGGATGCCTCTGTGGAGCTGCCCGAGGACCTGCTGGAGAAGGTGGATGCCGCGCAGGAGTGGTACGTGAACAGCGGCGTCTCCCTGCCCACCACCATGGACGAAGTGGACGGCTGGATTGCCCAGTACGGCCAGAGCAAGTAACCTTTCACATGATAAAAAGGCGGTGCTTCTATGAATGCGGTTGAAATGCGGGGCATTTCAAAGAATTTCGGCACCGTTCAGGCACTAAGCAACGTGGATTTCACCTTACGGCAAGGGGAAATCCACGCTGTTTTAGGGGAGAACGGCGCTGGAAAAACCACCCTGATGAAGATTCTCTACGGCATGCACAAGCCCTCCAGCGGCAAGATCTTCCTCAAAGGAAATCCCGTCACACTCCGGGACTCCCAGGCAGCCATCCGGGCCGGCATCGGCATGGTGCATCAGCATTTCATGCTGATTCCCGTGCTCAGTGTGGCCGAAAACATTGTGGCGGGCCGGGAACCCCGCCGGGGCGTGTTCTTTGATTTTGAACAGGCGGTCCGGGAAGTGGAGCAGCTGGAGCAGCGCAGCGGATTCCAGGTGGATCCCCGGGCCAAGGTGGAAACCCTCTCCGTGGGCCAGATGCAGCGGGTTGAGATTCTCAAGGCACTTTACCGGGGCGCGGACATTCTGATTCTGGACGAGCCCACTGCCGTCCTCACGCCCATTGAAGTACAGGAGTTCTTCTCCGCCCTGCGCCAGCTGCGCGCGGAAGGGAAGAGCATCATCATCATTACCCACAAGCTCTATGAGGTGATGGAAATTGCCGACCGGTGCACGGTTCTCCGGGACGGACAGCTCATCGGCAGCGTGGACAAGGACAAAACCTCCATGCAGCAGCTGGCCAGCATGATGGTAGGCCGGGAATACAGCTTCGAGGGCCGTCATCCCTCCCAGGCAATCGGGGAGACGTTCTTCTCCGTGGAGCACCTGTCTTACCGCAAAAACGGCATTCCCATTCTCCAGGACATTGCGCTTTCCCTCCATCGGGGCGAGATTTTGGGTGTGGCCGGCATCGACGGCAACGGTCAGACCGAGCTCATTGAGGCGCTCACCGGCCTGCTCCGGCCCGACTCCATGGAATTGACGCTCAACGGCAAAAAAATTCAGGGCACGGCCGCGGACTTCATTGCAGCCGGCATCGGCCACGTGCCCGAGGACCGCACGGTACGGGGACTGTCCCTGGCCCGGTCCATTGAGGAAAACTCCATTCTGGGCTACGAGAACCAGGCGCAGTTCAGCCGCCGGGGAATCATGGACTACCGGTACATCCGGAAAAACGCGGAAGCCCTGGCCCAGAATTTCCGCATCAAAGCCCCCAATGTGGCAACTCCCTGCGGCGCGCTCTCCGGCGGCAACCAGCAAAAGGTGGTCATCGCCCGGGTCTTCTCCCAATCTCCGGAAGTGGTGATCTGCGCCCAGCCCACCCGGGGCGTGGACGTGTCGGCCTCGGAATACATCCATGAGGTCATGCTCGCGTACCGGGACCAGGGCAAGGGAATCCTGCTGATCTCCGCCGACCTGGACGAGGTGAAAAAACTCAGCGACACCATCGCTGTCATTTATCAGGGCCGCATTGTGGCTGTGGACCGTGCGGAACACTTTGACGACAACCGGCTGGGACTTTTGATGACCGGCGCCGCGCAGGACCCGGGAAAGGAGGCATAAGGCATGGAACTTGTGGGCACACGCAAAACCGTATATGTGGCTCTGCGCACCCTGCTGGCCTTCGTGCTGGCTCTGATCCTGGGCGGCATCGTCTTCTTTGCCGCGGGCTTCAATCCGGTGCAGGTCTATAAGCTGATCTTCCTGGGTGCCTTCGGCTCCGGGGAAGCCATTTTGACCACCCTGAGCTATGCCACGCCTCTGATCTTTACCGGTCTGGCCTTCGCCTTTGCCCAGCACGCCAAGGTCATGAACCTGGGCACGGAGGGCCAGCTCTATGTGGGCGCCATGGTGGCCGCCCTCATCGGCGGTTATCTTCCGCCCCTGCCCCGGATTCTCTTCGTTCCCCTGATTCTGGTGGTCAGCTGCCTGTGCGCCGGATGCTATGCCGGTATCGCGGGCTTTTTGAGCAACCGGTTCGGCGCCAACATGGTCATCGTCACCCTGATGCAAAACTATGTGGCCCAGCTGTTTTGCAGCTACCTGGTCAACAACGTGTTTGTGGATGACCAGGGCATCGCCCGGACCGCCGCCCTGCCGCAGCAGGCCCGTATCGGCAAGCTCATGGAGGGACATTACCTCTCCGCTTCCATCCTCATCGGCGTGGCTCTGGTGGCCGTGGTCTGGTTCCTGCTCAACCGTACCCGGCTGGGCTATCGCCTCCATTTCGTGGGCAGCAACCCGGCCTGCGCCGAGACCGCCGGCATCAATACCAAGCGCATGATGCTCATCACCCTGCTCATCAGCGGCGCTCTGGCAGGCTTCTGCGGCGCCACCCAGGTCATGGGCGTGCAGTACCGCTTTACCGACGGTTTTTCCAGCGGCTACGGCTTTGAGGGCATTGCCGTGGCGGCCCTGGCGGGCAACAATCCCGTGACGGTTTTGCTCTCGGCCATCTTGTGGGGCGGACTGAAGTCCGGTGCCAGCGAGGTCAACCGGATCGCTTCCATTCCCATGGATGTCATCTCCATCATCCAGGCGCTGATCGTGGTGTTTATGGTGGCGCCCAAACTGATGGATGCCCTGTGCACCCCGGTGCGCAAACTGGTGGCAGGTCCCCAACGGACCTCCGCCCGAACCGAGTAACGGAAAGGAGGCGCATTGTTTATGGAATTCATTGGTTTGTTTTTGATCTCCGCCCTCCGTTCCTCGGTCCCCGTGGCCCTGGCCGCCGTAGGCGGTACCTTCTCCGCCCGGTGCGGCATTATGCCCATGGGTATGGAAGGCTTTATCCTCATGGGTGCCTTCGGCGCCACCTGCGGCTCGTATTTTTCCAGCAACCCCTGGATCGGCCTTCTGTGCGGCGTCCTGCTCTCGGCACTGTATGCCATGCTCCACGGTCTTTTGTGCGTCCAATACCACATGGACCAGGTCATCTGCGGCATCGGTCTGAACATGTTTGCCACCGGCTTTACCACCTCGCTGACCCAGGTAATCTGGGGCAGCCGGGCCAACTCCGCCTCCGTGGAGGCTCTGCCTCACATCACCCTGCCCATTCTGGGCAACGTGTCCTTCATTTTGCCCCTGGCCGTGGTCATCGGCATTCTGGGCTGGGCCTTCATGTTCCGGACCCCCTGGGGACTGCGGCTGCGGATTGTGGGTGAAAAGCCCCTGGCCGCCCGGACCATGGGCATCTCCATCCGCAAGTACCGCTTCCTGGGCGAGCTCATCGTGGGCGTGCTGTGCGGCCTGGCCGGCAGCTATCTGGCCATCGACCACGTCAACCGGTTTGCCTATGAGATGAGCGCCGGCCGGGGCTATATCGCCGTGGCTGTGAACATTCTGGGCGCCTACAACCCCATCGGCTCCCTGCTGGGCAGCCTGATCTTCGGCGGCGCGGCTGCGCTCAAGAATATCTTTACCGACGGCAGCGTGCCGTCTCAGCTGCTGGATCTGTGCCCCTACCTGGTGACGATCCTGGTCGTGACGTTTGCCGTCCGCCATGTCCGTCCGCCGGCCGGTATCGCAGACAGCGGCGAAGAATAAGGAGGTTTGTTCCTTTATGAAAGCCATTATGGTCATGTTTGATTCCCTCAACCGCATCATGCTGCCGCCCTACGGCGGGCTGGACATCGTGGCGCCCAACTTCCAGCGTCTGGCGGAGCATGCCGCCACCTTCGACAACTTCTACGCCGGAAGCCTGCCCTGCATGCCTGCCCGGCGGGAGATTCACACCGGCCGGTACAACTTCCTGCACCGGGGCTGGGGTCCCATTGAGCTCTATGACGACTCCATGCCCGAGCTGCTCAAGCAAAACGGCGTCTATACCCACCTGGTGACCGACCACTGGCACTACTGGGAGCAGGGCGGCTCCGACTATCAGACCAAGTACAACTCCTTCGAGTATGCCCGGGGCCCCGAGGGCGATCCCTGGAAGGGCCGGGTGGATTTCGACGTGCCGGAGCACCTGTACGGCCGGCAGGACAACTGCGGCCGCCAGGAATACGTCAACCGCCACTACACCCCCAAGGAGGAGGACATCTCCATCGCCCAGAACTTCAAGCACGGCCTGGAGTTCATCGATGAGAACTTCCGTTCCGACAACTGGTTTTTGCAGCTGGAGGAGTTTGATCCCCACGAGCCCTACTATGTCCCCGACCGCTTCCTGTCCCTGTACGAAAAGGAATACCACGGCCGCCCCTTTGACTGGCCCCAGTACTTCCGGGTCGGACACAGCGGCGAGACGGAAGAGGAGATTCAGCACGTCATCAACAAGTACCGGGCTGTGGTGAGCATGTGCGATTACTACCTGGGCCAGGTGCTGGACCGGATGGACCAGTACGATCTCTGGAAAGACACCATGCTGATCGTCAACACCGACCACGGCTTCCTGCTCACCGAGCACAACTGGTGGGGCAAGGTGCGGGAACCCATTTACGACGAGCTGGCCCACACCCCCTTCTTCCTCTGGGATCCCAGAAGCGGCGTGCGCAACGAGCACCGCGGCGCCCTGTGCCAGACCATCGACATCGCCCCCACACTGCTGGACTTCTTCAACGTTCCCATTCCCCAGGACATGCAGGGCAAGGCCCTGCGGGATACCGTGGCATCCGACCAACCGGTACGGGAATATGCGCTCTTCGGCATGCACGGCTTCCATGTCAACGTCACGGACGGCCGGTATGTCTACATGCGCACGCCGGTGCGGGAGCATCTGGACGACCTGTATGACTACATGCAGACGCCCACCAGCTACCCCAACTCCGTCACGCTGGACAAGCTGCGCCAGGGCCAGATGTGCTGGGACTTCCACTTCACCAAGGGCACGCCCCTGCTGCGGCTGCCGGGCCACTGCATGGGCATGATCCCCAATGATCCGGAAGCCCTCTACGCTCCTGACGGGCTGTACGGAGAGGGGAACCTGCTCTTCGATCTGGAGCAGGACCCCAAACAGCTCCACCCCCTCCACGACGAGGCTGTGGAATCCCGCATGATCGAGGCCATGAAGCAGCTCATGGAGGAAAATGAGGCACCGGCGGAGCAGTATGTCCGCCTGGGTCTTTCCACTGAGAACACCTGAAGTGCATAAAAAAATGAGACGGATTACTCCGTCTCATTTTTTTATGAATTCCTAATGGATGGGGCTTCACACCTGGCCGCAGTCCTCGGCACATAGGGGAACCCCGCCGGCGGTAATCCCCGCCTTCTCCCGGGCTTCCAGCAGCGCCTCCACTTCGCGCCGCTTCAGCAGGCAGCCCGGCCGGTTCAGGTATCCCAGATTCATCAAAATCACGGCGGAGCCCTCCAGGCTCTCCATGCGGTAGTAGGCCTCCATGGCGCTGCGGCCCCAGGTCAGGGCGCCGTGGTTGGCCAGCAGCACCGCATTGTGGGTTCGGCAGAAGGGAGCAATGGATTCCGGCACCTCCTGGGTGCCCGGCGTGGCGTAGGGGGCCACCGGCACCACACCCAGATTGAACACCGTCTCCGTCAAAAGCGCCATGTCCATGGGAACTCTGGCAATGGCAAAGGAGGTTGCCGCCGGGGGATGGGCATGGACCACACCGCCCACCTCCGGGTTTTCCCGGTAGACCCGCAGGTGCATTTTCATCTCCGAAGAGGGCGCCGCGGTTCCTTCCAGAACCCGGCCCTCCAGGTCCACACACAGCAGCATGTCCTCGGTCATATAGCCCTTGGACACACCGGTGGGGGTCACCCAGATCCGGTCAGGCCCGGTGCGGACGCTGATATTGCCGTCATTGGCAGCCACATACTGCCGGGCAAACATCCGCCGCCCGATTTCCAGGATGGCTGCCCGGGCCTCCTGATCGGTACAGGCATTTGCCATGGGAATCATCTCACTTTCCAAACAGGTTGTTTTTTGCAACAGGTTCCTCTATACTGGTGCATAATCACCAGCACGATATGAGGGAGGGGATGCCATGCTGGCCGTAGAGCGCAGAGCGTGCATCAAAGAAACCATTCAGGAACAAAAAAGCGTGGCGGTGTCCGATCTGGCCCGCCGCTTTGACGTCACGGAGGAGACCATCCGGCGGGATCTGAAAGTTCTGGAGGCCCAGGGCGTTCTGACCCGGACCTACGGCGGCGCCTTCATCCAGGGCGGCGCCATCAACGAGGTGGATGTGACTCTGCGGGAGACCTCCTATGTGGAGGCCAAACGGCAGATCGCCGCCCAGTGTCTGCAGCTGATCCGCAATGGAGACTCCATTTTTCTCGACAGCTCCACCACCGCACTGGAGATTGCCCGGGCCATCCGGGACATGCGCCTGACAGTGCTGACCAACTCCCTGCTCATTGCCGACGTGCTCTCCCACAGCGAGAGCATCCGCCTGCAAGTGATCGGCGGCGTTTTGCAGCCGCAGAGCATGTCCTTCCTGGGGGAGGCCGCCCTGGCTGCCCTGGCGCCCTACTATGTGGACAGCGCCTTTGTCTCCTGCCGCTCCGTCAGCCTGGACCGCGGCATCACCGACAGCAACGAGCAAAGCGCCGCGTTCCGCAGCGATGCCATCCGCCGGGCCGGACGGGTGTATCTGGTGGCGGATCACACCAAATTCGGCCAGACCTCCTTTGTGCAGATCTGCGGCTTTGACGCGCTGGCGGGCATTGTGACCGATCAGCCCCTGTCTGCCCCATGGCATTGGATGGCCCAGGAGCGCAAGCTGCTCCTGCTGGAAAACGCGCCGGAGGCTTAATCCTCCGTCCGCTCAAAGAGCCGCTTCAGAGCCGGAGCAAAGGGCGGGCGGATGATGCCCCGCTCCGTCACAAAGGCGGTGATCAGCTCCGCGTCCGTCACGTCGAAGGCGGGGTTATAGACCTTGACTCCCTCCGGTGCCATGGGCTCTTTGTACCACATGTCCGTCACTTCCGCGCCGGGACGCTCCTCAATCCGGATGGCGCTGCCGTCCGGGCAGCTCAGGTCGATGGTGGACATGGGCGCACAGACATAGAAGGGAATCCCATAGTGTTTTGCCAGGATGGCCACGCCGGACGTGCCGATCTTGTTGGCGGTATCGCCGTTGGCAGCCACCCGGTCACAGCCCACAAACACGGCCTGCACCCATCCCCGGCGCATGACCGAGGGGGCCATATTGTCGCAGATCAGCGTGGTGTCCACCCCGTCGGCGAACAGCTCGTAGGCCGACAGGCGGGCTCCCTGCAGCAGGGGGCGGGTCTCGTCGGTGAATACCCGGAACTGCATGCCCTGCTCCCGGCCCACGTGGATGGGCGCCAGGGCGGTGCCGTAGCGGACCGTGGCCAGCTGTCCGGCGTTGCAGTGGGTCAGGATGCCGTCGCCGTTTTGAATCAGCGTCAGGCCGTACTCGCCGATGGCGCGGCACACCTGGATATCCTGATCCCGCAGCTCCAGGGCCCGCTCCCGCAGCCGGTCCTTGAGCGCCGCCACCGGGCAGCCGGCATGCTCCCGCACCACCTGCGCCATCTGCTCCAGAGCCCACGCCAGATTGACCGCGGTGGGCCGGGCGCTGACCAGATAAGCCCGGATGCGCTCAAATTCCGCGGCAAAGGTCTCGTAATCCGTCTCCGGCATCCGCCGGCACACGGCATAGATGCCGATGGCCGCCGCCACGCCGATGGCCGGGGCGCCGCGCACCTGCAGAGTATAGATTGCCTGATAGATGGCTTCCGCCGTAGACAGCCGCAGGAACACCGTCTGCCCGGGCAGCCGGGTCTGATCCAGAATCACCAGCTCTTCCGTCTGAGGGTCCAGCGCCACAGTGTCCTGATGCATGATATTGTCCTTGTCCACCTGTCAACACTCCTCACTGTTTGATACCTCCATTATAACAACCAAGGGGTTCCTGTCAAGGATTCTTGTTGTTTTATGTCTGATTATGTGGTATTGTGTAGATATGAAATAAAAAAAGGAGGGACCTGCCATGCCAACAGCTGCAATTTGGGGTGCGGGCGGAATTGCCAACACCCACATGGATGCTCTCAGGTCCAACGGCATTGCCGTGGCGGCGGTGGTCAGCCGGACGGAGGACGGCGCCCGGGCGTTTGCACAGCGCTGGGGGATTCCCCGCTGGGGGACCGATCCTGCCATGCTGTTTACTCCGGAGATTGACTGCGTCCACATCTGCACGCCGCCCAACCTGCACTATGAGATGGCGGTCACTCTGCTGGAACAGGGCAAACACGTCCTGTGTGAAAAGCCCCTGTGCTTTTCCGATGAACAGGCCCGCCGCCTGGCCCGGCTGGCCGCCCGGACGGGCCGGGTCTGCGCCGTCAACTTCAATGTCCGGTTCCACACCGCCTGCCAGGCTGCCCGCAAGGCCGTCCAGGCCCCGGACTTTGGCCGGGTGCTGCTGATCCACGGCAGCTACCTGCAGGAGTTTGGCGCCCTGCCCGCGCCGGTGGACTGGCGGATGAATCCCCAGCTGGCCGGGCGGATGCACGCGGTCACGGAGATCGGCTCCCACTGGATGGATCTGGCCCAGTGGATCAGCGCCCGGCGCATTACGGCCATCAGCGCCCAGTTTGACCATTTCCACCCCACCCGCTATGTGGAAAACGGCGTAATGCACGCCCAACCCGGGCCAAACCGTACCCCCATGGCCGTGGACAGCGAGGACGCCGCCGTCATCAGCCTGCGGTTTGAGGACGGGGCCATGGGCGCGGTGGTGCTCTCCGAGCTTTCCCAGGGGCGGTGCAACCATCTGAGCCTGGAAATCACCGGCGAGCAGGAAAATCTCTGGTGGAACTCCGAGCAGCCCACGCTGCTGTGCCGGGCCCGCAGGGGAGAGGGCGTTCGTTCCCAGGTCTTCGCCTTTGGTTCCGGCTTTGCCGACACCTTCCGCAGCCTCATCGGCGCGGTCTATCAGGATGTCGCCGCGGGTGCGCCCTCGGCGCAGCCGGGATATCCCACCTTTGCCGACGGCATGCGGAATGTGCAGCTGTGCAACGCCGTGCTGGAGAGTGCACAGCACAACGGGGCCTGGATTTCGGTCCCCCTGCAGGAGGAGATTACATGACACCGGAAGATCTGATTCAACGCTTTCACCTCGCCCCGCTGACCGGGGAGGGGGGACTGTACCGCAGGACCTATTGCAGTGCCCGGGAGCTTCCCGCCGAGGCCTTCGGCCCGCAGTACCCCGCCGGCACCCGCAAGGCCGCCGGATCTGCCATTGCGTATCTCATCACGCCCCAGTCCTATTCCCGGCTTCACCGGCTGCCCACTGACGAGGTTTATCATTTTTATCTGGGAGACCCGGTATCCCTGTTCCTGATCCCTCCCCAGGGGCCGCCCCGCACCGTTCTCCTGGGCCAGGATGTGCTCTCCGGCATGGAGGTGCAGTTTGTGGTGCCCGCGGGCTGGTGGCAGGGCTCCCGGCTTTTGGACGGCGGACAGTGGGCCTTCCTGGGTACCACCATGGCCCCGGCCTACACCGATTCGGACTACACGGATGCCGATGCCGACGCGCTTTGTCAGGCGTATCCGGCATTTGCCCGGGAGATTCGCCTTCTCACCGCACCGCCCCAATTCCCCGAAGCATCTTCTGCCGGCGCGGATCCAGCTCTTTTGTAAGGGTTCTTCTCTCCGGAGTCGAAGGGGGATGAAGCCCTTGATTCTGCCGGCGGGCACGGAAGCTTTGCAAACCCACAGCCCCGGATGGAGGTTCCGTCCGGGGCTGTGGGTTGATTCTCTTTTCACGAAAGCCGCGTGCAGACATCCGCCATTGCCTTTGAAATCCTCAGCTGCGGCAGCCGGTGCAGGGCTGCACGCAGCGCGGCATTTCGCCTTGACATTTCATTTTTTTGCGGCTATTATACAAATTGCGTGTAGCCATTCTATTCCGCAAAGCGTGTCATGACAAGATTTGTCGTGACACGCTTTTTTGTTTTTGAAAGGAGCGTACAACTATGCCGAAAACCAAACTGCAGGGAATCCTATTTGGACTGATGATGTCGGTCTCCATGGCGTATGGGATGGAAGTATACAATATTGCCCTCAAGGAAGGCGGACTTTCCCAAATGACCAACCGGGTATTCGGGGACGCCTTGCTGGAAGCAAGCTATATGTGGATTTTTGTATTCTTGTTTTCCAGCCTGTGGGGCAACCGGGCGGGCCGCAAACTGGCCGCTCTGATCTGCCGCCCGGAGGACAGCCCATTTATCCGCACGGTATGGATCTCCAGCTGTACGGTCCTTGTGATGTGCCCCACCATGAGCGCCGTGGCAGCCATCTTATTTTCCGTTCTTATGGCCCACGGAAGCTGGACGCAGCTGCCCGCCTACTGGGTTGGAACCGTGCTGAAGAATTTCCCCATGGCTCTGCTCTGGAATCTCTTTGCTGCCGGTCCCATCACCCGGCTGCTGTTTCGCCGCATATTCACGCGCCAGCCGGCAAACGCATAACCGTCCCGCCGCGGTCCCCGCAAGCCAAGCGGAAGGCCCTGATTCTCATGGAATCAGGGCCTTCCGCCGCTCGTTTTCCGCAGGGTTCTGCCGGCGCTTCCCGCATGCGGACACCGGCTGCGCCGTCACCGTCCTCACCGGATCTGTTCTGCGATGCGGACCAGGGTTTCCCGGTCCAATGTTCCATGAAGCCGGAAGAAAAGTCCGCTGTCCGGGTCCGTCCAAGCCAAGGTGTTGACTCCGGCAACATTGGGCCCAACGACGGTGCCCACACTGACCGTTACGCCCGCGACCTCAGCCTGGCCGCCCTCCACCGGCTCTCCATTGACCGTCATGGACCCGCCGCTGCTCTCGTAAGGCTCTTCTGCCTGCCAATACTGTGCCTCCGCGCCGTTCACCCGGAGGGATTCCGGTACACCGTCCGGCAGCTCCAGCGGCACGGCGGCATACAGCAGAGTAAAACTGGTATCGGGTCCCAGCCATGTCTCCTGCACCGCATTTCCCCGCGGCACACGTTCATACTTTGTATAGTCATCCGGTACCCAGGTCATCTGGAAATCTGGCATCTGGCCGGTCACCGGCTGCACGCTCTCCGCCACCTTGATCAGATCGTCTTCGCTGATCTTGTTCCCGGAGAACCAGAAGAGAATGCCGTCCTGTCCCTCCCAGACCAGGTAGGTCCTCTCCTCTTCCGTATAGAGGTCTGCGGTCCGCCCCTGAATGGTCACCTGCCGGCAGTTTTGAACCGTCTGCTCATACCGAACGGAAGCTCCAACGGAACCGCCGTCGGGATATTCACAGCGGAAGGTGAGCGTCCCGGTGTCGCCGCGGTAGCGATACGAGGACCAACTGGTTCCGCCGGAAGACTCCGACAGCCCCCAGCCGTCCGGCAGCCAGGCAGGACTCCATGCCGGCGGATCGGTATACGGCGTAAGCGGCCGCTCACTGGTATAGTCGAAGGAAGTTCCGTCCACACTCCGCTGCCAATACGCTTCCCCGCTTGTATTTTCGGCACTCTGTTCCCCCAGCAAAACGGTTTTTGTGGCGGAGTCATACCCGATCTCCACGCCCAGCAGCTCACTGATTGTCCGGATGGGCAGATAGTTGGTCTTCCCTCCGGCGGCATCGGTATACAGAATGGAAGAAGGGACTTGCTGTCCGTTGGCGGCCGTGATGGTGGTCCCCGCCGCGATCGTGGTCTTCCCGTCTACCGCCACGTTGGCAAAGTTGAATGTCACCTGACCGCTGGCAGCCAGTACGGTGGTTCCCAGGGCCAGGGTCACCGCGGTGGCCAGACATCCGGACCAAAAGGCTGAGAGTTTCCGCTTTTTCATTTCAGATCGGAAGAGCACACGTCTGAACTCCAGTCACATTCCTTTA
>CABUDN010000002.1 GCA_902490355.1 uncultured Oscillibacter sp.
CATTGCTTATCTTTATCCTTATCCCCTTCGGGAACTCCCATCACATTGAAAGGATAAGTTAATCCAGGTAGGGCGGCAGATATGCCTCTGCGCCGGTATAGGCGGCAATCATCTTCATCTCTTCATAAGTCTTCTCATTCAAAGACACACCTTCCCGCAAGACACGCTCCCGGGCCTCAGCGGATTTCTCGCCGTGAATAAAGATCCGCTCCTGTCCCTCTGCCTTATCCGAATCCCGGATCTCCTGGAGATAACGGTCCAGAGCCTCGCGGATTGCCTTCTTATCGCCAAACATGCCATAGTCCAGCGCGATAAAGCACTGGGCGATATTGGCCCGGCCGGGCGTCTTGTAGATATAGTTGGACGTGGTGCCGCCGGAGAGGATGGCCGTGCAGATCTCGCAGAGCATGGCAAAGCCGTAGCCCTTATAGCCGGAGGTCAGCTCGCCGGAGCCGCCCAGAGGCAGAATGCCGCCGCCGGCCTTTGCAATGATGTTCTTGAGCACGCGGTTGGGATCGGTGCTGTCGTGACCGGTCTCATCCAGCGCCCAGCCTTCGGGCAGTCCGTTGCCGCGCTTGACATATACTTCCAGCTTTCCTCTGGGCACCACCGTGGTGGCGGCGTCAAAGGAGAACGGGACGGGATCAGCGGGCATCGCGAAGGCGATGGGGTTGGTGCCCAGCATGGCCTGACGGCCAAAGGTCGGCACCATGATGGCCTCGGTGTTGGTCATGCACATGCCGATCATATCTTCCTTCACAGCCATCTTGGCATAATAGCCGGCAATTCCATAGTGATTGGAATTCCGCACCGTAATCATGCCGAAGCCATGCTGGCGGGCTTTGTCAATAGCCATGTTCATGGCCTGGATGCCCAGGGTCTGACCCATGCAGTCATTGCCTTCGATGACAGCGGAGAGCGGAGTCTCAAATACCACTTCCGGCTTGGCGCCCAGCTTGACCAGTCCGCCGGTGATTTCCTGATGGTACCGAATCAGTCTCTGAATTCCGTGGGATTCAATCCCCGACAGATCCGCCGCCAGCAGAACATCCGTAATCTGACGGCTCTCTTCCTCTGTGAAATGATATCCCTTGAACACCTCGCGGCAAAAGGTTTCCAGCTGTTCATACGATACATGATGGTACTGCATAGCAATCGTCCCACTTTCTATATAGTCTCGGGGGTTGCCAATATCCGGCTGGTACAGCCGCGGGACAACCCATTCTGTATTTTTTACTATATGCCCTTCTCTCCCCTTGCGTCAATACCGCAGCTTGGAGAATAACCTCCCCCGTTTTTTGCGGATATTTCACAAAAACCGGGGTGGTTTTTCGGCGGGCTTTCAGATTTTTTAAAACCGGCCTGTGAAAATCGTTTTCGTATGTTGAAAATAAATGGTGCCTGTTGTATACTTGAGACAGCTTGGCCTGTTTGGGCGTCCGCCTTCTCAGCAGGGTCCTGCAGGCACAATATCTATCTGATTATGCAATAGGAGGTTTTCTCTCATGCCCAGCGGAAAAGCCAAAGAATCCCGCGCCTTTCAATCCCCTTCCCGCTACATACAGGGGCCGGGCGAACTCCGGAATCTGCCTGCCTTTGCAGCCAATTATGGCCCCACTGCGCTGGCGATTATTGACACGTTCTTTTACCCGGAATACAGTGTGAAAATTCCGGAGCTGTTTCAGGCCGCAGGCATGACCGCCTGGACCGTGGAATTTTCCGGTGCCTCCTCCGACGAAGCGCTGGAGCGGCTCATCGCCTTTTGCCATACGCTTCCTCAGATCCCCGATACCTTCATCGGCATCGGCGGCGGGCAGACCTGCGACATCAACAAGGCCGTGGGTGCCACCTTCCGGAAGGCCTTTTTCAGCGTTCCCACAGCTCTGACCACGGATGCTCCCACCTCCACCCATACCATTATCAATAATCCCCATGAGCAGCCCCGCCTCATGGTCCACTACAAGAACCCGGACTATGTGGTGGTGGACACGGAGATCACGGTGCAGGCCCCTGCATGGATGATGGTCTCCGGCATCGGCGACGCGTTGGCTACCTATATTGAGGCCCAGGCCTCCTTCGCCAACAACAATGTCTGCAATGCCGGTGCCGGCGATTACCGTCCCACCCTCATGGCAATGTCTGTTGCCAAACTGAGCTATGACATTCTGCTGGAAAAGGGCCGCAGCGCCATCCGGGCCGCCCGGCAGCATCTGCGCACCCCGGCCTACGAGGATGCGGTGGAAGCCACGGTCCTGCTTTCCGGCCTGGGATTTGAGTGCACCGGCGTCTCCATTGCCCACGGCCTGCAGGCCGGGTTCCATGTGCTGCCCGTCAAGCCGCTGCTGCACGGAACCGGTGTGGGATACTGCACGCTCATCCAGCTGATCGTGCAGAATGACAGCCGCTTTGCGGAGATTTTCTCCTTCTGCCGGGACATCGGTCTTCCGGTCTGCACCCAGGATCTGGGCCTGACCGCGGAAAACCGGGACGAGAGCATCTGCGCTCTGGTAGACGAGGTCTACGGCAAGCGTTGGAACGTTGCCAACGTGCCCCACTACTTCTCCCGCCAGACTTTGATTGACGCGATTTACTACCTGGACACCTATGCGGCCGAACAGGCCTGCGACAAATAAGGAAAGGACGGAGTAAACAAGATGAATCGATTCGATATTAAGGGGAAGAAAGCCATCGTCACGGGCGGCACCCGGGGACTGGGACACGGCATGGCCGAAGGACTGCTGGAAGAAGGCTGCGAAGTGGTCATCGTCGGCAGCTCCGAGGGCGTCCACCGCGTCGCGGAGGAATTCCGCAGCCGCGGCTTTGCCTGCCATGGCGTCCAGGCGGATCTGGGCAGCCGGGAGCAGACCCTGGCATGCTTCCGCTCCTGCATGGAACTGCTGGGCGGTGATCTGGATATTCTGGTCAATGCCCACGGCATCCAGCGGCGTCATCAGCCGGAAGAATTTCCGCTCTCTGACTGGGACGATGTCATCAGCGTCAACCTGAGCTCCGTATTCGTGCTCTGCCAGGAAGCCGGACGGGTCATGCTGCCCAAGGGCCGGGGCAAGATCATCAACATTGCCTCCATGATCTCCTTCTTCGGCGGCCAGACCATTCCCGCCTATGCGGCCTCCAAGGGCGGCATTGCCCAGCTGACCAAGGCGCTGAGCAACGACTGGGCCGGTAAGGGCATTCAGATCAATGCCATTGCCCCCGGCTACATGGCAACGGATATGAACACCGCCCTGATGGATCCCGCCAATCCCCGCTATCAGCAGATCACCGACCGGATTCCCGCTCACCGCTGGGGCACTCCGGACGACATGAAGGGCATCTGCGTATTCCTGGCTTCCCCTGCCAGCGACTATATCACCGGTGCCGTCATTCCGGTCGACGGCGGATATCTGGTAAAATAACAAAAAGGAGAACTTCCCATGAAGATCACAAACCTGAATCTCTATCTTGTCCGGCCCAGATGGTGCTTTTTGGAAATGGAAACCGATGAGGGCATTACCGGCTGGGGTGAGCCGGTGCTGGAAGGCCACTGCGACGCCGTGAAGGCCTGCGTGGAGGAAATGAAGCCCTACCTCATCGGTCACGATCCCTCCCGGATTGAGGATATCTGGAGCACGATCTACCGTGCCGGTTTCTACCGGGGCGGCGGCGTGCTGATGAGCGCCATCGCCGGTATCGACCAGGCCCTGTGGGATATCAAGGGCAAGGTCTTCCAGGCCCCGGTCTATCAGCTCATGGGCGGTCCGTGCCGGGATTCCATCCGGGTCTACTCCTGGATCGGCGGCGACCGTCCCGCCGATGTGGGCCAGGCTGCTTTGGAAAAGAAGAACGCCGGTTTCACTGCCGTCAAGATGAACGCCACCGAAGAGCTGCAGTTCATCGACTCCTATGCCAAGATTGACGAGGTCCTGGAGCGGGTGGCCAGCATTCGGGAAACCTGCGGCAAACACTTCGGCATTGCCATTGACTTCCACGGCCGGGTCCACAAGCCCATGGCCAAGGTTCTGGCCAAGAAGCTGGAGGAATTCGATCCCATGTTCCTGGAAGAGCCCGTTCTGTGCGAGAACATGGAGTACTTCCCGGAAATCGCTGCGGCCTGCAACATCCCCATCGCCACCGGCGAACGGCTCTACACCCGCTGGGACTTCAAGCGCCTGCTGCGCACCGGCGGCGTGGATATCATCCAGCCGGATCTGTCCCATGCCGGCGGCTTGACCGAGGTCAAGAAGATTGCCGCCATGGCCGAGGCCTGCGACGTGGCTCTGGCCCCCCACTGCCCGCTGGGTCCCATTGCCCTGGCTTCCTGCCTGAATGTGGACGCCACCTGCTACAACGCTGCCATTCAGGAGCAGAGCATCGGCATCCACTACAACGTGGGCAAGAGCGTGCTGGACTATGTGAAGAACCAGGCAGACTTCGCTTTCGTGGACGGCATGGTCCGCATGCCCCAGATTCCCGGCCTGGGCGTGGAAGTCAACCGGGAGCTGGTTGTGGAGGAGTCCAAGACGCCCCACAGCTGGAAAAACCCCGTCTGGCGCCACAAGGACGGCTCCGTGGCCGAATGGTAAGGCCCCGGGAAAACCTGAACGAAATCTAAACACTACTATATATAATAAGGAGCGAAGCACAAATCAGTGCTTCGCTCCTTGTTTTCATTTCCGGATGTTCAGGCCGGACAGGGCCCGCTTCCGCCTCCCCGCAGCGCCGCCCGGTGGGCAATCAGCTCCGCCGCCACGCTGATAGCAATCTCCGCCGGAGTCCGTGCTCCAATCTCCAGGCCGATGGGCAAATGGACCGTATCGATTTGTTCGGGAGCAAATCCGGCCTCCGCCAAAGCTGTCCGGAGAAATGCCCGCTTCTTCCGGCTGCCCATGCAGCCCACATAGGACGGCCCCCAGGCCAGCACCTGCCGCACCACCGCCAAATCCGCACAGTGGCCCGGCGTCATCACCACGGCATAATCCGCCGCTGTCAAATGGATATGGGCGGACAGGTCGGAAAATTCTCCCTGCACCACCGCCAAAGCGGTGGGAAAATCCTCCGGACGGACGGCCTCGGGCCGCTCATCATACACCACAACCGGGAACTCCAGTCCCGTCAGCACCGACACCAACGCCCGGCCCACATGGCCCGCGCCGAAGAGGTAGACCACCCCTTCCCCGCCGATGTCCTCCCGGTAGATGGCCGCATCCGCGCCGGATGCCGCTTGCTCGTCCTGCTCCAACACCCGCAGGCAGCCGTCCGGACCAAGCAGCAGCACACCGGTCCGCCGGGACTCCAACAGTTCCGCCCACTTACCAAGATCCGCCCGGGCTCCGGCGTCGATCTGCGTAAAGCAGATGGTTACCACACCGCCGCAGACCATCCCGGTCTGGCCGCCTGCCCCCAAATCATAGATCCGGGGGCCGGAACCGGTCCCATCCGTCAGCACGGTCCGGGCATCCTGCTGCGCCTGCAGTTCCACGGCGCCGCCGCCCACTGTGCCCAGACTGATGCCGTCGGAAAGCACCGCCATCCGCGCTCCCGGCCCCCGGGGGACGGAGCCCCGGGCGTCTGTGACCGTGCAGAGCACGGCTTTGCGCCCTGCCTCCAGCTGTTCGAGCAGCGTGCGGACCAGCTTCAAATCCTCCATGTGCGCCTCCTTACCGCCGCTCCGGCAGACAGCCGAAATGCAGCAGCGCCTCCAGCACGCCGCCGCCTATCGCCAGGGACTTGTCCGAAGCACACATGCAGTGCTCCGGGCGGCACCGGGGATCAATATCCCCCGCCTTCATCCCGGCAAACACCTTCGTCCCCGCCGGTAAGATTCCCCGCAGGCAGCCGTCAATGGTGCACAGCATGGGCACACCCTCCACGGTGGCCGCCACTTCTCCGGCTTTGACCAACCGGCCGATCTCCATGCAGGGAACAAACGTCCCATCCGCCGGTGCGCGCAGCACCCGTTCGGCGCCATAGCCGCCGATGATGCCCGGCACGCCCGTATTGGGCAGCGGGGAACCGGTATACAGTGCCCGGCCCAGCGTGTGGCCCCGCTTGGTCTCCACCGCGGCGTGGCAGTCCACACCGGCGGTGAACCCCGGACCTACGCCGATCACCACCGGCGCGTCGGTGATGGCGGTTCCCAGATTTTTCTTGGCCAAAATGGCATCCACCACCGCACCGGGTTTGAGCGCGGGAATACAGGCGCCCGCCGGGTCTCCCAGCACCGCTACCAGCCCCTGTTCCACCCGGTTCCGGGCATCCCGCGCGTCCGTGCAGCACACAGCCCGTACGCCTTCCACTTCCATCTCTCCCTGCCGGATGGCCTCAGAAAAGCAGACCGTACGGCGGATGGCCGTGGGTTCCGGCAGATCCGTCATCACCAGCTGATAGCCGCTCCGGTACAGCCGCAGGGCAATGCCGGTGGCCAGATCTCCCGCTCCGCGAATCACAACGATCATATGTTCCTCCTTCCGCCGCCCGGCACTCTCCGCAGCAGCCGTTCCCACTCCGGGGGACACACCTTTTCTGTCATTGTATGCAGACGGACCGGGCTTGTCAACGCCCGGTCCGCTCTTCCAGCATCAGCAGCCGCGCCGGATCAAAGGACACCGTCACGGTTTCCCCCACCTGCACAGCTTGATCCGGCCCCAGGCGGGCGCACAGCACCGGTGCATCCGCTGCTGCACCCTCCGGCTGCAGCAGCACCTCGGTCCACTCCATATCCCGCACCACCCGGCACACTGTCCACGGCGTGCCGCCGCAGTCCACACGCACTGCCTCCGCCGGGATTCCCAACAGAGATCCCGTCCCGGTCTGCGCAGGCAGCGGCAGCGCCGCCTCCCATCCCGGAACCCGGAGGCCCTCCGGTGTCTGCCGGACGGGATAGATGTTCCGGCAGCCGGCAAGCCGGGCCTGTTCCACCGTTGCCGGACGGCGCACCAGAGTTTCCAGATCCGTCACCGGTCCGGTCCGTCCCTGCTCCAGTACGCAGACTGTACGGCAGTTGCGCCAGCACTCTCCCAGATCGTGGGAAACCCACACCAGGGGACCGGAAAAGGCTGCAAGCATCTGGGTCAGCTCCGCCTCCAGACTCCATTTGAGGTAGCTGTCCAGGGCGGAAAAGGGCTCATCAAACAAGACGGCCTTGGGCTCCCCGGCCAGGATCCGGGCCAGGGCCACCCGCTGCTGCTGTCCGCCGGAGAGCTGGGCGGGATACGCCTTCTCCAATCCCTCCAGGCGAAAGCGATGCATCTGCTCCCGGACCAGCCGCTCCCGCTCCGCACCCCGGGTGCGGATTCCGCAGCGGATATTCTGCTGAACCGTCATATTGGGAAAGAGGGCATACTGCTGAAAAAGATACCCCACCCGCCGCTTCTGCGGCGGCAGGTTGATTCCCTTCCCGGAATCAAAGAGGACCTGCCCATCCAGCTCAATGCGTCCCCTGTCCGGCGTCATAATGCCCGCAATGCACTTGAGGGTCACGCTCTTGCCGCAGCCGGAAGCTCCCAGCAGAGCCAGCGTCTGCTCCCGGGTCTCAAAATTTGCCTGCAGAGTAAAGTCTCCCAGCCGTTTTTCAATGTCCACCCGCAGACTCATACCCGCCGCCTCCTTTTGCTCCCATCCGGGTGCTTGCGCTCCAAGAGATTCACCGCCAGCAGCACCACGGCGGAAATGGCCACATTCACCAGCACCCACCGGAAGGCCAGTGCATCATCGCCGGTGCGCCAGAGCTGATAGACGGTGGTGGAGATGGTGGCGGTCTTGCCGGGCGTATAGCCCGCAATCATGGAGGTGGCACCGTACTCCCCCAGTGCCCGGGCAAAGGCCAGCACAGTTCCGGCCAGAATTCCCTGTCGGCAGCAGGGCATCCGGATGCGCCAGAAAATATAGGTGTTGGAAAGGCCCAGCGTCTGCCCGGCATAGCTGAGCGTTTCGTCAAAGGACTCAAAGGCACTGCGCACCGTGCGGTACATCAGGGGAAAGATTACCACCATGGTGGCGAAAATGGCGGACCACCAAGTCATCACCAGCTTGACGCCGAAGGTCTCCAGCACCCACATGCCGATGATCCGCTTGGGCCCCAGCACCCGCAGCAGCAAATAGCCCACCACCGTGGGCGGCAGCACCAGCGGCAGCGTCAGCACCACATCCAGGATCCCCTTGATCAGCCGGGGCAGCTTGGCGATATAATAGGCCGCGGCAATTCCCAGAAAAAAGATCACAGCGGTGGAAATTGCGGCAATCCGCAGGGAGTTATAGAGGGGATACCAATCCATGCAATGCCTCCTCACCGGGAACAGACGGGGCAAAGCCCGCCCCGCCCGCTGCACTCATCCGTCAAAACGCGGGAGAGAACCCCACGCTTTCAAATACTGCCATGGCTTCATCGGTCTGCAGATAGTCCAAGAACGCCTGTGCGGCTTCCTCGTTCCCGCCCCGAATCACGGCGGCGGGATAGATGACCTGGCCGCACATCTCCGGCGTGGCACTGTCCACCACCGTAAGCCCCGCGGAGAAGGCATCCGTGGCGTAAATGACGCCGCAGTCCACCGCCGCCTCGCTGACCTGAGTGGTGACCTCCTTGACATCAGAACCGTAGGTCAGCACGCCGGATTCCGCCAGTGCCGCCTCATCCAGCCCGTAATAGGCAAAAATCTTCTGGGTGTACTGTCCCACCGGCACATCGCTGTTGCCCATGGCCAGGAACACCGATCCGTCCGCCAGCAGCTGGGCCAGCTGGTCAAAGCTCTCAATTCCCTTGGGGTTCCCCTCCGGCACCGCCAGAGTCACCTTGTTTTCCAGCAGGTCAATGCGGCTGCCGGGCACCAGCATGTCCAGGCCGTCGGGGTTTTTCTCCGCATCCTGGGCCAGAGTCCCGTCCAGAGCGTTCATCTGGGTGGACGCCGCGGAGATGAACAGATCACACTCCGCCCCCTCCTCGATCTGCGTCAGCAGGGTCCCGGAGGAGCCGAAGTTGAAGGTCAGCGTCACATTGGGCGCTGCATCCTGGTAAAGATCTGCAATCTCCGTCAGAGTCTCCGTCATGGATGCGGCGGCAAACACCACCAGTTCCACCGGCTCCGCTTCCCCGCTCTCCGGTTCTTCCTGCGCGGCAGTCTGCTCCGCTTTCTGTCCGCAGGCCGTCAGGGACAGCGTCAACGAGAGTGCCAGCACCAGCGCACCAATTTTTTTCATCATATTCGTTCTTCCTTTCCGTGTCAATTCATCAGGGGCTTCCTGCCCCGAGATCACGTTATTCTCGTCTGAGATGAACGCTTGACAAACGGAACGCCGCCGTCTCCGGCAGCGGATCCGCTCAGCGTCCAAAGGGGCAGTCGGGGTAATGGCAGGGTTTGCACCCAAGGCACAGTCCGCCCTCGCCCAGAGAGGCGATATCGGGCCGGGTCACTTCCACGCCCGCGGCAACCCGGGGCAAGATCAGGTCAAAAATGGTGGCGCCTGCGTACATCACGCACCCCGGCAATCCCATCACCGCCGTGCCGTCCGGGAAGTAACCCAGCAGGAACATGGCGCCGGGCAGCACCGGGGCGCCGTAGGTCACAATCCGGGCACCGGCGGCCCGAATCCCGCCGGGGGTGTTGTCGTCCGGGTCCACACTCATGCCGCCGGTGCACAAAATCAGATCCGGCTTGCGCTCCCGCATAGCCAGCACCGCATCGCGCACGGCTTCCACTCCATCGCCGGAGTAGACCACCTCGATGGTTTCGATGCCATAGGCCGCCAGCTTCTCCCGGACCACCGGCGTGAAGGTATCCTGAATCAGGCCCTTTTTCACCTCACTGCCGGTGGCCACAATGGCGGCGGTCTTTTTGACGTAGGGCAGCAGTTCGAGAAGAGGCGTATCTCCCGCAGCCTCTTCGGCGGCATGGAGCACCTCCTCCCGGATCACCAGGGGAATCACCCGCATGCCCGCCAGCTTGTCGCCCTTGCGGACGGCGGTATTGCCCTTGCGGGTGGCGATCATCACTTCGTCCCCGCTGTTGACCGCCAGCAGCCGCCGGGAATCCACCCGGAACAATCCGTCACAGGCGGCAGTCAGTTCGATCTTCCCTTCTTTGACGGCGCTGCGCTCCATGTGGTCGTTGGCACACAGAGCCAGCAGCCGCTCCGCAGCGTCGTTTTCATGGACCATTCCCTCCGTCATCTCCCAGACGTACAGGTGCTCCTTACCCATGGAGAGCAGCACCGGGATATCCTCCGGCTGCACCACATGGCCCTTTTGAAAGCGGGCGCCCTTATACTGGTCCTTGATGATCTGCGTCAGGTCATGGCAGAGCACATGGCCCACAGCGTCCTTCGTCTCAATGCACTTCATCGCCGCACTCCTTTTTAATCACAATGGCATCGCCGGGATAGATCCGGCCCTCCCGCACGACCTCGGCAAAAATTCCCTCCGTGGGCATCACGCACTGGCCGGTAATCCGGCGGATCTCGCAGTCGCTGTGGCATTCCTTGCCGATCTGCGTCACCCGGACCGCCGCCTCGCCGATCTCCAGCACCGTTCCCACCGGCAGCGCGGTCAATCCGACTCCGGTGGTGTTGATATTTTCAGCAAAGGCGCCGGGCGTCAGCGTCAGTCCCATGGCGCGCATTTTGTCCACGCTCTCCTCCGCCAGAAGGCTGATCTGCCGGTGCCAGTCCCCGGCATGGGCGTCCCCCACAATGCCGTGGTGGAGCCGCAGTTCCAGGTAGGGGACCGGGTGCTTGGGCGTTCCCCGGCGCTCACTGATGTTCACCGCCGTGACACGGGCCTCGCCCTCCCGGCGATACACGCCGCTTTTCCCGCCTTCCTTATAGAGCAACCGGATATCCGTGATCTCCATATCCTTCTGCACCGCCTTGCACATATCGTATACCGTCAGCGCCGCCACGGATACCGCAGTCAGAGCTTCCATCTCCACACCGGTCTCCCCCCGGCAGCGGACCTCGCTGAAGATCCGCAGCGCCGTCTCCTCCAGGGAAAAGCGCAGGTCCACCTTGGTCAGCATCAGCGGATGGCACATGGGAATCAGCTCGCTGTTCTTCTTGGCGGCCATGATGCCCGCCACCTGCGCCACTGCCAGCACATCGCCCTTGCCAATCTGTCCGGCCCGGATTTTCTCCGCCGTGGCGGCGGCCATCCGCACCGTGGCAGCTGCCCGGGCAACCCGGAAGGTGGCTTCCTTGGCGCTGACATCCACCATCTGTGCCCGGCCCTCCGGGTTGAAATGGGTCAATTCCATGCCCTCATCCTCCAATTTCATTCATGCTCCGCCGGGTCTCGCTGCCGCCCCGGCGCTCCAGATGGTGGCGCTCCGGTTTGCGGGCAATGCCTTGGCGCACCGCCTGGACCAAATCCTCCCCCGTCAGGCCCCGCAGGGGAATCTCCTCCCCCGAGTGCAGACAGGGCTTGAGCTTCCCGTCCGCCGTAATCCGGATCCGGCTGCAGTCCCCGCAAAAGACGTGGCTCATGGGTGCAATCAGCCCCACCGTCCCGGCGGCGCCGGGCAGGCGGTAGCACGATGCCACGCCTTCTGCTCCCACGGCTTCCAGGTCCGGACACCGCTGCCGCACCGTTTCCACCGGCAAAAACGCACGCCGGTCCCACCCAGCACACACGCCCATGGGCATCAGCTCAATAAACCGAACCTGCCAGGGGTGGGTCTTGGTGAGGTTCACAAAATCTTCGATTTCATCGTCGTTGATGCCGCCCATCAACACACAGTTGAGCTTGAGCTGCGAAAATCCCGCTGCCTCCGCCGCCTCAATGCCCTCCCACGCCTGGGACAGTTCCCCCAAACGGGTGATGGTCCGGAACCGGTCCGGCCGCAGGGTATCCAGGCTGATGTTCAGCCGGTCCACCCCCGCCTCCCGCAGCGGCAGGGCCAGGGACCCCAGCAGGCTCCCATTGGTCGTCAGGCACAGTTCCTTGACACCGGGGATCTCCTTGACCATGCGGCACAAGTCCACAATGCCCCGGCGCACCAGCGGTTCCCCGCCGGTGATGCGCACTTTCCGCACCCCGCACGCCACTGCCGCGGCGGTCATATCCCGCAGCTCCTCCAAGGAGCATACCGCGTCATGGGCCGTTTTTTCCACGCCCTCCGGCGCCATACAGTACCGGCAGCGGTAATTGCAAAGATCCGTCACCGACAGCCGCAGATATGTAATTGTCCGGCCAAACGTATCTTCCATAGGCCCCACCGTTATTCTCAATTGAATATAACCCTATTGTAGCAGAACCCCGCGCCGTTGGCAATTGCTTTTCGGCGTTAGTTGTGACCGCCGCCCCGGATCATCTCCAGAGCGTGGCCCAGGGTATGGAGCACCGCTTCCAGATTTTCACGGGCAGCTTTTTCCGATCCCGGCAGATTGACAATCAGGGACTGTCCCCGGGTTCCCGCCGCCGCCCGGGAGAGCATGGCCCGGGGGGTAATCTGCAGGCTGGCAAACAGCATCGCCTGGGGGATGGCCGGAATCTCCCGGTCCACCACCGTCCGGGTAGCCTCCGGCGTCATATCCCGGGGAGACAGTCCCGTCCCCCCGGTGGTGAGAATCAGATCAGCCCGCAGGATATCCGCACAGTGCACCAGTGCGTTTTGAATCCGGTCCGGATCATCGGGCACCACTCCGGTGTAAATGACCTGATACCCCGCCTGCTCCACCATGGCGCACACCCGGGGACCGCTGGTATCCTGCCGGGTTCCGGCGCTGCAGGAATCGCTGACGGTAATGACGGCAGCTGTATAATTCATGGTCTCATCTCCTTGCCGGGAAATCCGGCTCTTTGAATACTCCCATCGTAATACATCCATCATCAAATGGGAAGCTGAAATTTGCCGGGCAAAAAAAGATCCCGCACCATACGGTGCGGGATCTTTCGTTCCCTTTCAGGCCCGCAGGCAATCCCGAAGGAATTACTTGCAGATGTACAGCGCGCTGTACTCGCCGTCAGCGTTCAGAACGCCGGTGACGTTGGCCTTGAGAGCGGCAGTCTTGTAGTCGGTAGCCAGCTTCTTGGCGGTGACCACGGTGACATCGTCGCCCTCGATCAGGAAGATCTTGGCGTTGTTGGCCAGGTAGTAGCCCACACCGTCGATGGTGATGGTGCTGCTCTTCTGGGTGACCGTGCCGTTGACAGCATTGTAGGAGAAGTCCTTCTTGTTGTTGTTGGCGTAGGTGCTGTCCACCTTCTCCCAAGAAGTGATGTAGCCGTGCTCATCATACTCGATCTCGGTGTACAGGTAGCCGCCCAGCGTGTTGCTGGCAGTATCCAGCTTCACCTTGGTCTCCTCGCCGTTGAGGATGGCGCTGTAACGATAGTAGCTGTTGTCGTCGGCGTCGGTACCGATCTTGTCGGGAGCGGTCAGGAACACCACGTCGGAGCTGTTGGAGCCGCCGGTGACGGTGCCGCTGCCCTGCTTGACGAAGACGTACTTGGCATAGCCGCTGTCCTCATAGACGGAGACATAGGTATCGTTGTTGGAAGCGTGAGAGGCGATATCGGGCACGTTCTTGATGCCGGTGTAAACCTTCACATCACCGTTGGACTTGAGAATCACAAACACGGTGGCAGCGTTGCCCTTGGTGGTGCCAGAACCGTAGTTGATCATGACGCCCTTGGAGTCATAGTTGACCACGGTGACGTTGGTGCCGACGTTGTCGTTGCCCTTGCTCTTGGTGGTAGAGGTCAGGTTGTACTTGCCGTCCTTGAGGGTGTACTTGAACCAGGCGCCGGCGTTGACGGACTTGCCGTCCACGTTGGTCAGGTTGGAACCGCTGACGTTGGTGCCGGTAACCTTGCTGTTGTTCACCTTGTCGATGGTGATCTCGTCATCCTTGCCGTCCAGGAAGTAAGCGTAGGCCACAACCTTGGAGTTGGTGGTCAGCTGGCTGTTCTTGGCGAACTCGGAGATGAAGACGTAGTTGTCCTCAGCCTCCACACCGTCGGTGTAGAGCACATAGCCGTAGGGATCCAAGTACAGGGCGTACTCGGACTTGAGCTCATAGCTCTTGTCGGAAGCATCGTTCATGGCGGAGTACTTGTACACAGTGCCGCCGGCAGTGACAGTATCCTCCTTGACGTACTCGGTCACAGTGCCGGTAACCTTCTCAGCCTTGGCAATGGACTTGATGTCGCCGTTGGCCACGGTCACCAGGACATACTCCTCATCGGAGAAGGAAGCCAGGTTGTCGAAATCGTCGCTGGAGAGCTTGAAGCTCTTGGCGCCGGAGGCCTTGACCTCATCGATCTCGGTCAGGGACAGGGTCTCATCCTTCTTGTCGTAATCGCCGGTCACCTGCATCAGGTAGGTGTTGATCACGGTGATGACCTGCTCATCCTTGTAGACCTCGATCAGGGAGCCGTTGCCGGAGCCGACCTTGGTATCGGCATCGCCGGTAGCGCCGTTGACGGTGGTGCCGTCTCTCTTGGTAACCACAAAGTCGGAGCCCTTCACGCCGTCCACCACGGTAGCGTAGTTGTAGGCCTTGCTCAGGTCCAGATCCTTGTAGATGGTCTCAGCCTTGGTCTTGGCGGTGTAGACCACGTCGGCCTCCTTGGCATAGGTGCCGATCTTGTTGGTCTTGTTGTACCAGGTCTTGGCAGGACGGCCGAACTCGTCCTGAGACTCGCCGCTCTTGAGCTTGAGATCCTTGAAGTACTGCTCGCAGAACTGCATGACCCCGTCAGCCTCATCGTTGTAGTGCTTGGAAGCCGCAGCGGTGTTGGAAACCTTGGTAGCCTCATTGCCGCCCACCACGACGGTAGCACCGTTGACGTTGACCGTGGTCTTGGAGCCGTACTCCACGACGTCAGCAGTCAGGGTGTTGAAGGCATACAGGCAAGCCTCCTCGCGGGTGACCGCCTGGGTGCCGACAAACTTGTCGTTGCCGTCGTCCAGGCCGATGCCCATGGCCTGCTTGGCCACGGCCACGGTCCAGTTGGAGCCGGAGTAGCCCTCGATGTCGGCATCATAGCCCAGGGCGCCCAGCAGCATCTTCATGAAAGCGTAACCGGTCAGGGTGCCGGCGGGACGGAAGGTGCCGTCGCCGTAGCCGGAGATGATGCCCTTCTGTGCGCAGTACGCGATGTAGCCGGAGAAGGTGTGATTGGCGGGCACATCCTTAAAAGGAGCGGTGTCTGCAGACAGGGCGTCGGCAGTGGTGGGACCCAGGATCATGTTGCAGATGATCTTGGCGGCAGCGCCGCGGGTCAGGGTCGCAGAGGGATTGAAGGAACCGTCGGCATAACCGTCGACGATATCCAGGGCGGACACCACGTCAACAGCTTCATTGTACTTGATCTTGCTGCTGTCCGTGAAGTCCTTGGCGCTGGCGCTGAACGTGAACAGGGAAGTGCTCATCGCCAGTGCCAGAACCATAGACAGGAACTTTTTCATGGTTTGTTTCCGCCTTTTGATTTTGGCGGTCAAATCCGCCGCTGTGATCAAAGCGGAATTCCGTTCGGCGTTTCCGGCGCACATACCGTGGCTAGCCGACCCGTATCTACCCCGGGACGGCCTTCCGGTGTTCCGCTTTGCATGATGAATATAACACGGTCCGTTTCGTAAATCAATACGTTTTATTCGTTTGTAACATAACCGTAACACAGTGTGTTTTCCCCGTAAAATCAAGGATTATCAATGTTTTTTCCAGGGAATTCCTGTTGTTTTCAGATTATAACAGTTTCGAAAATTACCGTGTATTCATAACTGTACTTCTTAGACGTATGAAGGTGCAGAAAGGTGACGCAATATAAAAAAATCGTTCCGCCGAAGCGGAACGATTCCGTTATGACCAGGTAGGGGTGTACGGTTCCGGCGGCGGGTCCCGGAAGCACCGCCGCAGGGCAAACAACGCCGCCATCAGCGAAATTCCCGCCACAATATATACTACGGCCAGCACCACCATCACAGCCGCCCACACTTCCGGCAGCCGCTCCTGCAGATAAAACAATATGGTTGTTGCCGTCAAAAGCAGCGTCTGCAACGTTCTCCAGCGAAGCAGCCGCCGGTCCAGCGTCTGGTCCGCCCCCTGGTAGGTCTGCGCCAGTGCCGCAAAATCGGTCATCATCTGAAAATGGAAATACATCTGCACTGCACCGATCACAATTCCCACTACGGGAAAATCCACCGCTGCGCCAAGCAGCTCTGCAGCCCAGCCCAGACCGCTCCATGCCGCTAACAACCACCCCAGCGGACGCAGCAGCGCCAAATCCCGCCGCTGCCCCTCCAGCAAATGAATGGCGGAGAGAAACAGCAGATATGCGCCAAACTCCGGCAGAATGTTCAGCTGCCCCAGCCGGATATCAAAGTATAGAAAGAAGTATCCCCATGCCGCCCGGGACACCCCGGCATACAAGGTCTGCCTCTGCGTCATGACAATCCCTCCTGTTCCAATACAGCCGGCGTATCCGTCAGCCGCTCTCCATTACAATAGAGGTCGGCCCAGAACGCCTCCGGAACGGGACATGTCGGATGGTAGGTTCCGCCGCTGCCTCCGGCGAAAATCCGTACGGTGGGCCCCCATCCCGGTTCCAGACTGACACTGCCCCAGTTCGTGCCATCGCTGCTGGACCCGCTGCTCTGTCCGCCCGGTCTCCGAAGGGCAGGTGGTTCTTCATCCCGTTCCCACATGGGTGCGACGGAAAATCCCAACCGGGTAATGCTGTTCTTCTGCTCCTCTGCACCCACAAAGGTACAAGTGCCCCACTGCATGTCGCGCACTTCCTCAAAAACCGCACCGGGCTTTGGAGTGACATCAAATGAGGTGGTGCTGCCCAGCCAGCCGCTCTGCGTCAGGGCATTGTCCACCTCGGTGATCGTTTGGTAGCAGACCCTGATCTCCAGGTCTCCCACCTTTCCCGCATAATCGATCCCAGGCAGTTCCGAACAGCCCCAGAGCAGCGCCGGCTCTTGGGTGCGCACTGCCTGGAAATCCTCCTGGGGCACCACCACCCAGCGGCCGTCCTCCTTCTGCGCCTGAACCGTCTGCACCGCCAGATCCAGACAATTCTCCTCCCCCGGCTGTCCGTCCGGCGGGTAGGACAGCACAACCACCATCAGGCCCTCATACACCTCCGGTTCCAACTGCCGGAGATTGTAAAGAAAGTATCCCCGGGTTTGATCCGCCGGACAGGGCAGTCCTGTCTCCCACTCCGGCTGGATCCCGGCGCGCTCCCGCCGGAGAACGCCCTCCGCCAGATCCGCCTGCTGGGCCTGGGGCGCACACATGGCCCGCAGTACGCCGCTTTGCGTCAGCAGCGCCTTGCCATAGCTGTCCAGGGCACCAGCCGCCGTGGTACACCAGGTAGTCCGGCCGGTCGCCAGGGCCACCTCCATGTCCAGGGTTCCCGGCAGGGAATGCTCTCCCAGATAGACGCCGTGCGCCCGGCTCCCCACGACCAACGGTGCCGCCAGCACCACACTCATGCACACCGACACCAGTGCCATGCCAGCCGGGTACCGCTTGAACCGGGCAATGGCCTGAATGCGGCGGCGAATATTGGCGCCGCCATTGGCCATGGAGGAGGTTCCCGGCGCCCGGGCATAGGCCTCGTCCGCCATGGACAGCAGGATGCGGCCATAATCCCGGCGCTCCTCGCCTTCCAAGCGCTCCAGCACCCGCTGGTCGCACAGAGCCTCCAGGTCGTTTCCCATCCGGTTGGCGCAATACTGCATCAGGGGATTGCACCAATGCAGACATCGCAGCAGGCAGATCCCCATTCCCCAGGCCACGTCGTGATAGCGGTAGTGAAGCAGTTCATGGAGGATCACTTTTTCATCCGTCATCCGTCCGGCAGGCACCGCCAAAACCGGACGCACCACTCCGCAAATAAATGCGGAAGAGATCCCTTCCACCTCCACTGCCGGGCAGGCAGCCAGGCCGTATCGGGCAGCTGTCTGCTCCACCGCCGCCGTCACATCCGCAGCCGCGGGCTTTCCCCGGTGCAGTGCCGCCCGCAGCCGCACATAAGCAATCAAATACCACATAAGCCACCCGCCGGCTCCCACTGCATACACCCAGAACAGCCACTGCCACACCGTCTGCGGCGCGGCATCCGGCAGCGGGACCGGCATCGTCACCCGGAGCGGACTGTAATCCCCGGCCAGAACCGCCTTGAGGGTCTCCACCGCCGCGGGCCAGTTCACCAGCACATACCGTCCGCCCCAGCCCGCAGGCAGCAGCGCCACGATTCCCACCAGGCACCAGATCCCGGCCTGCCACCGGGGTGAGAGCTGCCGGCACAGCAGCGTCTTAACCACCAGTACCAGCACTGCGGCACCGGACACCGTCAGGGTCTGGAGCAAAAATCCCCACAGATCCCGCATGGCTCACACCTCCATCTCATCCAGCAGCTTGCGCAGCTCCTCCTTCTCCCGGGCGGAAATCCCACCCTCTTTCAAAAAGGCCGCCACCAGATCCCCCGCAGCCCCCTGATAAACCCGGTTGAGAAAACTCCGGCGTTCCTGGGCACGGCAGGTCTCCCGGTCCACGCCCGCCTGATAGCGGTGCGGCACGGCTTCCTTGTCAATCCGCACCAGGCCTTTGGCCTCCATACGGGTCAGATAGGTGAGCACCGTATTGCGGTTCCAGTCCGTGTGCGGACGCAGCTGCTCCACCAGGGTCCCCAACTCCGCATCCCCCATCTGCCAGAGTGCCTCCAGAACCATCCACTCCCGGTCTGATAACTTCTGCATGCCGATACCTCCTACATTTGTAGTATCTATTTTTATACTACATGTGTAGTATCCGTTTGTCAACCCCGCCGCCGTATTTTCCCTGTCGGCAAAAATGCACCAGCCCCCGGGACCCTTTGGGGCCCGGGGGCTGGAAAAGCCTGCTGTGTGCCGCTTCGCGGCTTTGCAGCGTGCCGGAGAGGAGGGGAAAACTCCGGCCGTCACACGCTCCGCCCGCTCTGCGTTCTGCCGCTGAAAGCGGACTGGGCAGCAGGCAGGGAAAGCTCTGTAGTCTGGGTCATCAGTTCCGCAATCCGTTCCATCACATCGGAGATGGGGATGGCATATCCCATGCCCTCCACATCGGTGGAAGAGAGCTTGGCCGTATTGATCCCGATGAGCTCACCATCCAGATTCAGCAGCGCGCCGCCGCTATTACCGGGATTGATGGCCGCATCGGTTTGAATATAGGTGGACGTTGTACCGTCCTCATTGGTAATGCTGCGATTCAGCGCACTGACAATTCCTGTGGTCACCGACTGGCCATAGCCCAGGGCATTGCCAATGGCCACCACCTGTTCGCCGACTTCCAGTGCGTCGGAATCTCCAATGGCAATGACGTCAATCTGCTCCAGGGTCTGTTCCGACAAGTCTGACAGCGCCACCTTCAGCACCGCCAAATCCAGTTCCGAGTCCGTTCCGCACAGCTGGGCCTCGTAAACGGAATTATCCGCAAAGCTGACCGACAGCGTCACGGCATCGGCCACCACATGCTGATTGGTCACAATGTACAGCGCATCCGCCTCTTCATCACTGTAGATGATGACACCGGAACCGCAGCTGACCGTCTCCTCCAGCTGAGTCTGCCCCGAACCGTTGGGGCCAAAGCGATGGAAGAAACTCTGCACCTCCTGTACGGAGATATTGGTAATGGACACCACGCACGGCAGCGCCATCGCGGCAATATCCGACACATCCATTCCGTAACGGACTGTGGTGCCGGAGGTGCTGGAGAGCATCGTCAGCGTGCCGGTTTCCGCCGCGGTGGTTCCGTCCCCGCTCTCGCCGCCCAGCAGCTGCTGCACACCGCAAAAAGAACCGGCTGCCACAGATCCGAACAGCGCGGCGCTGAGCACCAGTGAGACCATCCGGCGGCCTTTTTTCTGTTTGCGGCGCCGGATCGGCTCAGATGCCGGAGGCGGCGTCTCGGATGGCAGCGGTTCCATCCAATCATGGTGATAAGAATTCATAAAGTTCCATACTCCTTTCTGGACTTTGTGTATTTCATTGCTGAGTGGTCATGGAAACAGTATCGCACCGCCACTCTAAATGAAGTTAAAAGAGCGTTTTTATCCCGGCAGGCTCACCACAATGGTCAGAAGATCCGGCACCGGACTTTCCGCCCGAATCTTTCCCCGATGCGCACTGACAATGCTTTTGGCAATGGACAGCCCCAAACCATACCCACCCGTCTGCGTATTGCGGGACTGATCGGCACGGTAAAACCGATCAAATAAATGCTCCAAGCTCTCCTTGTCCACCGGGTAAACGGTGGTATTGCTCACCGTCAGCACCACCGTCCGTCCCTGCCGTTCCAATCGCAGGGTCAGATGTCCTCCCGGCGGGGCATACTTAAGCGCATTGTCCATCAAAATGGAAACCAGCTGCCGCACCGCCTTCTCGTCCCCGTTGCAGGAGATCATGGGCTTGACTTCAATCTCCAGCTTCTTGTCCTGGCTTCTGGCCGGAGCCAGAAAGGATTGCGCCATCTCTTCCACCACATCCGAGATGGGAAACTCCAAAAACTGCAGCCGTGGCTGGGCCTCTTCCATGCGGGAAAGGTAGATCAAATCCTCTGTCAGTCCGGTGAGGCGCTGGGCCTGGCGGCGGATATCCTCCAGCCACTCATTTTCTCCGCACTCCATCTCCGCCAGATCCGTGTCGGCGCTGATAATGGTCAGAGGCGTTTTCAATTCATGACCCGCATCGGTGATAAACCGCTTTTGCTTCTCATAGCTCTCCGCCACCGGCCGAATGATCCGCCCGGAGAGGATCAGCAGCAGCACCAACACCGCCCCCAGTCCCACCAGGGCCAGCATCACGCTGGCCAGCAAGGTAGTCCGGAATCCGGAAAGTGTGCGTCCGCAGTCCAGAAAGATGATGCGCCAGCCATTGGCCTCACTGCGGCAGGCGTAGCGGTAATCCTCCCAAAAGCCGCTGGTCCGCCCGGACTGCCACACTGCCTGTGCATAGCTGGCGGCAGTATCATCGTCAATTGCAGCGATCTGCACGGTATCGGTGTAAACCACCTGCCCCGTTTCATCCAGCACCACAGAAAAGTACCGGGATTCATACGGAGTCTCCGGCGACAGCCCCCGGTCCCCGAATCCCGGCTTGTCTGCAGATATCGGCGGCTGCGCAGCAGCCTGTGCCGGCCGTTTCCCCGTCGGAAACTCCGGAAAGGTTCCGCTGTTGGCGCACAGCAGTTCCAAAATCGCATCTGCATCTGAAATGACTTTTTGATAGCTCATCAAATTGACGCCCCCCAGGATCACCAGCAGTACTGCTGCCAGAGACAGCATGGTGGCGGCAATAAATTTGCGCCGGAGGGTTTTGATGATCATGGCGATACCTCCAGGGCGTATCCCGCGTTCCGAAACGCCTTGATCTGGACATTGGCCTGGAGGGCCGCAAGCTTTTTGCGCAGGTAGGACAGGTACACCCACACCACATTGAGCTCCACATCACTGTCGTATCCCCAGATCCGCTCCAAAAACCGTTCCGACGAAATTCTCTGGCGCGGATTGCGCATCAGCAGTTCCATCATTTGAAATTCCTTATTGGTCAGGCGCACACTGCTGCTGGGGGAAGAAAGCTCAAACGTGGTCTGGTCCAATGTAATGTTCCCAAAGGTCAGACGGCTGGTAGCCTGTGTTGTCTGGCTGCGGGTCATGGCCCGAATGCGGGCCATCAACTCAGGCGTGGAAAAGGGCTTGGTCAAATAATCGTTGGCACCGGTATCCAATCCCAGCACCTTGTCATCCACCTCTGATTTGGCAGTCAGAATCAGCACCGGAATCCGGTTTCCTCCCTCCCGCAGCCGCCGCAGAACACTCAGCCCATCCAGTTTGGGCATCATCAGGTCCAAAATCAGCGCATCATAATTCCCGCACTCCAGATATGCCAGCGCCTCTTCCCCGTCATAGACCGCATCGGCAGAATAATGGTTGCGCTCCAGCAGGGCCATCATGGCCCTGGACAGGGAGCGCTCATCCTCAGCAAGCAGAATCCGCATTCAAATCCATCTCCTCTCGGTTTATCTCATACTTTTATAGTTTCGATGGGAGTTACCCTATCATAAATTCTTTAATTCAAACTTTAATCCAAGCTAAAAGCGCAGGGCCGATTGGTCCTGCGCCGGAATTTTTTTGCTTTTAACTTCAATTAGGGTTGCGTTTTTACAATGGCCCCATACTCAATCTGCAAGGAGGTTCATTGCCATGCGTCAACAGATGATCTTTGCAAGGCGCGAGTTCAAGTATCTGCTCACCAGACAACAGCAGCAGATCATCCTATCCGCCATGCATCCTTATATGGTCCCTGACGAATATGCCCACAGTTCCATCCGGAATCTCTATCTGGACACGCCGGATTTTCATCTGATCCGCCGCAGTCTGGAAGCGCCGGTTTATAAGGAAAAGATTCGGATCCGCAGCTATGGCCGGGCCAAAGCGGAGGAGTCGGTCTTTGTAGAGCTGAAGAAAAAATACCGCTCGGTGGTCTATAAGCGGCGAATCCCCCTGTCTCAGGATCGGGCGCTGGCCTGTCTGGAGGGCACAGCCCCCTGGCCCCGCACCCAGATCGCCAGCGAGATTGCGTATTCCTCCCGATTTTACGAGGCGCTTTCTCCCATGGTCTTTCTGTCCTATGAGCGGGATGCCTACCACGCCCGGGATGACGAGGATTTTCGCGTCACATTTGACACCCAAATCCGCTTCCGGCAGGAATACCTGACTTTGGACTCCCAACCCTGGGGCACTCCGCTGCTGGCTCCGGACCAGGTATTGATGGAGCTGAAGGTCTCCGGCGGATTCCCCCTTTGGATGGCCCGGGTTCTCTCGGAGCAAAAGCTCTTCAAGGTATCCTTCTCCAAATACGGAACCGCTTATCAACGAATGCTGAAATCTTCAGGAGGTGTTCCCCACTATGCTTGAGTCCTTTTTTCGGGGAGTCTTTGACACACAGCTGACCCCCGTCATTGCCCCCGGCGCATTTTTCCTCTGTATCGCCGCTTCCATTGGGCTGGGTCTGCTGCTGTGTCTGACAACCCTCTGGCGAACCCGCTGCACCAAAAGCTTTGCCGTTACGCTGGCCCTGCTGCCCGCAGTCGTCTGTGTGGTCATCATGATGGTCAACGGCAATGTCGGCACAGGCGTGGCGGTGGCGGGCGCATTCAGCCTGGTCCGCTTCCGTTCCGCCCCCGGCTCCGCCCGGGAAATCGGAGCCATCTTCGTCGCCATGGGCACCGGCCTGATGACGGGTATGGGCTACCTGGGCTATGCGCTGGTGTTTGTTCTGATTCTGGGCGGTATGACCATGCTCTACACCGGAATCCGTCTGGACCATCCCCTTCGCAACGCCTGCTGGCGTACCATGTACATCACGATCCCGGAAAATCTGAATTACCCGGGCGTGCTGGACCCCGTGCTCAAAGGCTTCACCTCGGAGTTCACTCTGCGTCAGGTTGCCACCTCTCACATGGGGAGCCTATTCAAGCTGACCTATGATCTGACATTAAAAGACCCCCGTCAGGAAAAAGCGTTTTTAGATGCTCTGCGCCGCCGCAACGGGAATCTGGAAATCTCCCTGTGCACGCAGGAAACGGTCAGCACCGGACTGTAAAGGAGACACACATGCATCATTATACATTAAAATATATCGTTTGTTCCGTCCTGACCGGCGCGGCGCTGCTCTTGAGCAGTTGTGCTCAGGCCTCCGCCACCCAGACGCAATCGCTCTCCGCCTCGGAGTCCATTCCGGTCACGGTCATCGACACCAGTACGCTTTTCTCCCAGCAGGATCTGGACGGAAGTTACGACGCTTCACAGGCCGTCACCATTTCCCTCCAGGGCGACACTGCCGCCTGCGACGATCCCAGCGTCACCATCGACGGCTCCACGGTTACCATTACGGCAGAAGGCGTCTATCTGCTCTCAGGAACACTGAATGACGGGCAGATTCAGATTGATGCGCCGGACTCCGCCCAGGTACAGCTGGTGCTCAACGGGGTGGATATTACCAGCGCAGACTCCGCGGCCATCTACGCATTGGAGGCCGATCATGTCTACCTCACCCTGGCTGACGGATCGGAAAACACCCTGACCAATGGCGGAACGTACGTCCCCATCGACGAAAACAATCTGGACTCCGTCATCTTTTCCAAAACCGATCTGACCCTCAACGGAAGCGGATCCCTCACCGTCTGCGCCGAGGCAGGACACGGAATTGTTTCCAAGGATGATCTCATCATAACCGGAGGGACTTACACCATTGAAGCCGCCAGCCACGGTCTGACCGGCAAAGACACATTCTGTATTGCCGACGGAACCTTTACCATCACTTCCGGCAAGGACGGCCTCCACGCAGAAAACACGGAGGATTCCACTCTGGGCTCTCTGTATATCACCGGCGGAACCTTCACCATAGATGCCCAGGGCGATGCCGTAAGCGCCAGCGGCGCACTGCAGATCGACGCCGGAACGTTTGATTTGTATACCGGCGGCGGCAGCGCCGCCGTCTCCATGTCCTCTGACACCGCGTCCGCTCCGGACCGTGCCCCCGGCTCAGATACCGGCCGGCGTGGCGCTCCTCCCGATTCGCAGGGAACTCCTCCGGATTCCGACACACAGGCAAGCGATACGGCAGGGAGCACGGTCTCCGGTTCAGAAGACAGCGAAACCACCGACTCCGTCAGCCAAAAGGGGCTGAAAAGTGACGGCACTCTGGTCATTTTGGACGGCAGTTTCACCGTGGACACCGCAGATGATGCGCTCCATGCCGGCGGCGATCTGGCCATTGCTTCCGGCGAGTTTACGCTCAGCAGCGGCGATGATGCCATTCACTCCGATGCCGCAATCACCATTCTGGACGGCACCTATACCATTCCGGTATGCTATGAAGGCATTGAGGGATGCTCCATCACAATCTGGGACGGAACGTTCTCCGTGACTTCCTATGATGACGGACTCAACGCCGCCGGAGATGCTTCCCCCGAAGGAACAGCTCCGGAGATCTTCCTCACCATCAACGGCGGCACGTTGACCGTGGTTTCCAGCGGAGACTGTATTGACTCCAACGGCGATCTGACCATCAGCGGCGGCACACTGGATCTGACATGCAACGGAGCCGCAGACACCGCGCTGGACGTTGACGGCACCTATACCCACTCCGGCGGAACCGTCACCACCAACGACGGATCCGAGGAAAATCCCGGTGCCATGGGTGGCGGCCGGGCAAATACCGATCCGGCCAAAAACCGGTCCACGGAAGCGGCAGGCAATCACCGTCAGCCGGCAGCGTAACGTTTCACCGTGCGCTTGCACTGCCTGTTCACTCCCGCAGGCCGCACAAAAACACCTTCAAGGGCCCCTGCTGATAATGCAGGGGCCCTTGAAGGCAACTTCAAAATATGGTCAGGGCTCTGCGCAGCCCTTTAACGCATCGGCAAACGACTCATACGCCCGGCAGACGCGGTCTTCCAATCTCTCTTTTTCCTCATCATATGGGAAATTGCTCTCCTCCCACCAGTCCGCCAGATCCTGTACACCTTGTTCCAAGGAAATTTTCGGCTGGTATTCCGGAACAGCCTTCTGAAATTTTTCGTTGGAGAAATAAGAATAGTGCACCTTTTCAAACTTCAAATGTGCACAAACAGACGGGAAATTTTCCGCCAGCAGCGCAGAAGGAATGTAATGGAAGACCGGCTCCCGGCCGGCAACCTTTCCAACCGCTTTGTATAGATTCTCCCAGACCACCAACTCTGTATTGGTCACATGGAAAACCTCATGATACGTACGGGGATTTCCGCAGGCCCCCAAAAAAGCCGCAGCCAAATCGGGCGTAAAGGTAAATGACCAGGGAATCGCCCCTTCGCCGGTCATCAGCACCGGCTTTCCCTCTCTGATTCTGCGAAGCACATTCCGGTTCTGCCTCAATATGCCGAAATTGCATGCTCCCCGTCCAAATGTCAGGGATGGGCGCAGAATGGTAATGGCAGCAGAAGACGGGTTCCCCATCTCCTTTTGCAAATACCGCTCCATTTCCGCTTTTTCAAATCCATAAGAAAACTCCGGACTATTGCGCAAGGATTCAAATTGTTCCTGAATGGGAAAGCTCCTGCAGGGGCGCTCATACGCCGCAACCGATGATGCAAAAATCAGCTGTTCGGCGCACCCGCGAAATGCATTGCATGTAATTCTTGCGTCGTTTTCTCCATAGCAGGCCAAATCCATTACCACTTCCGGCCTGACCTTCCGCGCAAGATTTTGCATTGTCTCTTCATCCCGGCGGTCTCCGCACACCATCTGCACATCCTTGTCAAAGGCGGCCTGGTGCGTTCCTCTGCTTAAAACCGTCACATGGTGTCCCCGTTCCAGCGCCTGGTAAACAATTTCTCGGCCAATGGTTCCCGTTCCTCCCAGAATCAAGAGTTTCACGTCTGTTCCTCCTTCTGGGCCGCCTTGGCGGCGGCAATTTCCTCCCGGATGCGGTGGCGGGTATCATCAAAGAGCAGCTCCCGGTTGTGCCGGAAGTACGCCTCGCATCCGAAGTTTTCCACAAACCAGCTGGTATCGTACCCGGCGGTGACCTCCGTGACGAAGATCACCAGCTCCTGGCTCTGCTCCAGCGCCTTTTCCAGGAACCGGAAGGTGTTGTCGAACTGCTCCCCGGTCTGTGCGCCCTGGGCGCGGCGCTGTTCCACCTCTGCGGCAAACCACTCCCGCAGCGCGTCCATCTCCGCTGCCGGAACCGTAATTTCCTCCCGGCGCAGCCGCGCCCGGTAGTCCTCCAGCATCTGGGCCTCCCGCTGTCCCAGATCCCGCTTTTCCTTGTCCAGCTGTCCGGCCTCCTTGGCCCGGCGCAGTTCTTCCCGCTTCTGGCGGCTCAGTTCCTCCAGCACCGCTGCCGCGCCGGAGCCGGACTCCACCGCCTCCCGGCACGCCAGGAGATCCTGGTGCAGCGCCGTCACAAACGCATCCTGCCGCCGGGTATTCCGGGCCGACTCGCTCAGGCGGCTGAGCAGCAGTCCCATCACCGAGAGCTTTTCATCAAACGGTGCCGCCCGCAGCTCCGAAACCGTAATCGCCTGCCACGTTCCGGAGAGAATATCCTCCACATGGTAGGTCTTCTGGTACTTATAGTACAGCTCCAGGTAGTTGGCAAAGTCCTTGGCGATGCGGGGCAGCTGGATATACTGCTCCACCACGCCCCGGTCTACCCGCAGCCCCAGCTTCTCATAGGCATAGATCAGCTCACTGAGGTCCTCCCAGCCGCGGGCCGTGGCAAACTGCAGCCCGTCCACCGTGGTCTCGATGCGGTAGAAGTGATCCTTCTTGATATCCAGATAGGATACCACCGCGCCGTGCAGCCCCTTGCGCCGGGCGTACTCCTTCCACACGCCGAAGTCCTCCGCCACGTCGATGCGCTTGACCCGGTCCAGCGTCACCACGTCGAAGTCCCGGACGGACTTGTTGTACTCCGGCGGGTTGCCTGCCGCCACAATCAGCCATCCCTCCGGCAGCTTCTGATTGCCGAAGGTCTTGCACTGCAGGAACTGGAGCATCATGGGCGCCAGGGTCTCCGAGACGCAGTTGATCTCATCGAGAAAGAGAATGCCCTCTTTCAGGCCCGTCCGCTCCATCAGCTCATAGACGGAGCCCAGGATCTCGCTCATGGTGTACTCCGTGACGGAGTACGTCTCCCCGCCGTAGGTGCGCTTTTCGATGAAGGGCAGACCGATGGCGGACTGCCGGGTGTGGTGGGTGATGGTGTAGGCCACCAGTCCCACGCCGGTCTCCGCGGCAATCTGCTCCATGATCTGGGTCTTGCCGATGCCCGGAGGGCCCATCAGCAGTACCGGGCGCTGGCGCACCGTGGGAATGAGATAATTGCCCAGGTCGTCCCGGGTCAGGTATGCCCGCAGGGTGTTGGTAATCTCCTGTTTGGCCTGTTTGATATTCATACGCGTCTCTCCTTATGTTCGGGGCAATTCTTCCCAGTCAATCTCGTCGGGCAGGTCCTGTGCCGCCTCCCGGGCCGCCTTCTCCAGCTCCGGCGTCTCCAGCACCAGCCGGATGGCCCACGGCGGCATCTTCACCGAAAGCGGCGGCTCCTCCAGCAGCACGAAGGCCACATCATAGGGCGGCCGCTTGGCCGGATAGATGCCCATGCCGTCCGTAAAGTACACCAATCCCCGCAGGCTGGTAAACGCCCCTTCCCGCCGCAGCCGGTCCACATGCTCGAATACCGGCCGGAAATCCGTGGCGCTGCCTCCATTGAGGGTGAAGTTGTCCATATAGCTGCGCAGGTCCTCCAGCTCATGGATCACCGTATCCGAGCGCACCCGGTCATCGCACTGGATGATCCGGATGTTCACCTTCCGCGTAAAGGTGGCGGTGCTGCGCAAGATGGCGTAGGTGCAGGCCAAAAACTGGCGCACCAGCGCACCGGAGGTGGACATGGACGTATCCACGGCGATGACGAAGTCCTCGATCCGCTTTTCCTCCTTGGTCTCCGGCGGCTCCACCAGGGGCATGTTGCCGTAGTGCTGGAGTCCGTAGGTGTAGTAAATGTAATCGAAGGCGTCGCCGTCCACCTCCAGAACCTCCCGGGGAACCGCAAACCGCCGCAAAAACGCCCGGTAATCCACATCATCCCGGGTGGCCACCTGAATCTGTTCCAGCACCGCTTCGCCGCCGGTACTCTGCCCCGCCGTGACGGTTTCCATCCCCGTCCGGGTCTTTTCCGAGCGGTCCTTCCACTGCTGGTCCTGCTTTTGGTTCTGCTCCTCCTGCTGCTGGTCCCACAAGCCGTGGTCATCCACGAAAAACCGCCGCTGCAGCTGGGCCAGCTCATACTCGCCCAGATCCCGCCGCAGCAAATACCGGTAGATCCCCTCGGCCGTCAGCACCGGCATCTCCTGCCGGCACTCGCCGAAAAACTTCTGCTTCATGGGCACCGTGCCCTCGTCCAGGCAGGAGTAGTCCAGCTCCGAGAGGATGCTCTCCACCGCCACATCGCAGGCCAGGTCCCACAGCTCCGCCGCCTTTCCCCGCTTCTTGGCCAGGTGGCGCAGCATACAATGCAAAATCACGTGCAGATACGCCCGGTTGGTCAGCACCCGGGAGCGGAGATACCGCTCCGCCAGCCAGCTGCCGCTGTAATAGAGGGTCTGGCCGTCTGTTGCGATGGAGAGCGTCACCTCATCCCCCGGTGCAAACCGTAGGCCGCACAGCGCCACATCCAGATACGGCAGATTCATATACAGTTCGTTCCGGGCCGCAAAAAGGATTTCCTCTCCGATGGCGCCGAAGTCCTTCGCTTCCTCAGCCACTGCCGTTCCTCCTTTTCCTCACAGGGCAAATACCTTCTCCATGCCCCCGTCAAACCGGCGGTGCTGCTCCTCCAGCAAGAGGGCCAGGGCCTCCGCCGCGCCCTTTTCCCGCGCCAGGGCACAGGCCCGGGTAAGCGTCTGCCGGTCCGGCTGTGTGCAATCAAGCAAAAACCGCACGCCGTCCGGGTCTCTCTGCTCCAGCAGCCACTCCACCGCCTCCGAGGCATGGTCGGCCAGATACGCCCGATACGCCTCCCGGGGCTTGTCACCCAGCTCCACCGGATACCGCAGCCGGTACCAGGCCAGCCGCAGTGCGGCGGACTCTTCATGTTCCATGCCCAGGTACGCTTTCCACAGTCCGTCATAAGTCTTGAGGTTCAGCTTCTTTTGCCGGAAGCAGTGGTGATAGGGATATCCCGCGCCGCAGATGTTGTAATCAAACACATGGGCCGGGCAATTCTCCTCGTAAATCTCCATGAACTCCGGGAACAGCAGCCGGATCGTCTGCCCTTCCCAATCCACGATGGTCACATCCAGCTCCCGGCTGAGCTCGTCATTGAAGTAGGCCAGTGTCTCCCCCTGTTCCGGACTCGTCCGGGTGAGGTGAAAGGCATGCAGGGACCGGCAGTTCATCAGCGTGCCGCCGCTCCAGCGGCGCACATCATCCCACAGCCGCAGAGTTTCCAGGGCATCACAGTTGAGCAGGGCATAGTCCCCCACCTGTCCCAGGTGCCGGGGCATGGTCAGGTCCCGGAGGCGGTGATTGTCCCAGCCGGGGTCCTCACCCAGAGGGCCGCAGGTTACCAGAACCTCTTCCCCCTCGATCTGGGAGGCGGTGGGCGAGAGGGCATGGTCCCCCAGCACCGTCACCGGCAAACCAAACAAGCGATCCGGCAGCACGGCCTTTTCCTGACAGGTCACCGCCCGCAGAATCTCCACATGCTCGGCTTCCCGCCGGACCGTCAGCTTCCAGCTGCTCACGCCGCTGATGGTTTCCATCCCGTCACCTCCCTGTTTGTCACAATTCAAATATGCAGTATATCACAGTTTTTCATCCTTTCCTAGGTGCAATGATCACAAAAGATTTTTTTCCAAACCCTCTTGACAAACTGTGCATACTGTATATACTGTACATGTACAGTACGAACGGAGGCACTTCCATGGAACTCATCATCCGAAACTCCACCAACCAGCCCATCTATGATCAGATCTACTGCCAGATCAAATCGCAGATTCTCTCCGGCGCCCTGGCGCCGGGGGAAGCACTGCCCTCCATCCGGGCCCTGGCCAAGGATCTCAAAATCTCCGTCATCACCACCAAGCGGGCCTACGACGAACTGGAAGCCCACGGATTCATCTACACCATGGCCGGCAAGGGCTGCTTTGTGGCGGACAACAACCTGGAGATTCTGCGGGAACAGAGGCGCCGGGAGCTGGAAACCCACCTGACCGCCGCCCTGGAGCTGGCCAAAAGCTGCGGATTGACCCGACAGAATCTCAAGCAAATGCTGGACCTTTTGTCCGAGGAGGAAACGACATGAATGCCATTGCGCTCAATCACATCTGCAAATCCTTCGGCTCGTTCGCCATTCAGGACCTGACCCTGGAAGTCCCGGAAGGGACGATCTGCGGCCTGGTGGGCGAAAACGGTGCGGGCAAATCCACCACCATCCGTCTTTTGATGAATGCTCTGCGGCCGGACAGCGGCACCGCCGCGGTACTGGGGGTGGACACTTCCTCCCCGGAGTTTCTGGCCGTCAAGGAGGATATCGGCGTGGTGCTGGACGAGGCCTATTTTCCGGAGGTTCTCAGCGCCGCCCAGGTGGGAAAGGTCATGGCCAAAACCTACCGCCGGTGGGACGATGCCGTTTATCAGTCCTATCTGGACCGCTTTCAGCTGCCCCGGAAAAAGGCCTTCAAGGATTACTCCCGGGGCATGCGGATGAAGCTGGCCATTGCCGTGGCTCTGTCCCACGCACCCCGGCTGCTGGTGCTGGATGAGGCCACGGCCGGACTGGACCCCATCATCCGGGACGAGGTGCTGGAGATTTTCAACGACTTCACCCGCTCGGACAACCACTCCATTCTGATCTCCTCCCACATTCTCTCCGACCTGGAGAAGCTGTGTGACTACATCGCCTTTTTGCATCAGGGGCAGCTGCTGTTCTGCGATGAAAAGGATGCCCTGCTGGATGGTTACGGCATCTTCATCGGCACAGCGGAGCAGGCCGACAGCCTGGCCCCCGATGCCGTGGTGGCCCGGGAATCCCAGGGATACGGCGGCGTGCGGTGCCTGGTGCGGCGCAGCGCCGTGCCCGCCACGCTGACGCTGGAACGGCCCACGGTGGAAGATATCATTCTCTTTCTGGTGAAGGGAGGCAAAGCGGTATGAAGGCTCTGCTGTTAAAGGATTTTTACGTACTCTGGAAACAGATGAAGGCGTTTTTGGTCCTGATTCTGCTGTTTTCCGCTCTCCCCGGCAGCTACAACGCCATCTTTGCCGTAACCTACGCAGCCATGCTCCCCTACTCCTGCGTGGCCTATGACGAGCGGAGCAAGTGGGATCAGCTGGCGGCCATGATGCCCTATTCCAACCGGGACCTGGTGCTCAGCCGGTACATCCTGGGCTGGATCGCCGGTGCAGGAGCCTGCCTGCTCTCCCTGCTTCTCCAGGAGGGATTCGCCCTGATTCTGCATCAGGATGTGTACCCCGACACGCTGATTGCCAGTTTCTTTGTCTGCCTGTCCACTCTGGCCATCACGCTGCCGCTGATCTTCCGCTTCGGCGTGGAGCGGGGCCGGCTCATTATGTTCCTCATTATCTTCCTGGTGTGCGGCTCCGCCGGCGCCCTGAGCGGTATTGCCGACAGCCTTTCCGGCACTCTGCCGGCTCCGGTGTGGCTCATTGTCCCGCTCTCTCTGGTGCTGACCGCCGTCTCCATCCCCCTGTCCCTGCGCTGGTACGCCCTGCGCAGGCGGTAAGGAGGCGCGGCCATGGAATCCCGTTCCCCCCGGCCCACGCCGGAGGATCTCACCGCCCTGCTGGGACTGCTGGGAGAAGCGCTGCTGCGGCAAAGCCGCCCGGCATCGTCTCCGCCATCTCCGCCGCCCCCGCCGCCTGAGCGCACCGTGTCCGAAAACTGAAAAACTCCCCGGAGAGCCAGTCGGCTCTCCGGGGAGTTTTTCAGTTTTCAGCCCCACAAGGCAGAAAGCATGGGAATGACCTGCTTTTTCCGGGACATGATGTGGGGAAGGAACGCGCAGTTTTCCTCCGTCTTGATGTTGAAGGCCTGCCGGATCGTCTCCTCATCGCCCACAAAGAGCAGCTGCGTGCCCTCCAGCAGCACGTCGGTAATCATCAGCACCACGGTGTTGAAGTGGCGATCCTTCCGGATTGCCCGCATCACCGTGAGGAATTCCTCTTTCCGGTCCAGCAGACGCTGGGAGTCCATACAGGTGATCTGACTGACGGCCAGATCGTGACCGGCAATGTGGAACTCCTTATAGTCCGTGCGGAGCATGGCCTCCACAGACTTGTCCTCGCCGCTGGTGGCGGAGAAGATGGCCTTGCCCAGCTCCTCCAGAGAGACATTGGCGATGCGGGCCATGCGGTTGGCCATGTCGATATCCCGCTGGGTGCAGGTGGGAGACTTGAACATGACTGTGTCGGAGACGATGGCCGCGGCCATCAGGCCCGCCATCTTGGCCGTGGGCATCAGACCCTTTTCCTGGTACATACCGCCCACAATGGTGGTGGTGCTGCCCACGGGCTCGTTGCGCACATAGATGGGGTTTTTCGTCTCAATGTCCGCCAGGCGGTGGTGGTCCACAATCTCCAGGATCTCGGCCTGCTCCAGGCCGGCCACGGACTGAGCCCGCTCATTGTGGTCCATCAGGATCACCCGCTTGCGGCGGGGACGCAGCAGATGGAACCGGGACAGCGTTCCCACCACCCGCTCGTTCTCATCCAGAATGGGATAGGAGCGGAAGCGGCTTTCCAGCACGGCGTCCTGCACGTCGTCGATATAGTCGTCCAGGTGGAAGCAGACCATGTCCTCGGTCTTGCAGATACTGGAAATGGGCTGGGCGTGGTGAATCAGCCGCACCGCCCGGTAGGGATCATACGGGGTGGAAATGATGCAGGTGCTCTTGGCCAATTCCAAAAGCTCCTGGCTCACCTCCGCCTGGCACACCAGCACGCAGCTGACCTGCAGCTCCAGGGCCCGGCGGATCATATCCGGCTGGTCGCCGCACACCACAATGGTATCCGGAGAGGAGAAGAGCAGATGCTCCCGTCCGGCGGGCAGGGCGATGGTCACCTCGCCGGAGACCTCCTCCCACATCTCGCTGCCCTCGTTGAGGATCTGTCCCTCCAGCACGGAGAGCATGTTGTAAACGGGCATATTCTGAATCCGGGGATTGCGGACGGACGTCATATCGTAGTCCGCCACGTCGCCGGCGGAAAGCATGCCGTAGAGCGTGCCGTCCTCGTTGGCCACGGGCAGGGCGGAGATCTTGTCCGCCTGCATCATCTGCCAGCCCCGGCTGATGGTGGCCGTGGGGGAAAGCGTCGGGGGCGTATCATAATCCAGGTCCCGGACCTGGGTGCGCACATCGCTGATGAGCTGGGGCGGCTGGAAGCCGAAGCGGTCCAGCACAATCTGGGTTTCGTCGCTGACCTGGCCCAGCCGTGCGGCCTTATACTGCCGCCCGCCCAGCGCGTTTTTCAGCGCGGCATAGGCCATGGCGGAAATGATGGAGTCTGTGTCAGGATTGCGGTGTCCGGTGATAAAGACGGTATCCATTCTGCATGTTTCTCCTTTGGAATCTCTTAGATACTATTGATTATGCTGCCCAGCGGCCGCTTTGTCAACGGGCGTTCCTGTTAAAAAGGAGCGCGGAAACGATTGCCTCCGCGCTCCTTCCGGGAAAATTTTTTCTCGGCCGCTTCCAAATCTCTCCAATCCCGGGCCTCCCGGACCGGCAGATTCTGCAAAATCCGGCCGAAGAACCCCGCTCAGAGCACCAGCAGCTCCTTGGGCGCCCGGGTGAGGTTGCGGCAGCCATCCTCCGTCAGGATGATGACATCCTCGATCCGCACGCCCAGTTTTCCGGGCAGATAGATGCCCGGCTCGGCGGAGATCACGGCTCCGGCAGGCAGGGCCGTCTCCACCGAGGGCGCCGCGTTGGGGGCCTCGTGAATCTCCACCCCCACGCCGTGGCCGAAGCTGTGGCCGAAGTACGGACCGTATCCGGCCTCCTCAATGACCCGGCGGGCCGCGCCGTCCACCTCCCGGCCGGTCACTCCGGCCCGGGCGGCGGCAATGCCCGCCTTCTGGGCGGTCAGCACCGTGTCATACACCCGGCGCATCTCCTCCGTCACATGGCCCACCGCCACGGTGCGGGTCATATCGGAGCAGTAGCCGTGATATACGCAGCCAAAATCCATGGTGACAAACTCGCCGTCCTGAATCGTCTTTTCCGACGGCACACCGTGGGGCAGGCTCCCGTTGACCCCGGAGACCACAATGGGATCAAAGGACATGTCCGAGGCCCCCAGGTGGAGCATCAAGTACTGGAGCCGGGCGGCAATCTCCTTTTCCGTGACGCCGGGCCGGATCTCCCCCAGGATCTGCTCCAGCGCCGCCTCGGCAATGCGCTGGGCGCCCTCCATGGCCTCCAGCTCCTCCGGGTCCTTGACCATGCGCAGCCGCCAGAGGAATTCCGCCGCGGGCACCAGCTCACAGGACAATGCCTTGCGGTAGGACTCATAATCCCGAACGGTCATGTAGGCATCCTCATACCCCATGCGGGCAATATGGTGACGCTTGATCGCCTCTTCCAGCAGCACCGGATACCACCGGCCCCGGCCCACCTCCTGGATTTCCGCATCCCGGACGCAGCGCTCCGCGGCCTCAGTATAGCGGGAATCCGTGAAGTAATACGCCTTCTCTTTGGTCACCAGGGCCACACCGTCCGTCCCGGCGCTGTGGAACCCGGAGGCGTAAAACCGGTTGGCCTCTCCGGTCAGCAGCATGGCGTCCAGGCCCTGGTCTGCCAGACCCCGGGCAATTTTCTCAAAGTGATGCATGATCCGCCTCTCCCTTCTGTCCCGCCAGGGATGCCTCCACAAAGCCGAAGAACAGCGGATGGGGCCGGTCGGGACGGCTCTTGAACTCCGGATGGAACTGCGCGCCCACAAACCAGGGGTGCTCCGGCAGCTCCACGATCTCCACCAGGCGTCCGTCGGGAGACAGTCCCGCCGCGTGCAGGCCTGCCGCCTCCACAGCCTCGCGGAAGTCGTTGTTGAATTCATAGCGGTGGCGGTGACGCTCGGAAATCTCCGCCGCGCCATAGAGCTTCCGGCTCTTGGACCCCTCCGCCAGCACGCAGGGATACCGGCCCAGCCGCATGGTGCCGCCCTTGTCCGTCACGCCCGCCTGATCGGGCATCAGGTCGATGACGGGATGGGCCGTGGTGCTGGAAAACTCCGAGGAATTGGCGTCGGCCATGCCCAGCACATGGCGGGCGAATTCCACCACAGCCATCTGCATGCCCAGGCAGATCCCCAGGAAGGGCACCTGGTGCTCCCGGGCGTAGCGGATGGCGGTAATCATGCCCTCGATGCCCCGGTCGCCGAAGCCGCCGGGCACCAGCACACCGTCGCAGCCCTCCAGAGTCTGGGCCACGTTCTCCTCCGTCAGCTCGTCGGACTCCACCCACCGGATGTCCATCACCGCGTCGTTGGCCGTGGCGGCATGGTGCAGGGACTCCACCACAGACAAATAGGCGTCGTGGAGCTTGGTGTACTTGCCGACCAGGGCAATGCGCACATGGCGGTGGGCCGACTTCTCCCGCCGGACCATGGCGCTCCACTCCCGCAGGTCCGGCTGGTGGGTGATGAGGCCCAGCTTCCGGCACACCACCTCGTCCAGGCCCTCCCGGGCCATGAGCAGGGGCACCTCATAAAGAGTGGAGGCGGTGGTATTCTGAATGACGCAGTCCGGCTCCACATTGCAGAACAGGGCAATCTTGCGGCGGATGTCCTCCGTGATGGGCGCATCGCACCGGCACACCAGCACATCCGGCTGGATGCCCAGGCTCAAAAGCTCCTTGACCGAGTGCTGGGTGGGCTTGCTCTTGAGCTCCCCGGAACCGGGAATCTGCACGATCAGAGGCACATGGATGAACACCACATCCCCATGGGGCCGCTCCGAAGCCACCTGACGGATGGCCTCCAGGAAGGGCTGGGACTCAATGTCGCCCACGGTGCCGCCGATCTCGGAGATCACCACATCCACATCCTCCTCGGCCATGGCATAGATCCGGCGCTTGATCTCATCGGTGATGTGGGGAATGATCTGCACCGTGGCGCCCAGATAGTCGCCCCGGCGCTCCCGGTTGAGCACGGACCAGTAGATCTTGCCGGAGGAAACAGAGCTGTTGCCTCCCAGATCCTCGTCCACAAACCGCTCGTAATGGCCCAGGTCCAGATCCGTCTCCGCGCCGTCTTCGGTCACGAACACCTCACCGTGCTGGTAGGGACTCATGGTTCCGGGGTCCACATTGATATACGGGTCAAATTTCTGATTGCGCACCCGTACGCCCCGCTGCTTGAGGAGTCTCCCCAAAGACGCGGCGCAGATGCCCTTCCCCAGGCCAGATACCACGCCGCCTGTCACAAATACAAATTTCGTTGACATATGCACTCCCTCCGTCCACTGATCACCTGAAGCAGCGCCTGTACGCCCATGGCAAACAAATCCGGTCTGCTTTGAAAATTAAAAAGACACCGCCGGACCTGTTTTGCGGCTGAAAACCCCATCCTTTTTCGGGATGTTCAGCTGCGATCCGCGGTGTCGCTCAAGTGTTCGATTGTCGCCTGCGGCGCCGGCCGCAAACCGCTGCTTCTCCAAAAAATACTCACCCAATATAGCACCGCGCATCCGGCTTGTCAATCGCCGTTTTTTTCTTGCAAACCGAAATCCAACCCGGTTTTCCCCCTCTATTTTGTCTGAAAAAGCGAAAACAATGCGGTCATTTTGTAGGAAATGCCCGTTGACTTTATTCCTTTAAAGCTGTATGTTGTAAAAGTAATCAGAGACTGGGCGCGCCGCCCCCATTCGGGCCGTCCGGCCGCAATCCCATATAAGTAAGGAGAGCATGAAGATGAACAAGAAGCTGCTTGCGCTGATTCTGGCCGGTGCCATGACACTGGGCCTGACCGCCTGCGGGGGCTCTCAGGAGCAGTCTCCCGCCGAAACCGGTGACGATTCCTCCGCTCCGGAAAGCTCCGGCGCGACCTACACCGTGGGAATCTGCCAGTATGCCCCCCACGACGCTCTGGACGCCGCTACCCAGGGCTTCCAGGATGCCCTGACCGAGGCCTTCGGCGATGCGGTCGACTTTGATCTGCAGAATGCCGCCGGTGATACCCCCACCTGCGCCACCATCGCCAATGGCTTTGTCTCCGCCGGCGTGGACCTGATCCTGGCCAACGCCACGGCTCCCCTCCAGGCTGCTGTGGCCGCTACCTCCGACATTCCCATTCTGGGCACCTCCGTCACAGAGTACGGCGTGGCCCTGGGCATCAGTGATTTCACCGGCGTGGTAGGCACCAACGTCTCCGGCACCTCCGACCTGGCGCCGCTGGACCAGCAGGCCGCCATGGTGAAGGAGTGGTTCCCCGATGCCAAAACCGTGGGACTTTTGTACTGCTCCGCCGAGCCCAACAGCCAGTATCAGGTGGATACCGTCCAGGCTGAGCTGGAGAAGCTGGGCTACACCTGCACCCAGTACGCCTTCTCCGACACCAACGATATGGCCTCCGTCACCCAGAACGCCGCAGACAACAGCGACGTGATCTATGTCCCCACCGACAACACCTGCGCCAACAACGCCGGTGTCATCGACAACATCTGCCGTCCCGCCGGCGTACCCATCATTGCCGGTGAAGAGGGCATCTGCGGCGGCTGCGGCGTGGCCACATTGTCCATCAGCTACTATGACCTGGGTGTCACCACCGGCGAGATGGCCGTCAAGATTCTCACCGGCGAGGCGGACATCTCCGAGATGCCCATCGAATATGCGCCTCAGTTCACCAAGAAGTACAATGAGGCCATCTGTGCCGATCTGGGTCTGACGGTTCCCGAGGGCTATGAGGCCATTGCCTGATCCGGTTTTCCGGCTCTTGCAAAAAGATCTGAATAGCGGCGGAAAAGGGCTTCCCTTTTCCGCCGTTGTTTGCTATACTGTTGAAGTCTATAACCTTTTTTGAGGGGGAAGCTTGCATCATGATGGATTTCATCAACGCGCTGCCCGGTGCCGTATCCCAGGGCCTGATCTGGGGCATTATGGCCATCGGCGTCTACATCACTTACAAAATTCTGGACGTTGCCGATCTGACGGTGGACGGTTCGTTCTGCACAGGCGCCGCTGTTTTTGTCATGCTCTTCACCAACGGGACGAACATGGCCGTGGCCCTGCTGGCAGCCGTTCTGGCCGGTATGGCGGCTGGACTGGTTACCGGACTGCTCCACACCTTATGCGGAATTCCCGCCATTCTCGCCGGTATTCTCACCCAGCTGGGCCTCTGGTCGGTGAACCTGGCAATTATGGATATGAAGGCCACCGTGGCCATCAATGTCACCACACCGGAGATGCTGGACAAGCTCCTGGTCTCCCTGCGGTTCGTGCAGGACGTGGCCAAGGGCACCCGTCCCTTCTATCGCCATCCCATCTTTGTGGTGGGTATCTTCACCATTGCCATCATCCTCCTACTCTACTGGTTCTTCGGCACGGAGCTGGGCTGCGCCCTGCGGGCCACCGGCTCCAACGCCAACATGGCCCGCGCCCAGGGCATCAATACGGATTTCACCAAGGTTCTGGGCCTCATGATCTCCAACGGCCTGGTGGCCCTCTCCGGCGCTCTGTTGGCTCAGTACAACAGCGCCAGTGAAATCAACATGGGCCGGGGCGCCATCGTCATCGGTCTGGCCGCCGTCATCATCGGCGAGGTGGGCTTCTCCAAGGTGTTCCACAACTTCGGACTCAAGCTCCTGGCGGTGTCCATCGGCGCCATTTTGTACTACATCGTCATCCAGGCCGTGCTGGCCATGGGCCTCAACGCCAACTACCTCAAGCTGCTTTCCGCCTGCGTGGTCGGCCTGTTCCTGGCGATCCCCTACTGGAAAGGCAAGTATTCCCGTCCCCGGGTCAAAATCCCCGTCCAGACCGCGGACAAGAGCAAGGGAGGCAACCACAATGCTTGAAATCAAGGAAATCTGGAAAACCTTCAACGCCGGAACCGTCAACGAAAAGCAGGCCCTCCGGGGCGTCAGTCTGACCCTGCATGACGGCGATTTCTGCACCGTCATCGGCGGCAACGGCGCCGGCAAATCCACCATGCTCAACGCCGTGGCCGGCGTGTGGAGCGTGGACGCAGGTTCCATCTCCATCGGCGGCACCGACGTCACCCGCCTGCCGGAGTTCAAACGGGCCCAGTTCATCGGCCGGGTCTTTCAGGACCCCATGATGGGCACCGCTCCCACCATGCAGATCATTGAAAATCTGGCCCTGGCGGCCCGGCGGGGCCGCTCCCGCGGCCTTGGCTGGGGCATCACCAAGGCGGAAAAGGAACGCTACCACGAGATGCTGCGCAATCTGGACCTGGGTCTGGAGGACCGGCTGACCAGCAAGGTGGGCCTGCTCTCCGGCGGCCAGCGCCAGGCGCTGACGCTGCTGATGGCCTCGCTGCAAAAGCCCCGCCTGCTGCTGCTGGACGAGCACACCGCCGCCCTGGATCCCAAGACCGCCGCCAAGGTGCTGGAGCTTTCCGACCGCATCGTGGAGGAGAACCACCTGACCACCATGATGGTCACCCACAACATGAAGGACGCCATTGCCCACGGCAACCGGCTCATCATGATGTACAACGGCCGGATCGTCATTGACGTCTCCGGCGAGGAGAAGAAAAAGCTCACCGTCCCCCAGCTGCTGGAGCTGTTCAGCAAGGTCAGCGGCAGCGACGAGGCCGACGACAAGCTTCTGCTGTCCTGAGCATCTTGTCTTTCTGCCGTGTACTCCGGCAGGGGAAATTGCTCCGCGTTTTCAGGCGCGCCGGAAAATTCCGGCGCGCCTTTTGTTCCGCCTCCGGCGGCTGTTTGCCCGCGTTGGAACTCCCGGAAAAAATTTTCTTGCAGGTTCCGGTTGACAATTTGGCCGCAAGTGCGTATAATGCAAAGCAATCAGATACACCGATGAGCAAGAGGAGTAACCGGTCCGGTCACCTTTCAGAGAGCTGTGGATGGTGGGATCACGGCAGAGGACGTTCCGGCGAATGGACTTGCGAGGGCAGAGCGAACGGCCGATGGCTTCAGTAGCTTCTGACGGGATCCGCACCCGTTATCATGGCGGCGCGTATGGCAGTACGCGGAATGAGCGGGCGCATTGCGTCAACTTGGGTGGTACCGCAGGATTTCAGTCTTGTCCCAATTGGGGGACAGGGCTGTTTATTTTTTTATGCAGGAGGCAATCCAATGCTTTTGACCAAACGATGGTGCTCCGGCACCTGATCACCGCGCGGCAAGCGCATTTCATCCGTACCAGACAACCTTTCGATCAGAATAGGAGACGATCTTATGAAAAAGCTGTTTTCTCTCACCGCTGCCCTGTTGGCGCTGTCCCTGACCCTCACCGCCTGCGGCAAGCAGGAACAAACCACCACGCCGGACGATGACAACTCCGGCGATGCCGCCCAGACGGAGCCCTACCTCATCGGCATTTCCCAGTACGGCGAACACGCCTCCCTGGACAACTGCCGCATCGGCTTCCTCCAGGGTCTGGAGCAGGCCGGTCTGGTGGAAGGCGTGGACTTTGAGATCGACTATCAGAACGCCGGCTTTGACGACGCCATCGCCACCCAGATCGCCCAGGGCTTTTCCGCCGAGGATGTGGATCTGATGGTGGGCATCGCCACCAACTCCGCTGTGGCCTGCTACGCCGCCGCCGAGGATAAGAACATTCCCGTGATCTTCACGGCCATCACCGATCCCGTCCAGGCCAAGCTGGACTCCGGCAACGTCACCGGCACCTCCGACAAGCTCCCGGTGGAAGCCCAGCTGGATCTGATCCGTCAGATGCAGCCCAATGCCTCCACCATCGGCATCATCTACACCACCAGCGAACCCAATTCCGTGTCCACCATTGCTGAATATCAGGAAAAGGCTCCCGAGTACGGCTTCACCATTGACGCCGTGGGCGTCACCTCCCAGGCGGAGGTCACCCAGGCAGTGGATACCCTGATCTCCCACGGTGTGGCGTGCCTGTCCAACCTCACCGACAACAATGTGGTGGGCGTGCTCCCCGCCATTCTGGAAAAGACCAACGAGGCCGGCATCCCCGTCTACGGCTCCGAGATTGAGCAGGTGAAGATCGGCTGCGTGGCCTCCGCCGGACTGGACTACGTGCAGCTGGGCATCCAGACCGGCCTCATGGCCGCCAAGGTTCTCACCGGCGAGGCTACCTGCGAGGATCTGCCCTATGAGACCATTTCCGAGTACCAGATCTACATCAACTCCCAGGAGCTGGACGCCATGGGCATCGCAGTCCCCGAGGCGCTGGCCGACAAGGCCATAGAAGCCACGGCGGAGTAATCCTTCCGGCGGCACCGCCGCCGGCGTGAACCATCAAGTTTGAGGAGGCATTTCCATGACGGACCTGCTGATCAGCACCCTGACCCAGGGCCTGATTTACGCGCTGATTTCCTTCGGCGTCTATATCACCTATTCCATTCTGGACTTCCCCGACCTGGGGGTGGACGGTACGTTCCCCCTGGGCGCTGCGGTCACTGCCGTCCTGCTGACAAGAGGTGTGGATCCCTGGCTGACTCTGGTGGCTGCCGTGGCCGTGGGCGCTCTGGCAGGTCTGTTCACCGGCGTGGTCCATGTATGCCTGCGGGTGCGCAATCTCCTGGCCGGCATCATCACCATGACCGCTCTGTTCTCTATCAACCTCCAGATCGCCGGTTCCAACTTGACGGTGGACCGGGGGACGGACACCATCTTCACCTCCGCGCCGGTAATGGCGGTTCTGGGTGACATGACCCTCATGGGCCGCAAGCTGGTGGTCTCCCTGGTACTGGCGGTAGTCATCAAGCTGCTGCTGGACCTGTATTTCAAGACAAAGTCCGGCCTGCTGCTGCGGGCCGTGGGCGACAACGCGGATCTTGTCACCACCCTGGCCAAGGACCGGGGCGCGGTGAAGATCCTGGGCCTGGTGATCTCCAACGCCCTGGTGGCCCTGGCGGGCTGCATCGTCTGCCACGAGCAGCGCAGCTTCTCCGCCACCATGGGCACCGGCCAGCTGGTCTACGGCCTGGCCGCCGTCATCATCGGTGTGTCCCTGATGAATTTCTACGCCGCCTCCCCCGCTGCCCGCGGGCTGCGGAAGATCCGGGGACTGCGGGTGCTGGCCTCCCCTGCCGGCACCACCGCCGTGATTCTGGGCAGCATCCTTTATAAGCTGTGCATCCAGGTGGCTCTGAGCGCCGGACTGCCCGCCAATATGATGAAGCTGGTCACCGCCATGCTGTTCCTGCTGGTTCTGGTGCTGTCCGGCCGGAAAGGAGAGGCGATCATCCATGCTTGAGGTCCGCAATATTACAAAAATCTATCATTCCGGCACCGTCACGGAGCAGCGGCTGTTTGAAAACTTCTCCCTGACCGTGGAACAGGGGCAGTTCGTCTCCATCGTGGGCAGCAACGGCAGCGGCAAGACCTCCCTGCTCAATATCATCTGCGGGTCCATCCCCATTGAGGGCGGTGAGGTGCTGGTGGGCGGCAAGCCCATCACCAAAATGAAGGACTACCGCCGCTACGCCACCATGGGCCGGGTCTATCAAAATCCCGCCGCAGGCACCTGCCCCAATCTCACCATGCTGGAAAACCTGTCCCTGGCGGACAACAAGGGCCGTCCCTTCGGCCTGGGCCGGGGCATCAACCGCAAGCGGGTGGACTTCTACCGCGAGCAGCTCCGCTCACTGGACCTGGACCTGGAGGATAAGCTGGACGTCAAGATGGGCGCTCTCTCCGGCGGACAGCGGCAGGCCGTGGCTCTGCTGATGGCCACCATGACGCCGCTGGAATTTCTGATTCTGGATGAGCATACCGCCGCCCTGGACCCCAAGACCGCTGAAATCATCATGCGGCTGACCAATCAGGTCATCCGGGAAAAGCACCTGACCGCCATGATGGTCACCCATAACCTCCGCCACGCCGTGGAATACGGGGACCGGATGCTGATGATGAACCGGGGCCACATCGTGCTGGACCGCTCCGGAGCAGAAAAAGCGGCCACTTCCGTGGACGACATTCTCCAGCAGTTCAATGCTCTGTCACTGGACAGCGGCACCTGAAAAACAAAAACCCGCCCGGCGCTTTGAAAAGGCGCCGGGCGGGTTTTTGTTTTTTTACAGCAGCGGGTAATCCCGGGAACTGAGCTCCTCCCGAATCTGGGCCACATGGGCGCTGTTCCGGGTCTCCAGCACCATGGTGACAATGCAGGCGCCCACGTCGGAGAGCTGCGCCTCCCGGGCGTGGTTGATGGTCACAATGTTGGCACCGGTATCGGCCACTACCTGCAAAAGCTGCAGCAGTCCGCCGGGTTTATCCATGACCTTGGTGGTGATCTCCACCAGACGGCCTGCCTTGGAAAGGCCCTTGGTGATAACACGGGAGAGGGTGGTCACATCCACGTTGCCGCCGGAGACCACGCACACCGTCTTGCCTGCGGTGGTGTCCACCTTCTTGAACATACACGCCGCCACCGGAGTGGCGCCGGCGCCTTCTGCCACGGTCTTCTGCACCTCCATCAGGGCCAGGATGGCGGAGGCAATCTCGTCTTCCCGCACGGTGACGATCTCATCCACATACTCCCGGCACAGCTGGAACGTCAGGTCGCCGGGCCGCTTGACCGCAATGCCGTCGGCAATGGTGGCCACACTGCCCAGCTCCACCGGACGGCCCTGCCGGATGGACTGCTCCATGGAGGCCGCACCCTCAGCCTGGACGCCGATCACCCGGCAGGAGGGCTTGAGGTGCTTGATGGCATAGGCAATGCCGCTGATGAGTCCGCCGCCGCCGATGGGAACCACCACCTGGCTCACATCCGGCAGCTGCTCCAGGATCTCCAGGCCGATGGTACCCTGTCCGGCAATGACATAGGGATCGTTGAAGGGGTGGGCAAAGGTATAGCCATGCTCCTTGGTCAGCCGCTCGGCTTCCCGGGCGGCGTCGTCATAGACACCGGGAACCAGCACCACTTCCGCACCGTAGGCCCGGGTGGCCTCCACCTTGCTGATGGGTGCGCCGGCAGGCATGCAGATCACAGACCGAATCCCCAGCCGTGAGGCGGAGAGGGCAATGCCCTGCGCGTGGTTTCCCGCCGAGCAGGCGATGACGCCCCGGGCGGCCTCCTCCGGCGTCAGGGAGAGAATCTTGTTGTAGGCGCCCCGGAGCTTGAATGCGCCGGTCAGCTGCAGGTTCTCAGCCTTGATGTAAATATTTTCCCCCAGCTTGGGCGCCGGATCCAGCGGCGTACGCCGGGCAATTCCCCGCAGCGCCTCCTGCGCCTGCTGAATCATTTCCAATGTCAGCATGTCTCATCCCTCCGCAGCACACAAAATATATACCTGTGATTATACAGGTCCCGCTCCAAGATTACAACCGTGATTGTTCACGGGGGTTGCAGGCGCTGCGCATCCAGTCTTGTGATTTAACACAACAGTTTTTTCGCTCAGATCCGCCGCAGATGCCAGGATCCCGGTTCTCCGCAGGGTATGACCGCAGGCACCCAGCCTCCCGGGGCGTGCGTCTCTATATGTAAATTTCAGAACCTTTTCATTCCAAATGCGGGACTTATGCCGCGTTTTGTTTTTGTTCCGCACTTTTTTAATTCTTTTTGCAGGATAGCGCTTGATTCCGATTTGCCGATATGCTACTGTGAAAAAAATTCCACCTGTTTGTTTATCTGTAAATGAGGGCTTTGACATGGCACGCATACTTCCCGGTCCAAGCAACTGGAAACTCATCCTGCGCCGCAAAACAGATTCCGTAACGGTTCTGCATGCCGTCACCTGCGATTCCCACGCGGTTCTTCCCGACCGGATTCTGGATCTTCCGGTCACGGAACTGGGGCCCGGCGCATTCTCCCGGCAAGCGGACATCCGCGAGGACGCGGAGGAAATCTGGATCTCCAACGGTGCGCTTGCGTCCTATCCCGTCTGGTCCAACGAAACTCTGCACACGCTGCAGCTGCCGCCCACCATTCGTGCCATCCAAAATCTTGCTTTTTCAAACTGCCGGGAGCTGAGCCGGCTGGAGCTGTCCGACAGTATTGAAACCTGGGGAAGCGGAATCTTCTCCGGGTGCTGCAAGCTGCTTACCTTTCACATCCACTGCAGCGGCCCTGCCTGCAGCGCAACGGCTGTATGGCAGATTGCCCGCACCCTCACCGGCAATCTGGATATCACCGTTGACGGCAGCGGCGGACCGTTCCGCCTGATCTTTCCGGAATATGAGGAATATGAGGAAGAAAACCTGATCACACAAGCCGTCCTATTCTCATTCCATATTTCCGGTGCAGGGTATCCGTATCACCACTGTTTTACGGGACGGACTCTGGACCTTTTCCGTTATGACAGTACCTGGCGGGAATTCATGGCGCTTAACTACCAGCCTCTGGACGCCGTACGGATTGCATTTTGGCGCCTTTTTTACCCGGTCGGTTTACTGGAACAGCACCAAGCCGCATACCTTCAGTTTTTGCGCTCTCACACGGATCTCGCCCTTACCTGGCTCACACAAACCCGCAACTCCGACGGGCTTTCCTTCCTTCTCAGCCAAACCGAGCCCGAAAAAGACGCGCTGCGCCGTGCCTGCACTCTGGCCCGGACCCTCAGCTACACGCAGGGCGCCGCCATTTTGCTGGAGGCACTGCACCAGCGGTTCCCGGCTGCACAAACTCCGGCATTTGATCTGTAATAATTTTCCATATTTTGTGCACATGCATTCCGCAGGAAACGGTCTGCACGAAAGAGCAGCAGATAAAAGGAGGAGTTCCATGAAAAAAGCGAGATATCTCATTGAATTCGGCCAAGGCGTGGATCTGCACGGCGAGAATGCAACCAAGGCCGCATCCAAGGCCATTCTCAATGCCATGTCCCATTGCTGCATGTGCGGCACAACCGAAATTCCGGCAGCCTGCGGCAAAAAGGGCGCACTTGAGATTTTGATTCAAGTCGGCGTCCCGCGCCACGAACAGGTTGATTCCGCCTCTCTTTACGCTTTGCTTCCGGATCAAAGCGCCCAGGTCCGAATCGAGGTCACCGAAGGCGGACTGATTGCAGAAGGCGCCTATGCGCCCGCTTACGGAGAGGGCACCCATATTCTGATTGCCGACGCCGTAATCACCGTTTGGCTGATCGACTTTGCGCAGGAGTAACGCTCCGCACAGGTCTTAAGCAGTTTCTCCAAGGCTCCCCAATACTTGATGCAGAAAGGATGAATTCTCCATGGAAAACTTCGTCTTCTACTCTCCCACAAAATTTCTCTTCGGAAAAGGTGAAGCCGCCCAGGCAGGCCCGCAGATTGCCGCGTTCGGCGGCAGCAAGATTCTTCTGGTATACGGCGGCGGCTCCGTCAAGCGCAACGGTTCCTATGATGATGTAACCGCCTCTTTGAAGGCCGCCGGCATTCCATGGACGGAACTGTCCGGCATCCAGGCCAATCCCCGCAGCGGAAAAGTCTACGAGGGCATTGACATCGTCCGCAGGGAACATGTGGACTTTTTGTTGGCGCTGGGCGGCGGCTCCGTCATCGATACCGCCAAGGCCATCGGTGTGGGAGCCAAGTATGACGGGGACTTCTGGGATTTCTTCACCGGCAAAGCCGCTATGACGCAGACTCTGCCCGTTGGAACGGTGTTAACCATCTCGGCTGCAGGCAGTGAAGGCAGCGACAGCATTGTAATCACCCAGGAGGACGGGAACCTGAAGTGGGGCGCGCCCAAATGCGATCTGGTGCGTCCGGTATTCTCCATTCTGGATCCTTCCTACACCTGTTCTCTTCCGCCCTATCAAACCGCCAGCGGCTCCGTGGACATGATGGCGCATATTCTGGAGCGGTATTTCACCAACACAAAAGATGTGGCCCTTACGGACCGGCTTGCGGAAGGTCTGCTGAAAACCATTGCCGCAGCCGCCACAAAAGCCCTGAAGGATCCCCAGGATTACAGCGCCCGGGCAGATCTGATGTGGGCCGGTATGCTGGCGCATAACAATTCCGTTGGAATTGGCCGCGCCCAGGACTGGGCCAGCCATCAAATGGAGCATGAACTGTCCGCCTTCTACGACTGCGCACACGGCGCAGGGCTGGCTGTCATGCTGCCGGCCTGGATGCGCTATGTGATGCCCCACGATCCCATGCGCTTTGCCCGGTTCGCCGTTGAAGTCTTTGGCTGCGAAATGGACTTCTCCTGCCCGGAAAACACAGCCATGGAAGGCATTGAACGCCTGCGGCAGCTGTTTAAATCCTGGGACATGCCTGTCACTTTGTCTGAAATCGGTGCCAAGGCAGAGGACATCCCTGCCATGGTCAGCCATCGTGCCCAGAAGCCCAATGGCTTCCCCTTCGGCGGCTTTGTGAAAATCGGGCCTGAGGAGATGACCGCCATCTATCATTTGGCGGAGTAATGCTCCTGCGCTGAAACGGCTGCCTCACGGTGAATCCGTCACCATGAGGCAGCCGTTTTGTCTCCTGCTGTTCCGTTTTCCGTTCCGTCTCTGCAAAACGGAGACCGCGAAGGTCCCCTGTTTTTTGCCCTTGTTACAGAAAGCCCCGCATTTGTCTTCTTTCTTATGGTATTATTACACAATTTTTTCCTTTTATTTTTATAGATATCCAGTATTTACAATTTACGACTCCGTGTGGTAGGTTATGTATGTAAGGAGTGATGAGTCGCATGGTGAATTCGGTGGCTAGAGCAGTCGAAATTTTATTTTTCGTCTCTATGTCAAAACACGGTTCTACATTATCGGACATATCGGCGCAGCTGGATATTCCGAAGAGCACTGCCTTCAGCATTATCCGTACCCTGGCAGACAAGAACCTGCTTACGGTCACCGATGCCCGCCGGCTCACTGTGGTGCTGGGCCCCGGCATTTATGAGCTGGCCTTCAATGAGATTTCCGGATCGGACATCTATTCCATTGTACAGCCCGAGTTGTTTGCTCTGTCTGCGGAATTGAAAAAAACCACTGCATTTTATCTCTTCAGCGGCGACTCCTACTCCATGCTGAGCATCAATCCTTACCCCGGAACTCCGTACCCCAATGTTACCATTGGACAAAGCATTGATGTCAGAAGCGGACAGTATGGTCCTGTCTGCCTTTCCGCTTTTGAGTATGAGAAGATCTGCGAAATTACCCGGACCATGTCTGGCGATGATGCCAAACGGCTCCATGCCCGGGTCGAGCAAACCCGTGAACGGGGATATGATCTGTTTACCTGCGACCGTACCAACGAATTGTATAGTCTGGCGGTTCCTGTTCAAGGAGCCCTGCGTGCCTGCTTTGGCTTCATTGCCGTGTACATGCTCAATCCCAACGTTGCAAGCGATGGGTTCCGCAGCATGGTGCAATGCGTGCAGGCGGTTTCTTCCCGAATCGGCAATAAGGCGGCGTTTCTTCCGTAATCGCTTTTTGCCGCATTCTTTTATCCTAATTTAGAGACAGTGTTCGATATTATAGAACTTTGATACATGTCGGGATCCTGATGACCTAAGCGCAAACTTTGCAGAGGAAAAGAGATGAGAGTTCACAATCTGTCCGGCGTCCCAAGAAACGGTCATCCATTTGTTTGGTCACATATCGCTGAAAGAATTTATGTGTATAAAGGAGAAGATTATGAAAAAGGTCCTTGCGATGCTCATGACATTCGTCATGGTCCTGTCCCTTACCGCCTGCGGCGGCTCGAGTGATTCTACTTCTGATTCCTCTGACAGCACCTCCGATACCCCTTCTGATTCCAGCGAGACCTATACGCTCAAGTTTGGCCATGACCAGCCTGAGGACAACTACTTCAACGTAGCTGCCGAAAAGTTTGCCGAACTGCTTCACGAAAGATCTGACGGCCGTATCACCGTGGAAGTCTATCCGGCCGCTCAGCTGGGCAGCGAAGCGACGATGCTGGAGTCCTTGTCCATGGGTACACTGGATTTCCAGATTTCTTCTTCCTCCAACGCCGCCGTCTATGTTCCGGAACTGGCCGCCATGTCCTGCAGCTACCTGTTCAACGATCTGGATCATCTGACGCGGGTGGCATATGACGAGGAATTCCAGCAGTACTGGCGTGATCTGGTGGCGGAAGGCAACAACGGCTTCCAGTTGATGAGCCTGTTCCCCGCCACGCCGCGCCACCTGTACACCACGTTCCCCGTGGACAATCTGGCCGCTTTGAAGGGACGCAAAATCCGCGTCATGTCCGCCCCCATTGAATCCACCGTGTGGAGCGCCCTGGGCGCCAAGCCCACTACCGTCAACTTCGGCGAAGTTTACACCGCTCTGCAGACCGACCTGGTGGAAGGCGCAGAAAACAGCATTTCCTCCTACTACTCCGCCAAGCATTACGAAGTGGCTCCGTATCTGAATCTCACCTATCATCAGTATGCCATCCTGGAGATGTGGGTATCTGATGCCGTAAAGGATAAGCTGCCCGCCGATCTCTATGAGCTGATCATCCCCACGGCGGTCGATGCTGCCAAGGCCGGTCTGGAATATGCCAACGATGTGGAAAACAGACTGGTCGAAGAGATGGTTGCCAACAATGGTGTAACCGTTGTGGAGCCTGACATCAGCGAGTTTAAGGAAGTCATCCTGCCCATCCAGGACGAAAACGCCAAGGAGCTCGGCTGCGAGTGGGTGCTCGACTTTATCCGGGAACACGCCTGATTTCCTCTGATCTTTTCACCGGAACATCCCGATTTCGCTTTTCTCAACATAACGTCACGGCACAGGGAGACAGGTGTCTTCCTGTCTCCCTGTGCCGCAGTTCATCCTGAAAAAAGGAGGCATTCCATGAGCGCTCTGCAACAACATCCTGCCATAACAGCACTCATTCGCTTTGACAACCGCACGGAACGGCTCTTACTGGTTCTCGGCGGCATCACAGTCGTCGGCTTTGTTTTCACCGTATTCACAGACGTAATATTCCGAACCTTTTTCAGTCCCATTGTATGGATGGAGGAAGTCTCCCGCCTTCTGTACATGTGGTCTATTTTTCTTGGCTCGGCCGTGGCGTTTCGTCACGGAGCTCACTTCAAAATCGACATCCTGCACTTCAAAAATCCCATTGTCCGCCGGACGCTTGCGGTTCTGGCATACCTGCTGAGTGTGATTTTTGTCGTGGTTCTGCTTTATTTTGGATATCAGTTTGCTCTGCAGGGGATTGTAAAGAAATCTCTCCCCTCGGGAATTCCGCTGATTGTCTACCGGATGTCCTTTCCTGTAAGCGGAGCGTTTATGCTCTTGTACTGCATTGAGGGCATGATCGAAAACATCTTCGGTATTGAACTGGCACGGAAGGAGTATTGATCCATGGGTACAATTCTGTTGTTATTCGGCACCTTTTTTGCCATGTGCCTGATTGGAGTGCCCGTGGCCATGAGCCTCGGTATTTCCGCCCTGATTTCCGGCCTGCACGTGGGCATCACCCCCATCGTAATGTGCCAGCAGATCTATGCACAGCTGGACTCGTTCACGCTCCTGGCCATTCCCCTGTTTTTGCTGGTGGGCAATATCATGGATCGCGGCCAAATCACCGACCGTCTGGTGGGCTTTGCCAGCAAGCTGGTGGGTCACATCACCGGCGGCCTGGGACACGTGAACGTGGTGGCCAACATGATTATGGCCGGTATCTCCGGTTCCGCCACTGCTGACGCCGCCGCACTGGGCGGAATTATGATTCCCTCTATGCGCAAGGCCGGTTATACTCCGGAAATGGCAGCGGCCATCAATGCCTCTGCCGCAACCATCGGCCCCATCATCCCGCCCAGCATCATGATGGTTACCTACGGTGCATTCGGCAGCGTTTCCATTGCCGCACTGTTCATGGGCGGCATTGTCCCCGGTGTGCTGGTGGGCCTGACCATTATGATCGTCACCTATATCTGGGCCAAAAAGCACAAGTGCGTGGCAGTTCAAAAGCGCGCAACTCTGCGGGAGGTCTGGGATGCCACCAAGCGGGCTTTTACCGCCCTGCTGGTTCCCCTCATTATCATCCTGGGCGTGCTCAGCGGCATTTTCACCGCTACGGAGAGCGGCATGATCGCCGTGGTCTACTCTCTGTTCCTGGTCATGTTCGTCTACCGGACCTGCACCTGGAAGGAAATGGCCGAGGTGTTCATGAAATCCTGCGTAGAAAGCGCCAAGCCCCTGCTGTGCGTCGGCGGCGCAGGTGCATTCGGCTACATGATGGCCTATCTGCAGATCCCCCAAATGATGCTGGATGCGGCCGGTCCCATTGTCGGCAAGCAAATTCCAACCCTGCTGTTCATTACGTTCCTGTACATCATCCTCGGCACCTTCATGGATTCGATCCCGGCAATCATCATCTTCCTTCCCATCGTGCAGCAGATGGGCACTGCCGCCGGAATCGATCCCATCCACATGGGCGTGCTGGTCACCGTGGTTTTGTGCTTCGGTCTGCTGACGCCTCCCTACGGCATGACCCTGCTGCTTTCCGCAGGCCTGGCAGGTGTCCCCACCGTGAGCGTAATCAAAGAGCTCAAGTACTTCTATCTGGTTTACCTGTTGGTCATCCTCGGCATGATCTTCATTCCCCAGACGGTCCTCTTCCTGCCCAATCTGCTGACCTGAACAGCATATCCTCCGCCGGAATCTTCATTCTGCCGGGAAACGCTGTCTCTCTGATAAGAAAGGATGTGTACAATGTCCCTCTACCTTGATGAATACACGCTTGGTCAAGAATTCAAAACCCCTGCCAGGACCTTTACCGAAGCGGACACGGTTCTGTTCGGCTGCCTGACCGGTGATCTCCACCCCAATCATTTTGACAGGGAAAAAATGGCCCGCAGCCAGTTCGGCCAGAGAATTACCCACGGTTTGATGGGACTGGCCATTTCCCACGGCCTGCTGTTCCAGATTGACCTTCTGCGAGACTCTTCCATCGCCTTTCTCGGCGTAGAAGACTGGAAATTCCAGGCACCGATCTTTTTCAACGACACCATTTACTGCCGCGTAAAGGTGGTTGACATTCACAAGAGCAAAAGCAAGCCGGACCGCGGCGTGTTGAAGCTTTACTTTGAATTGATTAACCAAACCGGAAAAGTATGCCAAAGCGGCATTCAAACTCTGATGATGTGGGCACACCGCCCCTCTGCCAGCGAAGTCAGCTGATCCGGTTCAAGCGTACGAAAGGATGTAACAGCCATGATTGAAGGTATAAAGGTATTAAGCTTCACACATTATCTGCAGGGTCCTTCCTGCGTACAGATTCTGGCGGACCTCGGCGCGGATGTCGTCAAGGTGGAATCCCTGAAAGGCGCTTATGAAAGAAACTGGTCCGGCTGCGACGCCTACCTCAACGGGGTCAGCGTGTTTTTCCTTCAGGGCAACCGCAACCAGGGCTCCCTGGCCATCAACCTGAAATCCGAGGAAGCCAGAAAGATCATTTATGAGCTGGTGAAAAGCACCGATGTGGTGGTGGAGAACTTCCGTCCGGGCGTCATGGAGAAGCTGGGATACTCCTATGAGGCGCTCAGCGCCATCAATCCGCAGCTGATCTATTGTTCCTGCTCCGGATATGGACCGGACGGTCCATACCTCAAGCGCCCCGGCCAGGATCTGCTGGCCCAGAGCATCAGCGGTCTGGCCTCTCTCAACGGCGCCGGTGAGCCCTATAACGTGGGATGCACCTTGGTTGACCAGCACGGCGCGACATTGGCGGCCCTGGGTGTGCTGGCCGCGCTTTTGGACCGTGACCGCACGGGAAAAGGACATCGCGTGGACGCAAGTCTTTTGAATGCCGCGCTGGATATTCAAATGGAGCCTTTGGGACTGTATCTCAATGGCGGCAAGCTTTCCGAGCGGGCGTCTACCGGCCTTTCCACCCGCTATCACGAACCTCCTTACGGCTCTTACAAGACCAAGGATGGGTACCTGACCGTCAGCCTGACCTCCTTTGAAAATCTCCATAAAATTTTTGACCCGGCCGCAGTGGACCAATTCACGCGGGATGATCAGCTTCACGACCGTGTCCGCTTTGACAAAATGGTCGCCGATCAGATGAAGAAAAAGACCACCGCCGAATGGGTCCGTGTGTTTGAAGAAAACAACATCTGGTACGCCCCCGTCAACGAATATGAGGACATGCTCCAAGACCCGCAGGTAAACCATATCAAGCCGTTCCTGGAGATGGATCACCCGGTGGCCGGTCATGTGAAAGTGCTGGCGCATCCTCTGCGCTATGACGGCAAGACCCTGCCGCTCCGCAAACTTCCTCCCGAGCTGGGCGAAAGCACCCGGGATCTGCTGCTGGGCCTGGGATACACCGACCAGCAGATCGATGAACTCGAAAAAGAAGGAATCGTCAAAACCTGCCGGGCAGATCCCCAGTAACTGCGGGAAACCCGGGTCCCTTCCGGGAAATCCCGCAGGATTGCCGGGTCTGTTCAGCAAAGAGCGGATGCGTCCCGCCGCTGCGTGCGTCTGCCGCGGCACGCATCACGCACCAGGATAAAGAAGGGGTAGAAAAATGCCGTTCATGAAACATACCCACATCCGGACGGATGTCCTGATCATTGGCAGCGGCGCCGCGGGCCTGCGGGCAGCATGCGCCGCCCGAGAAGCCGGCGCGGATGTTCTTTTGATTTCAAAAGGAAAAATCGCGCAAAGCGGCGGTACCTATTATAGCGTGGCGGAACTGGGCGCGTTCAACGTCCCGGACGGCGCCCTGGACCCCACAGATTCCCCCGAGATCTTTTATCAAGATATCATGGATGCCGCGCTGGGCATGGCGGATCCCAAGCTGGCCCAGCTGCTTACGGAAGAAGCAGTTATGGCGCGGGACTACCTGGAAGAATGCGGCATGAAATTCCGCATGAATCCCGACGGTACCTACATGTGCTACCAGGGCTGCTTTTCCACAAAGCCCCGTTCCCATATCGTGGAAAATCATTTCAAGCCGGTCTGCGCCGCGCTGGGCAATCGGGTGAACTCCTATGGAATCCGATGCCTCGACGGCATTACCGTAACCAACCTGCTAATCCGGGACGGTGTCTGCTGCGGAGCCTTTGCCATCGACGGAGATACGCTCTGCTGCATCTTGGCCAAAGCCGTGGTACTGGCGGCCGGCGGAGCCAGCACCATTTTCTCCAGAAACATGTATCCGGACGATATCAGCGGCGATGGATACGCCATGAGCGCCCGTGCCAACGCCAGGATCGCAAACATGGAGTTTGTCCAAATCGGTCTGGGGCTTGCCCTGCCCAAGGTCAACCTGCTGGGTCCCCAATTGTGGGAGGCACTTCCCCAGCTGACCAACGGCAGACACGAGCATTTCCTCTATAAATACGCGCCGGAGAATCTCACGGAAGACGAGATCGTTGCCGCCAAGTATCACCACTTCCCCTTCAGCTCCCGCGACATTTCCAAATATGTGGAAATCGGCGTGGAGCGTGAAATTCAAAGCGGCGGCGCCACGGAACACGGCAATGTATATCTCGATTTTCTCCACACAGATTTCGACGCGCTGTTCCAAAATCCCAACAGCCTGCTGGCACCCATGTGGCCGCTGACATACCAGCGTTTTCAGGAAATGGGAATCGATCTCTACAAGGACAAAATCGAGATCGCATGCTTTGCCCACGCAGTCAACGGCGGCATCAAGATTGACCAGACCGCGTGCAGCTCCATCCCCGGCCTGTATGCCGCCGGCGAGGTGGCCGCCGGTCCTCACGGCGCCGACCGCCTGGGCGGAAACATGATGGTCACCTGTCAGGTATTCGGCCGCCGCGCCGGTCTCTTTGCCGCGGAATGGGCCAAGCAGGTTTCCCTCCCGGATCTGTCCGAGTCCTTCTACGCCCAGGAAGAGGCGTTCCTCTCGGGTATCGGGATGTACCCGGTGGAAGAGACGAACGAAATGATCGCCGCCCTGCAAAAGGCCTGTGATCAGTCCCTGATGATCGTACGCAATGAGGCCGGCCTGACAAAGTGCCTGGACACCATAGAATCCCTCCGCGCGCAGCTGGGCCGGAACACCTGTGCATTCAGCGCCTCCAGCCTGGCAAACGGGCTGCGGCTGGAAAACATGCTGACAACCGCACGTCTGGTCGCCTCCGCAGCGCTCGCCCGGAAAGAAAGCCGGGGCAGCCATTACCGCAGTGATTATCCAACTATGCAGGAATAACGAATAGGAAAGGAGCTCTCCCATGAGTGAAACAACTGACGGACGGATCCTGGTAGATAAGCTGGAACATCATATTTTGAAAATCACCATTGACCGCCCTCCTGTCAACGCCATGAACATCGACATGTTCGGGAAATTTTACGACACTCTGCGTTCCATTGCCACCGATGACGACATCCGCTGTGTCGTGCTGTGCAGCTCCTCCATGAAAATGTTTGGAGCCGGTTCGGACGTCAAGCAGTACCCCAACCTGCTGGATGATCCTCTGCAAAAGAAGCTCTTCCGCGAAAATCAGGTTCTGAACATGCTGGAATACCTGCCGCAGGTCTCCATTGCAGCGGTGGAAGGTACCGCCTGCGGCGGCGGACTGGAGCTGGCGGTTGCCTGCGACCTGCGTGTGATGAGTGAAACCGCCCGGGTTTCTTATCCCGAAATCAATCTAGGACTCTTCCCCTCCAGCGGCGGAATTTTCCGCACGGCAAAGCTGATTGGGCCCAATAAGACTTTGGAAATGGCCCTGTCCGGAGAATTTATTTCCGCGCAGGAATGCTATCGCATCGGTCTGGCCAATCGGTTGTGCGCCCCCGGCACCGTCTTGGAAGAGGCTTTAAAATGGGCTGAGAAGATCGCCTCCCGTCCCATTCCCTCTGTCCGGGTCATCAAAAAGAGCGTGCGGGAAACCTGGAACAAAAGCAGCGAGGACAGTTTCTATCGCAGCATGATCTATGCCGAGGAGCTGTTCCGCTCGCCGGAAGGCACGGAGGGGATTCACTCCTTTATTGAAAAGCGTCCTCCCAACTTCGAATAACACTTCACACAGCAGGCAGCAGGCCTCTCATGCGCAATCCGCCGGAGGTCTGTTGCCTGTTGCGAATTTGAGGAAAGGCGTGTAAAATAAAATGAAAATTGGTATTGTCAGCACCAGCCGCATCATCGATGTATTCTGGGAAGCCCTTCCCGAAATGCAGGACATCACCGTCAGCGCAATCTGCTGCCGGCCGCAAAGCGTATCCAAGGCCAGGGCCTGGAGTGAAATGCACCAGATCCCCGCCGTCTATACGGACTATGACAAGTTTTTGGCCGAAGGCGATTATGACATCATCTATGACGGGACGGTCAATTCCATGCACTATCCCGACGCTCTCCGCGCCGTGCAGGCCGGACGAAGCATCATCATGGAAAAGCCGTTCACCCTCACCGCAAAAGAGTGTGCGGACGTCATCCGTCTGGCCCAGGATCGGAATGTATGGCTTTTTGAAGCCATCACCACCCTTCACAGTCCCTGCTTTCAGTTCATGAAAGAATGCCTGCCTCGGCTGGGGCCGCTCCGCGGCGGTACCATGTCCTTTTCCATGATGCCTCCCCGCTATGCTCCGTACCGGCAGCGCATTGCCCTGAGCACCACGTTTGATCCCAAGTTGGGCGGCGGATGCCTGATGGATATGAACGTCTATAACCTGCATCTGGCCATTGGCCTTCTGGGCGCTCCGGACTGCGCGGCATATTACCCCAATCGCGGCTGGAACGGAATCGACACCAGCGGACTGGCCGTCCTGCAGTATCCGGAATTCACCATGGCGTGCTATGCCGCCAAAGACAGCGCCGGCCCGTGCGGAATGTTTCTCCAGGGCGAATACGGGTATCTTCAGCTGCTTACCCCGCCCAATACCTGTGCCAAGGCCATCGCCGTCATCCGCGGCGAAACCCGGACATTTGAAAATCCGCCCCTGCACCGGTTTGCAATTGAATTCAACAGCATCCGAAACATCTGGGAGACCCGCAACCGTGCCGCGCACGATGCGCTCCTGCGGCAGAGTCAGGCCGTGATGGACACCATCGCCCCCCTGTACGAAACGGTGCTGAAGAACTGTACCTGAAACCCTTCCCAATTTTTTTGCAGAAAGTGAGTCCGCGTATGATTCAGAGCATTGCCAGAGCCGTTCAAATATTAAATCTGTTTCGTGACACTCCCCGGCTCGGTATTTCCCAAATTGCCCAGAAGGTCGGCCTTCCCAAAACCACCGTCTTCGGGCTTGTGCAGTCGCTGTGTGAGGAAAACTTCCTCGCCCGCGATCCGCAGACCCACGATTACAGCCTGGGCATCGCTCTGTTCGAACTGGGGACCATTTGTGAAAGCAGGCTCGATCTGCGAAAAATTGCCGCCCCGTTTATGCAGTCTCTTTACGAAAAAGTAAACGATACGGTACAGCTTACGGTATTGACCGGCAGATACTCCACCTATATCTCCAAGGTCGTTGCGCCGAACAACATGACCTTCGCAATGGCCATCGGCGTACGGGCATTTGCTCATTGCACCGCCAGCGGCAAGGTGCTGCTGGCCTACAAGCCTCGGGAGGAAATCGACAAGCTGTACGCCGGTGTAACCCTGGAGCGGCCAACCGCGCACACGCATCCCAACTACGAGCTGCTTCGCAGGCAGCTGGACGACATCTGCAGGCAGGGATATTCCACAGAGTGCCAGGAAGTCCATGAGGAACTGGCCGGTGTGGCCGTCCCCGTCTTTGATGCCAAGGGCGCTTCTTGTGCGGCGCTCTGCCTCTCCTTCCCCTACACCCGCTTTGGGAAGGACTACTTTTCCAGCAACATTCCCCTGCTAAAGGAAACCGCAGCCGAAATCTCCCAGCGGCTGGGCTGTTCCAGAAACCTGATCCCGCCGGAAGTTCTTGACCTGACGCTGTATTAAGCCGGACTCTGCGCAGGCCGGGTCTGCCAACCGGATTCCTGCAGACAGGAAACCGCCCGGTTTTCTTCCGGCGTTTCCCGTTCTGCCCGCAGGCGGCCCGGTCCATCTGATTTGCTGTATCTTCCGTGCGGATTTTCCCTTTCCTCAATGACTCCACTGCACAGGAGGTTTGTATGACTACACTGCCAGGCATCAGTCCCTGGAGATTGCGCATTCGCCGGGAAACCGACGGCATTGCCATTTTGCAGGCCAAAACATACGTCCAGCAAGCGGTTCTACCTGACACGCTGTTCGGACAGCCCGTCATCCGCCTGGGCAACCGGGCAATCAGTGCCCACGACTGGGAAGCAGACGGGGAAAGCGTCACACTGGCCTGCGGCAGCGTTCCATCCGATGCGAAATGGGACAACCGTGCTCTTTGCTCCCTGGTCCTGCCGGATACCTTGACGGAAGTCGGGGATTACGCTTTACAGGGGTGCTCTTCCCTGACATCCATAGAACTTCACGACCGGCCAATCCGCTGGGGCGCATGTATTCTGCTTGGCTGCGGCGCACTCCGTCAAATCCTGCTCAAGCGGGCCCATCCGGAAGACTGCGGATGTATGGCATACTTTGCCGGAGAACTCAGCAGTGAGCTGGAAATCACCGTCTCCGGTCCGGATGGCCCCTCCTTCCGGCTGCTGTTTCCGGAGTATTCCGAAACGGAAGAGGAGTTCTTTACCGATCATCTGGACTTTCACTACCACCTTTCGGGTGCGGGCTATCAATATCATCACGCGTTTGTCAATCATCGTCTGAACTTTTATCACTACGACCGCAACTGGAAGTCGTTTCTGGGAATGGACTACAGTCTCCCTTCAGCAGCGCGCATCGCGTATAACCGTCTCCGCTGGCCTGTTCAGCTCTCAGAACGCAGCCAAGCCCTGTACAGCCAGTATCTCAAAGCGCACGCGTCCGATGCTCTGACGCAGATTCTTCTGGAAAAGGACACGGCCGGTCTGCAGTTTCTGCTGCATGAGGCGCCTCCCAAACGGTCCGCCATCACGGCAGCTTGCGAACTGGCCCGTGAAGAAAATGCCACCGCGCTGCTTGCCTTGCTCTTGGAAGACCTGCACAGACGATCTGACTGCGTCGAAACGAACCATTTTTCCCTCTAATCCGTACCTTCCCTCCGCTGTCCCCGCCTGCGGTTGAATGCCGCCATGGACTCGATTCCTGCCGGCAAGCCATCTCAGGGTAACGCCGCGGAGTGTGAAAAAACGCAAAAAAGCGTCTCACAGTGAGACGCTTTTTTTATTTCCATCCTATCCCGGCACAGTTTCCCGCATGATTCCAGCCTGCTCTCTTTACGCAAAAACT
>CABUDN010000003.1 GCA_902490355.1 uncultured Oscillibacter sp.
TGGCATGGGGAGAAGCGGCTAAAGTTTTTCCGTTGGTAATATGAACTCCGTATGATCCGCTCCTCCTCGCGGGCAAGGTCGGCAGAGGATGTAAGTCCAAGTTTATTCTCGAGCGCCATGTCAATACCTCCTTTGCCTAAATAAAAACAAAAGGCACTTGCAAAAGCAAGTGCCTTTTGTTGGTACGCCCGGCTGGATTCGAACCAGTGGCCTACAGAGTCGGAGTCTGTCACTCTATCCAACTGAGCTACGGGCGCATATTCACTTGCGGGGAAATTGCGGTTGCGGGGAAATAGTGGTCAAATAGTAGTCAACGGCGGCGCTTTCGCTTGGCTTCGCAACCGCGATCCCAGTGACCACAGGGCTTTGCCGCATATCTCAACTGGATTGACCTGAAATGTCGGAGTCTGTCACTCTATCCAACTGAGCTACGGGCGCATATTTACACGATCTGTGATTCCTCACACATCTTTTTTAGTATAGCAGATTTTTATCCCGCTGTAAAGTCTTTCTTTCATTTTTTATGATTTTCTTTTTCGTGCACATGCGCTTCTCCAAGCTGCACACCCTGCTCGCCAACAAACTCCCGAATTTTGGAAAACGTCTCATTGCTGATATCATGTTCCACTTTGCAGGCATCCTCGGATGCAACTTCCGGATTCACACCCAGCATCACAAAAAACTGCGTCAGCGTTTTATGGCGGCCATACACCCGGCTGGCTACTTCCAATCCACTTTCATTCAACGTAATGCTGCCATCTGGCGCCATGGAAATGTATCCGCTCTCCCGCAGTTTCTTCATGGCAACGCTGACACTGGGCTTCGAATATCCCAGCTCATTGACAATATCAATGGAGCGCACATACCCCCGCCGCTCCTGCAGCACCAGGATCGACTCCAGATAATCCTCGGCAGATTCATGAATGACCACGCATGATCCTCCTTGCAGTAGGTTTCATTTTGTTATGGTAACAAGTTTGCTGCCGGAATGCAAGGTCTTTTTCCCATTTTTCGCAAAATCAGAACACTCTTTCCCCCAAACAAGGCGGCGGAAGCATCTGCTTCCGCCGCCTTGCCGAAATCTTCACTTTGCAGACTCTTCAGTCAGCACGCTGCTCAAATCCAGCGGTTTTCCGTCACTCCACAGCCGTTCCAGGGAATAGAACTCCCGGGCCTCCGCAGAGAACACGTGCACCGTCACGCAGCCATAGTCCAGCAGGACCCAGGTCCCATCCCGGTATCCTTCCCGGCGCAGAGGCAGCTCATCCGCCTGTTCTTTCATGGCCTTCTCCACTGCGCCGCACAGCGCGTTGATCTGCGTATTGGAGGTACCGGTGGCAATCACAAAGTAATCCGCCAGCGTGGTCAAATCCGTGATCTCAATTGCAGAAATCTCCTTGCCCTTTTTCTCGTCCAGAGCTTTTGCCGCAATGATCGCCAATTCTTTCGGTGTCATATTTGGTGCCATATCTGATTTCCTTTCTGTTTTGATCTTTTAAGCCGCAGGCGGCTGCTCTATGATGGAAAATCCGGGTTCTGTGGTGCCTTCTGTGCCAGAAGTCTGTCCAGAGTCTCCCGTCCCGCTTTCGCCGGACGTTCCGGTGTTCTCGGTACCGGTTTGGCCTCCTGCATCATTGCCGGAACTTCCCTCCGTGCCGGTCTCAGTTCCCGTACTGCCGCCGGTTTGTGTACCAGTCTCCGTGCCGGTACTGCCCTGCGAGCCGCTTTCCGTTCCAGTGCCGGTTCCACTACCGCCTTCCGTACCGGCGGTGCCTCCTTCTGTGCCGGTACCGCCTTCTGTTCCGGATGTGCCGCCTTCGGTTCCGGGATCTGTTACCGTTCCGCTTCCATTCCCCGGATCCGTCGTCGTTCCGCCCTCCGGATCCACAGGATTTCCGTTTTCATCCACAACCGGCTCCGTCTCTTCCGGTTCTTCCTCAGCAGGAGTCGTTGTGGAGGGTTTCACCGGCGGAGAGGCGGCCTTCTTATCTTCCACGTATCCGGTGGAAGAACTGACCGAACCGTCGCTGTTGACGGACATGATGTCCAGATCGCTCATAGTAAAGGTCTCTACGTAAGGACTGAGCTCATTGTTCACCAAATCCAGCAGCTCACTGGCAATGGGGGTAACATAGGACTGATAGTTATAATACGTCCGGCTCCAGCAGGAGACATTCTTATTGGGCATGGTCACAAAGTTCACGTTTTCAATCTTGAGTCCGCCCAGCACGGCCTGCTGGCCAAACCAGAGCATATTCTGGAAGGACAGGTCCGTTTCCACATTGTCCTGGACCACCTTGATGAAATCGTTGATCTTCGTGATATTCTTGACCTGCAGCATCTGCTCCACCATGGCCTGGAGGAACGCCTGCTGCGTCTTGATCCGGCCCAGATCGCCATCCGGATATCCCTTCATGACGCCATTGACTTTGTTGTCGTGGCGATAGCGCAGCACCTGCATGGCATCATCGCCGCTGAGGAGACGGTATCCCGCTCCCTGATGAATGTGCAGATCCTGATAAGGATCGTCATAGTTCATATCCCGGGGGACCTCGAACCAGACGCCGCCCATGGCATCCACAATTTCACCCACGGCTTCCCATTCCACAATCACCTGATAGTCCGGCTCAAATCCTACCAGCTGGCTGATTTCCTTATAGAGGGCCTGGATGCCCTTGTCTCCGCCTCCGTAGTAATTATAGACCGAATTGATCCGTTTGATGTCCCAGGGCACATTCACCATGGTATCCCGGGGAATGGACATCACGGTGGCCTTCTGGTTGGTCACATCATAGGAGGCCAGCAGCATGGTGTCGGTATTGCCGCCGCCTCCGGTGTCCCGTCCCAGAATCAGTACGGTGTAATAGTCCTCGCTCTTGCGCTCGCCATCGCTGCGGGGGCGGACACCGTCGCCGTAGTCGATTTCCTCCACCTCGTCCTCTTCCGTCTTGGAGGGCTTGTTTTCCAGATCCGGCCGGACAAACAAACTCTGACATGCCGCCACCGCGACCACCACCAAGGCCAGTACCACCGCTACTGCCAGCAGAATCTTTTGCTGCCGGGTCAGGCGGCTCTTCTTCCCGGCTTTTTTCGCTTTCTTTTCCTGACGGCTCCCGCCCGTTCTCTTTTCTTCTCTGTGATTTTCCACGCTGTCTCTATCCTTTCAGTGCATCCCGGGCTTCCAATGTGGCCCGATGCACGGGATTTCCCATTTCCTGCATTTCCTGGACTGTCATTTCCAATCCCAACAGCAGTCCCCTGTCCAAATCCTCATAACACACGCTGCGCAGTCTGTCCACCCCCGGGAAATTCCGGGACGGCTCTATATAGTCTGCCAAATAAATCACTTTTTCCAACAGTGTCATGCCGGCCCGTCCGGTGGTATGCCACCAGATGGCATGGTAGATCTCCTCATCCACGCCGAACACATCCCGGGCCACGGCAGCGCCGGTCTTGGCGTGAAGCAGTTTGAGCGCCTTTTGCTCCAGTTCATCCAAAGCAATTCCGTAATGACGGCACAGTGCCAGCTGCTCATCCATGTTCAGCTTTTTGGTACAGTCATGGAGCAGCGCCGCTACCCGGGCTTTTTCCACATCCGCGCCGTACCGTTCCGCCAGACGAATGGCCTCCTGCTCGGTTCCCAGCACATGGGGAATACGCTTGTTTTTGAGATAGCTCAGGGCCACCGGCCGCAGCTGAGAGAGCGGCAGATGCTTCAGGTCTGCCTGCGTATTGTACAGTCCCTCCCGCAGGATATATCCGTACACTGCCGGGGGCAGGAAGTTGGCTCCCGCTCCCTGAGCCAGCTTTTCCCGCAGCTCCGTGGACGAGATATCCACCACGCCGGGGATGGTCAGGGTAAACAGACGCGCCTGGGGATACGTGCGGTAAAGATAATCCCGCTGGACGGAAAACAGTTCTTCTGTATCCGCCTCCGTGCGGCCAAACGCCGCGATCCCCGCCAGAGAGAGAATCCGCTCCGGCTCATGCCAGGCCTGGAACGTCAAAAACATATCCGTTCCCATCAGCAGCCAGAGCTCATCGTCCGGATGCTGGGCCTTCAAGGCGGCCAAAGTATCGGCGGTATAGCTCTTGCCATGGCGGTGAATCTCCAGATCCAGCACCTCGACCCGGTCTCCCAGTCCCAGCTGGTCTGCCGCCAGGCGGGTCATCTCCAGCCGCTGCTCCGGCGTGGGGCTGCCTGCGGGCAGCTCCTTATGGGGCGGCAATCCTGCCGGAACAATCAGAAGCCGGTCCAGCTTCAGCAGTTCCACAACCGCCCGGGCCGCCGCCGCGTGTCCCAGGTGGGGCGGGTTGAACGTCCCGCCGTATACACCGATCTTCACGATTCCATCTCCGTTTCCATGTTTCACTCATTCCAGCGCGCTGCTGCGCAGGACCAGGCTCTCATCTCCGCCGCCTCATTGCTCTTACACCTGCGGCTTCTTCCGGGCGGGTTTGACCAGCTGAATGCGCTTTTCCTTGGGCTTGGAGTGGCTCTCACGGTAGAGCACGAACTTCGTGCCGATCACCTGCACCACTTCCGAACGGGTGGCCTTGGCCAGCTCCTCCGCCGCGGCACGGGCATCATACTCCAGATTATTGTCCAGCACCCGACCCTTAATGAGCTCCCGGGCTTCCAGGGCGTCGTCGGCCTGCTTGATGAGGTTTTCCCCAATACCGTCTTTGCCGATCTGCAAAATGGTGTCGATGCTGTTGGCCAGGCCGCGCAGCTGCGCTCTCTGTTTGCTTGTCAGTTCCATATCGTTCTCCTGAATATTTTATATAGACGCCTGTTCTTTCAAATAAGTTTCCAACGTCTTTGCAAATTCCCGCAGAGCCTTGCCCCGGTGGGAAATGGCACTTTTTTCCTCAGCGGTCAGCTGTCCGAACGTCTTGCCCTTGTCCGGAATCAAAAAGACCGGATCATAGCCGAATCCTTCCGTTCCCATGGGTGCAAAAGCAATGGCGCCGTCGCAGCGGCCCTCTGCCGTCAGCGTATCCCCATTGGGAAAGGCGCAGGCAATGGCACAGGCAAAGTGCGCCGCCCGGGTCGTCTGGCCCCGCATGGAGTTCAGCAGCAGCGTGCAGCGCCCCCGGTCATCCAGACCCTCTCCGCCGTAGCGTGCGGAATAAACCCCGGGTCCGCCGTTGAGTGCATCCACGCACAAACCGGAGTCATCTGCAATGGCAGGCATTCCAGCCGCCGCACAGATGGCCTTGGCCTTGAGCATGGCGTTTTCCGCAAACGTGGTGCCGGTTTCCTCCACATCCACGGTAATTCCCAGGTCCGCCGGGCTCACCACTTCCACACCCAAACCGGACAGGATTGCCCCCATCTCCGCCAGCTTTCCGGGGTTATGGGTAGCCAGTACAAATTTGTATTTCATCAAATCCCTCCCAGCGCTTGCTTTTGCAGTTCCAGCAGTTCCCGGTTGCCCTTGGCGCAAAGGCGCACCAGCTCCTGCTGCTCCTCCGGTGTAAAGGCCCGGCCTTCGCCGGTGCCCTGAAGCTCAATGATGCATCCGGTCTCATCCATAACGCAGTTGAGATCCACCTGCGCCCGGCTGTCCTCACTGTACTGCAGGTCCAGCATGGGAACCTCGTCCACAATGCCCGCGCTGACGCCGGTAACATAATGACGGATGGGATCCTTCTCCAGTACACCGTCGTGAACCAGCTTCCGACAGGCCAGAGCCAGGGCCACAAAGCCGCCGGTCACGGAAGCCGTACGGGTTCCGCCGTCTCCTTGCAGTACATCGCAGTCAATGGTGATGGTCCGTTCACCCAGGGCCGCCAGATCCACCGCTCCCCGCAGGGACCGCCCCACCAGGCGCTGAATCTCCGCACTGCGGGGGCTGAGCTTGAGCTTGGACACATCCCGCTTGCTGCGCTCCCGATTGGCCCGGGGCAGCATGGAATACTCCGCCGTCACCCAGCCGGTCCCTTCCGCCACATGGGGCGGTGCCTTCTCCTCTACGCTGGCACAGCAGAGCACCATGGTGTCTCCGCAGCGGATCAGGCAGCTGCCCTCCGCAAATTTCACAAACCCGGTGGTAATTTGAACCGGGCGCAGCTGGTCCGCCGCCCGTCCGTCTGCTCTTGTCATGGGATTCCTCTCTTTCCGGATCCGCCCCTTCCGGCATCAGCACCGTTTCGGGCGGCATACTCCTTTTGTATTGTTATCGTTTTACGCGGGATAGACCCCTGCGGTTTGGCCTCTATCAGATGATGGCCTCCACATACTCCCGGGCGTCAAAGGGTTTGAGGTCGTCGATTCCCTCACCCACACCGGCCAGCTTCACCGGCACGCCCAGCTCCCGGGCGATGGCCACCACAATGCCGCCCTTGGCGGTGCCGTCCAGCTTGGTCAGCACAATGCCGGTCAAGCCTGCAGCCTCCTTGAACTGCCGGGCCTGAATGAGGCCATTTTGTCCGGTGGTGGCATCGAGCACCAGCAGCGTCTCCCGGGCAGCGCCGGGGCATTCCCGGTCGATGATCTTGGAGAGCTTGGCAAGCTCAGCCATGAGGTTGGCCTTGTTGTGCAGCCGGCCCGCCGTGTCGCACAGCACCACGTCCACATGCCGGGCCTTGGCGGCCTGGAGCGCATCAAAGAGCACCGCGCCCGGATCCGCGCCCTCATGCTGGCGGATCAGCTCGCAGCCGGCCCGCTCCGCCCAAATCTGCAGCTGGTCCGCAGCCGCAGCCCGGAAGGTGTCTGCCGCGCAGAAGAGGACCCGCTTGCCCTCTCCCTTGAGCTGTGCGCCCACCTTGCCGATGGATGTGGTCTTGCCCACGCCGTTGACGCCGATAAACAGCACCACAGAAGGGGTTGTGGACAGATCCAGCGCGGTGTCGCCCACGGAAATCATCTCCGCCAGAATATCCCGCAGGGCGGCCTTGACTTCCTCCTGGTCCCGAAGCTTTTCCTTGCGCACCCGGGTCCGCAGCTGCTCCACCGCTTCCAGGGCGGTGTCCATGCCCAGATCCGCCAGGATCAACGTCTCTTCCAGCTCCTCAAAAAAGGCCTCGTCGGCCTCCGTGAAGCCGGAGAAGAGATTGGTGGTGATTTTTTTCAGTTTATCAAAAAAGCCCATAGCGTCCTCCAAAATCCGGAATGAAACCGGGACATCCGGTCCCAGTTATGAGGGGAAGCCACAGCGGTCTTGGCATCTGCCTGCACGCGGCCTGCTCCCCTTTTGTTTTTCTCTCTCAGCCGGACGGTCCGGCCTCTGCGGGGGAAACCGGATGACTCAGTCCCAGGAAATCTCCGTCCCGCAGGCGGGACAGTGTGCGCCGGTATTCCAGCCCAGCCATCTGCCGCACTGCGGACAGCGGACCCATGCTGCATCCAGTGCCAATCCCCCCAGCAGCAGTGCCATCCCCGGAATCGTCAGCCAGACCCCGCCGGTGTCGGTCCCCAGAAGAGCCAGTATCACACCTGCCAGCAGGATCATCATGGCAATTCGCCGCCGCTTCCGGAGAGACATCTCGCACACCCCTTTACTCGATCTTCAGTTCCTTTGCCATGTCGTTGAGGTTGATGGTCAGGATTTTACTCACACCCTGCTCCTGCATGGTAACGCCGTAGAGGACATCCGCCTCCTCCATGGTACCCCGGCGGTGAGTGATGACAATGAACTGTGTCTTGCCTGCCAGGGTCCGCATGTACCGGGCATACCGGGTGACGTTGGCGTCATCCAGAGCCGCCTCAATCTCATCCATCACGCAAAACGGCGTGGGATGGACCTTCAAAATAGAGAAGTACAGGGCGATGGCCACAAACGCTTTTTCTCCGCCCGAGAGCAGGGAAATCGTCTTAAGCGTCTTTCCCGGCGGCTGCGCCTTGATCTCAATGCCGCAGCCTAGGATATCGTCCTCATCCTCCAGCTCCAGCGTGGCAGTACCGCCGCCGAAGAGCTCGGAAAATGTCGTCTGAAAACTCTGAGCCAGGAGCTTGAACTGTTCGGAAAAGATCTGGGTCATCTGCTGCGTAATGTCATTGATGATCCCCTGAAGCTCTCCCTTGGCCTTTTCCACATCGTCTCTCTGTTCCGTGAGATAGGTATACCGGCTGTTGACGCGGTCAAATTCCTCAATGGCGCCGGTATTGATGCTGCCCAGTGCACTGATGTCCCGCTTGAGCTCGCCGATCCGGCGCGTGGCCTTGGACACGCTTTCAATCTCGATGCGCTGGGCCACGGCGTCGGAATGGCTGAGTTCATAGTGCTCCCACAGCCGGTCGAGAATCTGTTTTTCCTCCATGGCGGAAGTGGAAAGCTTGGACTCCAGCTTGGATACCACCCGCTCCAGATTCAGCAGGTTCTCGTTTTTCTCCTGGCTCTCCTTATTCTGGGCCGTACGCTGGGCCTCCAGAGTGATTTTCTCCTCATTGAGCGCACGCAGCCGCTCCTGAACCGCCTGTGCTGATCCGGTCAGGCGGGCCATGGTCTCCCGGCGGCGCTGAATCTCCTGCTCCGCCGCATCAATCTTATCCTGATAGCTGCGCACCGTCTGTTCCTTCTGACTGCGGTCACCGGTCAGCTCCTGCGCCACCTGACGCAGATCCGCGGCCCGGCGGGCCGTGGAGTCCCGTTCCGCCGCCAATGCCGCCACCCGGGCCTTTTGTCCGCTGATCTCCTCAGCCAGCTGCCCGGACTGCGCCAGCAGCTCCGACTGCCCGGCAAGGACCTCTTCCGCCTGACGGCGGAACTGCGCAGCCTGTTCTTCCTGCTGTCGGACCGCTTTCTCCGCCCGCTGAGAACGGGCGGCGTTGTCTGCCAGTCTTCCGCCCAGGCTCTCCAGCTCGCCGTCCAGGTTCTCCAGATTCTCCTCCAGTGAGCGGAGCAAACTCTCATAGTGGCTGCGCGCGCCTTCCAGGCGCAGCACCTCATCCTCCGCCTGACGGCGCTGGCCCTGCGCCGTCTCCAGTTCATACTGGGCAGCGGAAAGCTCCCGGGAAGCGGTCTCTTCTTCCCGTTTCGCATTCTCCAGGCGCTCCTGCATGGCCGCGGAGCGATTGCTGAGTGCTTCCAGCTCCGAAGCCCGGCTCAGCACGCCGGCGGACCGGCTGGTGGAACCGCCGGTCATGGAGCCGCCCCGGTTGATGACCTGGCCGTCCAGCGTGACAATCCGGAAGGCATTGCGGTACTTCCGTGCCATGGCAATGCCGCAGTCCAGATCTTCCACAATGACGGTCCTGCCCAGCAGGCTGCGGAAAATCTGCCCGTACTGCGCGTCAAAGCGCACCAGGCGGGACGCCAGGCCCACAAATCCGAACTCCGATTCCACACCCGGCTGATGCAGCTCCTCGCCGCGGATGGCGCTCAGCGGCAGGAAGGTCGCCCGGCCTGCATCCTTGCGCTTGAGGAAGCCGATGGCCGCCTTCGCGTCCTCTTCCCGATCCACCACGATATTCTGCAGTCCCGCTCCCAGGGCGATCTCCACCGCCAGGGAATACCGGGAATCTGTCTTCATCAAACTGGCCACAGGGCCGTGAATTCCCCGCAGGGCCTGCCCGGCCTGCATCACCATCTTCACCGCCCGGGAGAATCCCTCGTACTCCTTCTCCATCTCCGTAAGCAGCCGGATACGGTTTTCCAGTGCCCCGGCGTCCATGGTCAGCTTCATCCGCGCTTCTGTGGCCGCGGCGGCCTTTTTCTTCCGCTCCTCCATCCGCAGGGTGTGCCCGGCGATGATGTTGCCCACAGCCTGGGCTTCTTCCTGGGCATCCTCCAGAGCGCGGCGGTTGGCCTTGGCCTCCTGACGGGCAGTCTCCAGCTGCTGTGCGGCGGCAGTGCGGTCACTCTGCGCGGTTTCCTTTCGCTCCTGCATCTGGGCACATTCCGCCGCCAATGCGGCGGCTTCTGCCCGGCTGTCCGCGGCGGCAGCCACGGCCATGGCCTCCTTGGCCCGCAGGGATTCCGCCTGCTCCCGGGCGCCGCCGGCCTGTTCGGCGGCCTCCTGCGCCTGGGTCAGCAGCTTCTCCAAATCAGCGTCCAGCTGCGCCAGCTGTTCATCCAGCTCCGCAATCCGGGCCTCCTGCTCCTGGGCCTGGCGAATCAGACCGCCTGCCCGGCTGTCCGTCTCCTCCAGCTCCAGCTTGGCCCGGGCAATGTTCTCCTCATTATGGGCGATGGTACTCTCCAGCACCGCAACGGCGGATTCCTGCTCCTTGATCTGTCCGTCCAGTCCGGCAGCCTCACTGCGGCAGCGCTCCGCCTCCATATCCTTGCTTTGCATCTGCTGGCTGAACTGTTCGCTCTGGGCATACAGGGCATCCAGAGCCGACCGGGCGGCATCCCGCTCGGCCTGGGCGGCATCGAAATCCGCCCGGAGCTTCCGGGTGTCCGCCTTGAGTGCCTCCAAATTCTCCAGCCAGACGGAGATCTCCAGCACCCGCAGCTCATCCCGCAGCAGCAGATACCGCTTTGCTTTCTCCGCCTGCTCCCGCAGGGGATCCACCTGCAGTTCCAGCTCGGCGATCTTGTCGTTGATGCGCACCAGATTTTCCTCCGTGCGCTCGAGCTTGCGCTCCGACTCCTCCTTGCGGTGGCGGAACTTGGAAATACCTGCGGCTTCCTCAAAAATTTCCCGCCGCTCTCCGCTCTTGGCGGAGAGGATCTCGTCAATCTTACCCTGGCCGATGATGGAATACCCTTCCTTGCCCATACCGGTATCCATGAACAGCTCCATCACATCCCGCAGCCGGACAGACTGGCGGTTGATGTAATACTCGCTCTCTCCGCTGCGGTAATAGCGCCGGGTAACGGAAACCTCCGCCTCCTCCATGGTGGGGAAAATATGCTCGGTATTGTCGATCACCAGCGTGACCTGGGCAAAGCCCACCTGCGCCCGCTTGGCCGTGCCGCCGAAGATCACATCCTCCATCTTGGATCCCCGGAGACCCTTGACGCTCTGTTCTCCCATTACCCAGCGGATGGCGTCGGAGATATTGGACTTTCCCGAGCCGTTGGGCCCCACAATGGCGGTAAGATCCGCCCCGAAGTTCAGGACCGTCTTATCCGGAAAGGATTTGAAGCCCTGAATTTCCAATGCTTTTAAGTACACACGTTCACCTCGGTCGGCCATTGGGCCGCTTGACATACAATAACTAATATAATATAGCAGACAACCCCCTGTATTTCAAGAATAATCCGTAAATTTCCAGCACCTTTCCCCGTTTTCCCAACCTTTCTCCCACAAAACGTGTCCCGGCACAAGATTGCACCTTGTGCCGGGACGGATACGGCATCACGGCCGCCTGCGCTCAATCTCACGATACAAATAAGCCAGGCCGTCGGACAATCCTCCCACCTCGTCAATGAGGCCCAGCTTCACAGCCTCCTCGCCGTAGATGACGCTGCCCACATCGGCCGCCATATCCTCCTTGTTGAGCATCAGATCCTGAAACTGCTGGGCGGAAATATGGCTGTGCCCGGACACAAAGGCCACAATCCGCTCCTGAAGCCGCTGAAAATAGCTGTATGTCTGCGGCGCGGCAATGACAGTACCGCTCATGCGCACAGGATGAATGGTCATGGCGGCAGACGGCACGGCGAAGCTGTGCCGGGCAGCCACCGCCAGAGGTACGCCGATGGAGTGGCTGCCGCCCAGGACAATGGACACGGTAGGCTTGGTCATTCCGGCAATGAGTTCTGCAATGGCAAGTCCCGCTTCCACATCTCCGCCCACGGTGTTGAGCAAAAACAGCACGCCGTCCACTTCGTCGCTCTCTTCCAATTTGGCCAAAAGCGGCAGCACATGCTCATACTTGGTGGTTTTGGTACCGTTGGCGGCAGCCATGTGCCCTTCAATCTGGCCGATGATGGACAGGCAATAAACCGATCCGTAAGGTGTGCGGGTCAGGGCGGAGCCGAAATCCAGAATATTCTGGGTGGACTCCGAGGTTCCGGATTCCTCCGGTGCAGCGGATTTGGTTGGTTCACTCATGTCTCTTCCCTCACTTTCCTCCCTAGTGTCCGCATTTTTGCAAAAACTACACCTCCGGCCCACTTTCTTTTTGGAAACCGCCATGGTATACTGACTATAATTCTGTAATTTTAAACGATTGGAAAGCGGGGACCGTCCATGAAAAAACAGCGCATTGTGGTAAAGGTGGGAACCTCCACCCTCACCCATGACTCCGGCAGTCTGAACCTTCGGAGCATGGAGCATCTGGTGCGGGCTCTGGCGGATCTGCACGGCTGCGGAAACGAAATCATTCTGGTCACCTCCGGCGCCATCGCCGTAGGCACAGCCCGGCTGGGTCTGAGCGAGCGCCCCCGGGAGCTGCGGATGAAACAGGCTGCCGCTGCGGTGGGTCAGTGCCGGATGATGCATATTTATGACAAGCTCTTTGCCGAATACAACCGCTCCGTGGCCCAGATCCTGCTCACCGGCGACGATGTGGAGGACCCCGACCGGGCGGAGCACCTGCGCAGCACCTTCTCCGCCCTGCTGGAGATGGGGGTCATCCCCGTGGTCAATGAAAACGACTCCGTCTCCTCCGCCGAGATTGAGACGGGACACCACAAGGTCCTGGGCGACAACGACACCCTCTCCGCCATCGTAGCCGCGCTGTGCCATGCGGATCTATTGGTGTTGCTCAGCGACATCGACGGGCTTTACGACGCCGATCCCCGGACCCATCCTGAGGCGCAGCGGTTCCACCGGGTGGAAGCTCTGACGCCGGAAATTCTGGAAATGGCGGGCGGCGCGGGGACCTGGCGGGGAACCGGGGGCATGGCCACCAAGCTCTCCGCCGCCCGGATTGCCATGGAAAGCGGATGCGACATGGTCATCACCAACGGTGCCCGGCCGGAGGATCTCTATGGAATTGTGGAGGGACAGGATATCGGCACCCGGTTCCTGGCACGGAAAAAGGAGGATGTTTTATGACGGTACTGCAGCAACAGGGCGCAGCGGCAAAAGCCGCCACGTACGCGCTTGCCACTGCCTCCACAGCGGTGAAAAACGCCGCGCTGGAAGCCATGGCCCAGGCCCTGATCCAGGGCCAGACTGACTGGCTGGCCGCCAATGCCCAGGACGTGGCGGCAGCCCGGGAGGCCGGGATGCGCCCGGCCATGCTGGACCGGCTGACGCTCACGCCGGAGCGGATCGCCGGGATCGTGGACGGCGTGCGGCAGGTGGCCGCTCTGCCGGACCCCATCGGCCGGGTGGACCGGATGGAAACCCGTCCCAACGGCCTGATTATCGGACGGCGGCGGGTCCCCCTGGGTGTCATCGCCATCATCTTTGAGGCCCGGCCCAATGTCACGGTGGACGCGGCGGCCCTGTGCCTGAAATCCGGCAATGTGTGCATTCTCCGGGGCGGCAAGGAGGCCATCCGCTCCAACCGCTGCGCCGTGGAGCTGATGCGGGGCGCTTTGGTCCAGGCTGGCCTTCCCGCCGACTGCATTTCCCTGGTGCAGGACACCAGCCACGAAACCGCGGGCGAGCTGATGCATCTGGATGGGTATGTGGACGTGCTGATCCCCCGGGGCGGCGCGGGGCTCATTCGGGCAGTGGCCAAAGAGGCCAGCGTGCCGGTGATCCGCACCGGTGAGGGCGTGTGCCACGTCTATGTGGACGATGAGGCCGATCTGGATATGGCCGCCTCCATTCTCTATAACGCCAAGTGCTCCCGCCCCTCGGTGTGCAATGCGGCCGAATGTGTGCTGGTTCACCGGGACGCGGCGGCGGAATTCTGGAAGCGGGCACTGCCGCTGCTCTCAGCCAAATCCGTGGAGCTGCGGGGTGACGCCGAATCTCTGCCCCTTCTGGGAGCGGGCGCGGTTCCGGCAGCGGAGTCCGACTGGGACGCCGAGTATGACGACTATATTCTGGCAGTCAAGACCGTGGGCGGTCTGGAAGAGGCTGTGGAGTTCATCAACCGCCACGGCACCGGCCACTCCGAGGCCATTGTCACCACCAATTACTTCAAGGCCCAGCACTTTTTGGATGCCGTGGACGCCGCAGCGGTGTACGTCAACGCCTCCACCCGCTTCACCGACGGCGGCGAATTCGGTCTGGGGGCGGAGATCGGCATCTCCACCCAGAAAATGCACGCCCGGGGCCCCATGGGTCTGGAAGAGCTGACCAGCTGCAAATATATCATCTACGGCCAGGGACAAGTGCGCTGAGCGCACGGCCCGGCAGTTCCCGCCGCCCGGCGCTGCCGGGCTCCTGCGGGGCAGAAAGAAAGGAGCCATACAGCAATGGCAATTTACGGATTTATCGGAACCGGCAATATGGGCGGGGCCATGGCCCGGGCAGCCCGGCGGGCACTTTCCGGTCAGGAGGTCCTCCTGGCCAACCGCACGCCGGCCAAGGCGGAAGCCCTGGCCCGGGAACTGGACTGCCGGACAGGCGACAATGCCGCCGTGGCACAGGAGGCGGACTACATCTTCCTGGGTGTCAAGCCCCAGATGATGGCTGAGATGCTCGCCGGTATTGCGCCGGTGCTGGCGCAGCGCAAAAACCGCTTCATTTTGGTAAGCATGGCGGCTGGACTGACCATTTCCCGCCTGCAGGAACTGGCGGGCGGGGACTATCCCATCCTCCGCATTATGCCCAATACTCCTTCCGCCATCGGCGCGGGGATGGTGTTCTACACACCGGGCCCCGGCATTCCAGACGAAGAAGTCCGTGCCTTCCTGGAAACCATGGCAGGGGCCGGCCGCTTTGCCCCCCTGCCGGAGCACCTGATGGACGCCGGCTCCGCTGTGGCCGGATGCGGTCCGGCCTTCGCGGATCTGTTTTTGGAGGCACTGGCTGACGGCGGTGTGGCCTGCGGCCTGCCCCGGGCGGCGGCCCTGACCTTCGCCGCCCAGATGATGCTGGGCACGGCCCAGCTGGCCCTGGAGTCCGGCGCACATCCCGGCGCGCTCAAGGACGCGGTGTGCTCCCCCGGCGGGTCCACGATTCAGGGCGTGCGGACCCTGGAAAAGGCAGGCTTCCGCAGCGCTGTGATCGAGGCAGTCATTGCCGCCTGCGAAAAAAGCGCTGATCTGGGCAAATAACGGGTACGGGCCGGAGCAATGCTCCGGCCCGCTTTTTGTTTCTTCTTTCCATTCAGGAAATGCTGACAGGGCCGGAAGCCAAGCTTCCGGCCCTGCTGCACTCCCTCCGGATGTTACTCAGGCGGCCGCCTCCTCCACAGAAGCGGTATTCGCCACCGTCTGGCAGAACGCCGCAAGGTACTCCGCAACCTGCCAGCGCATGGCGGCCATTCCAGGCGTCAGGGCCTTATCCTCCACCAGAATGCGGGCGCCCACTGCCCACTCCATGGCCTCCCGGGCATACGCACTGACAGTATCCCGGTCCAGATACATGCTCAGGTCATTGGAGGCGCTCATGTCATACTCCATCATTTGGCCATAGCGGTAAAGAATCGTCAAAAACTGCTGCTTGGAGATGGCCTGCCCCGGCTGATACTGGGTGGCGGTATAGCCGTTGACCAGCTGCTGCTCATACCCCCAGGCAATGGCTTTGGCGAAGGGAGAATCCAACGCAACATCGGCAAAGGGCGCAACGCCTGCAGGCTCGGGAGAGCCGTTCATCCGCCAGAGCACCGTGATCATCTGCCCCCGGTTCATCGTCCCGTTGGGCACGAATGTGGTCTCGGTGATGCCCTTGAAAATATCGTGCTCATAGCAGTATTTCACCGCGTCATAATACGGATCGGCACCGTTGACATCGGTAAAGGGGACATCCTGCTCCAGGGTAATGCGTCCGTCGGGCAGGGCATAGGACTCATAGGTCACCGTGCCGCCCAGATACTCCGTGATATAATCCGCCACCACTTCATCCACGCTCAGTCCCAGATCATAGCGGACACTGGCAGCCTGGAAGGCGTAATAGGAGTCGCCTCCAGCGGCCAGGAAGTCGTTGGTGGCAATGGTATAGACCGCATCCGGATCAAAGGGCTCCTCCCCTACCGACGCAATGTGCACCCGCTGAATGGACTCCGGCGCATGATAGTACGTGTTGGGGTATTCCGCGCCGGGATCATAGGCCGCGTCGGTATCCACAGAAAACGCGATGCCGAATACCTGCGGGAAGCTGCCCATGGGAGACGGCGTGCAGTAGGTGGACGCCTCCAGGGCCTCCAGCAGCTCCGCACCGGTGATCTTGACGATGCTCAGCGTGTTGCCGAAGGGCAGCACGGTGCGGATCGTCTTTTTCGTAATGTCGCCCTGCGGGATCGAGGCCCGGATACTGCCGCCGTTGATGACGGCTGCGTCCACCGGTTCCCCCGCCTCCCGGGCACCCCAGGCCAGGGCATCGGCCACCAGATTGCCCAGATTGGTCTCCCGGCTGCGGACACGCTCCGTCTCGCCATCCAGATCCACCTCGGTTTTGGCAAACACCGTTCCATATGCGTCATCAATTTGCTTTTGTATGGCGGCGGCCCGGTCCGCTACCGTCTGGTCCGCATCCTGCAGATCTTCCAGAGCGACGGTTTCGACATCCGCGCTTCCATCCGGCGAGATGGTGATGACTCCCACCTCCTCCAGCTTGGTACCCGCCGAGGTCAGATCCGTTCCGTTGACGGACCCTCCCGGCGCCACGGCAGCGATGTCTGCCCGTGTGGAGTGGGAATGTCCGTCAATCAGGAAGTCGATCCCCTCCACCTGTTCCAGAAGGTCTACGGAGCGGTTGGGGGCGGAAGCATCGTCAATCCCCAGATGGCCCAGGCAGACAATGTAGTCGCATCCCAAGCGCTCCAGGGCGTCCACCTGCTCCTGGGCGCACTGGATCAGGGCCTGACCGGCCAGGAACGTCACACCCTGGATTTTGGCGGGATGGGCCTTGGTCGCAGTCTCCGGCGTTGTCAGTCCGAACACCCCGATCCTGGTCCCATTGGGCGCAGTGAAGATTTCATACGCCGGGAAAGCAGCCTGGCCCTGATAACGGACATTGGCAGCTACCAGCGGAAACTCTGCCTTGCCGGACAATGTTTTAAGATTTTCATAACCATAATCGAACTCATGGTTGCCCGGCACGGCCAGATCATAGCCTGTGAGATTCATCAGCTCCACCGCAGCGGCGCCCTCCGACTCGCTGACAGCGGGATCTCCCTGGGCAAAGTCCCCGGCATCCAACAGCAGCACATAGGCCCCACGGTCCTCGTAGGATTCCTTCAGAGCAGCCACTTTGGCATATCCGTCAATGGCACCGTGGACATCATTGGTATGCATCACCACCACGCAGCCGTCCATGGCTCCGGCGGCAGGTTCCTGGGCACCGGCTGTGACACACAGAGAAACCAGCATCGCGACCGCCAGCAGGAACGAAGCACATCTTCTGACTTTCATCATTGCGTACCTCCTTTTTCCATTGAACGTTTTGCTGATCGATATGGTTTCATTATATCATACCCCACAATTCCGGAGCGCAGAAATTCTCCGGTTTTGCAAAAAGTTCTCCGGTTTTCCTCTGCAATGCTTTCAACCGTGCGTGATGGTGGAAATCCGGATCGGGGCATGCTATACTGGTCTCAATTCAAACAGAATCGGAGGGATCTATCATGGCAACCCATCTGCTCAAAGGCGGCGTTGTGGTCTCCGGCAGCGGAACCAAACGTGCAGATCTTCTGATCGAAAACAATAAAATCGCAGCCATCGGCCGGAACCTTCGCTGCGCCGCCGATGCCGTGACGGACGTCACCGGATGCATCCTTTTCCCCGGCTTCATTGACGCCCACACCCATTTCGACCTGGACGTGGCGGGCACCACCACCGCCGACAATTTCTACACCGGCAGCCGGGCCGCTCTCCGGGGCGGCACCACCACCATCATCGACTTTGCCTGTCCCAACAAAGGGGAAAGCCTGCACCACGGTTTGGAACTCTGGCACCAGAAAGCCGACGGCAAAACCTTTTGCGATTACAGCTTCCACATGACCATTGACGACTGGAACGAATCCATCCGCGCCGAGCTGCCGGACATGTTTGCCCAGGGCATTTCCTCGTTCAAGATGTATATGACCTATCCGGCCATGATGATCGGGGACCGGGACCTGTACTGGGCACTCAAAGAACTCAAATCTCTGGGCGGCATCTGCGGCGTCCACTGCGAAAACGCCGGTGTCATCGACGGGATGATTGCCGAGCGCAAGGCCGCCGGTGAGCTGGGGCCCGGCAGCCACCCCCTGACCCGGCCGCCTTATCTGGAGGCGGAGGCCGTCAGCCGCCTGCTGCGCATCGCCCAGGCGGCCCAGTGCCCGGTGGTGATTGTTCACCTGACCAACCGGGAAGCCCTGCGGGAGGTGGAGCATGCCCGCCAGCGGGGACAAACGGTCTACGTGGAAACCTGCCCGCAGTATCTGCTGCTGGATGAGAGCGTATACTTCAACCCCGACTGGTCTTCTGCCGCCCGGTACGTCTGTGCGCCTCCCATCCGCGCCAAGGAGGAGCAGGATGCCCTGTGGAAAGCTCTGCGCCGGGGTGAGATCCAGACCATCTCCACAGATCACTGCTCCTTCACTCTGGCACAAAAGGAGCTGGGGCGGGAGGATTTCACCCGGATTCCCGGCGGCCTCCCCGGTGTGGAGACCCGGGGCGAGCTGATCTATTCCTACGGCGTGGCCCGCAAACGGATCAGCGCCGCCCGGATGTGCCGCCTTCTGAGCGAAAACCCCGCCAAGCTGTATGGGCTCTTCCCACGCAAGGGCATTCTGCGTCCGGGCAGCGACGCCGATATCGTGGTCTATGATCCGGGCCTGAGCCATGTGATTGAGGCATCGGAATGTGTGGCCAATGTGGACTACAACCCCTACGAGGGGTTTGTTACCGCCGGCGGAATTCGCCAGGTGTGGCTGAACGGCCGCCTGTGTGTGAATCAGGGCACCGTGCTGGACGACACGCCGCAGGGCCAGTTCATTGCCCGGGGAAAATGTTCGCTGTAAGCAAAAAAGGAAGCAGGCAAAAATGCCTGCTTCCTTTTCTTCTGATCAGCTCTCCCAGGAGACATCTACAATGGTGCCGCCGGAAAACTCAATGAACTCGCTCTTGAGAATGTAATCGGTCTTGCCGATCCGCACCTCCTGATCGCCCACCTTGGTGGTCATCACCTCGGTGGTCGGGGTCTGGGTAGTAGCGGTGAAGAGCAGCGTCACATGCTCCGGGTCCTCCACCCACTGCCCGTCGGCGCCCAGAACATAGTAGGGCTCCTTTTCTACGCTTTCAATCTGGCCGCCCACCAGTTCGCCGGAAGCCATCAGGGGCGAGGGCAAATGGGCCTGGCAGGTCTCATACAGCTCCGCCGGCACACCTTCCACCTTCACCGTGTAGGTGACGTTGGTCATAGCGGTCTCCCCGGCTTCCACGCTGCCGCGGGAGAGCAGCTTCCAACCCACAAAGGCCACCACTGCCACAATTAAAATCACGGCAATGATATCGACAATGTTGAATCTTCCAACGCGTTTTGCTTTTTCTTCCATGTTTTCCTCCGCAGCGGGCGTCTTCCGCCCCCGTTTTTTCTCTGGTTATGGACAACGTTCGATGGGTATTGTATAATATTTTTTCAGATTCCACAAGTACCATTTCTCAAATGAACGAAAGAAAGGCTTTTTTCATGAAGGTCATTCATCTGATCAGCGGCGGCGACTCCGGCGGCGCCAAAACCCACGTCCTGAGCCTGCTGCAGCGTCTCAATCAAACCATTACCGCCCAGCTGGTCTGTTTCCGGGACGGTCCCTTTGCCCAGGAGGCCCGGGAGCTGGGGATCCCCACGGAAATCATGGCGGGAAACAACATCTTCCGCATCCGCCGCCGTCTGGTGCACTACATCCGCCAGGGCGGCTTTGAGCTGATTCACTGCCATGGTTCCCGGGCCAATATGATCGGCGCCCTGCTGCGCAAACCCACCGGTCTGCCGGTGGTCAGCACCGTCCACAGTGACTATCGCCTGGACTATATGGGACGCCCCCTCAGCCATCTCACCTTCGGCACCATCAATGCCTGGGCCCTGCACCAGCTGGACTACCGCATCGGCGTCTCCGATGCCATGGTGGATCTGCTGATCTCCCGGGGCTTCCCCCCTGACCGCTTCTACGCCATCTACAACGGCATCGATTTCACACCTCCCCCGTCCCAGGGGGATCGGCTGGAATATCTGCGCTCTCTGGGTGCGGATGTGGACGCGGACAGTGTGGTGGTGGGTATCGCCGCCCGTCTGAATCCCGTCAAGGACATGTCCACCCTGATCCGGGGATTTGCCGCAGGCTATGCCGTCTGTCCCCGGCTGCGTCTGGTGATCGCCGGCGAAGGCGAGGAGCGGGACAAGCTCACCGCTCTGGCCCGGGAGCTGGGCGTGGAGCATCAGGTGACCTTTGCCGGCTGGATCAGCGGCGGCATGGACCGCTTCTACAGCGCCCTGGACATCAACACCCTGACATCTCTTTCCGAGACCTTTCCCTATGCCCTGACAGACGGTACCCGCTTCCACCTGGCCACCGTGGCCACCGCCGTGGGCGGCATTCCGTATCTCATCGATCAAGGGGTCAACGGCTTCCTCTTCTCTCCCGGAGACTGGAAGACCCTGGGGAAACATCTGGCGGCCCTGGGCCAGGACGACGATCTGCGCCGCAGTATGGGAGAAAAGCTCTACGAGAAGGCCTCTACCCAGTTCTCCATTCAAAAGACGGTGGATACCCAGCTGGAGATCTACCGTTCCATTCTCCGCCGCCACCACCGCCCCCAAAGGGCCCGGGACGGCGTGGTGATCTGCGGTGCCTACGGCCGGGGCAACGCCGGCGACGACGCGATTTTGGAGGCAATCCTTCAGGAGATGCGCTCCATTGACCAGGATATGCCCATCACGGTCCTCTCCAAAGACCCCGCCAGCACCCGGCTGACCTACCGGGTCCGGGCCGTCAGCCGCACCGCCTTCTTCACCTGGCGAATGGCCATGAGCCGGGCCCGGCTCTATATCAACGGCGGCGGCAGCCTCATCCAGGATGTCACCTCCCGCCGCTCCTTGTGGTTCTATCTCATGAACATCCGGGCGGCCAAACGGGCCGGATGCCGGGTACAGATGTACGGCTGCGGGATCGGTCCCGTGACACGGGACAGCCATCGCCATCTGGCTGCCGCTGTGCTCAACCGGTATGTGGACGTCATCACTCTGCGGGAGCCCAACTCTCTGGATGAACTGCGCTCCATGGGCGTCACCAAGCCGGAGATCCTGCTGACGGCGGATCCGGCCCTGACTCTGCGCCCGGCCTCCGAAACGGAGACGGACAGCGTCCTGCTGCGGGCAGGCATCCCGCCCCATGGCCGGTATATCTGCTTTGCTCTGCGGCGGTGGAAGGGCTTTGAGGAGCGGGCACCGCTCTTCGCTGCCGCCGCCCGGTACGCATACCATCAATACGGCTTGACGCCGGTCTTTGTGGCGGTGGAAAAACATCTGGATCCCGGCGCCGGACAGATGGCCGCCCGCGGCTTGGATATTCCCTGCTACTTCCTCAATGACGCCGGAAGCGCCGGTACCATCATCGGAGCCTTGTCCCGGATGGAAATTGTGGTCTCCATGCGGCTCCACGCCCTGATCTTCGCCGCCGGACAGGGGATTCCCCTGGCAGGCGTGGTGTACGATCCGAAGGTCTCCGCCTTCCTGCGCTATATCGGTCAGGACTGCTTCACTTCTCTGGAAGATCTGACCGAGGCCCGCCTGCGGGAGATGATCGATTCCTGCGCGGCCCGGGCCGCCACCTCTCAGGTCTCCGCTGTTCAGAAGCTCCAGGAAATGGAGCACGGGAACGTGGAAGTCGCACGGCGCCTGCTGCAGGCGTAATCTTGCAATCTATGAAAACGGACCGCGGCTTGATGCCGCGGTCCGTTTTCATTTACTTTCTCTTAGTGGACTTCCGGTTTGGGTCCATGGGGAACACCGTAAGATCCGGACCGCCATCCCATACCGCCAGCAAAACTTCCTGCTCCGCCTGATAGCCCTGGCGCTGCAGACAGCTGCGCACCCAGGACGGCTCCTTTCCGGCCTGTTCGATATTCTCCGCCATCAGGCGGCCATCCATAATGAAGGGCACCTGCATCCGGGTCTGCTGAGGAGAGAGGTCCAGATCCATGGGGGTGGCAGGGCGGGCTGTCTCCCGGGGGAGGAAGCTCACCGCACCGTTATGTTCCAACACCGCTGTTTCCAGCTCATTGAGATCAAACCATCCTCCGATACGGCAGTACGTCAAAAACTCATCCAGATCCAGATGCGCCTTTCGGAGATTCTCCCGATAAATGACGCCGTTTTCCAGCAGAATCAGAGGTTTGCCCGTTACCGCCGTCCGGGCTTTGAGTGATTTGTTGGTCAGCACCGCGATTCCCACGGCTGCCACACCGTAGACCACCAGTGCGGTCAGCGGACCCACCGGGTGCTGAATCTCAACAGCCAGCTCCGCCGCCACCGATCCAATGGTAATTCCCACGACATAGTCGAACAGGGTCATCTGGGATACCTGCCGCGCTCCAATCAGCTTTGCCAGCAAAAACAGCACCACAATGGATCCCGCGGCACTGAGCGCCGTGAATCCAATTTCCCGCATAACGGGCATAAAAAAACACCTCCCGGGCAGTCTTGTCCTTTGACAATATGCCCCGGGAGGCGGTAATTTATTCCGGCCAATCCCGCAGACTGCCCCGGGTGGGGGGCTTGGCATGGGGGCGTCCGGCGTGATGGGAATTGGTATGCACGTTGATGTATTCCGCCTTGAGCTTGGAATACAGAATGGTCTGGCTGGAGTAGAGGCCGTTATAGCCCGAGAGCATATAGCTGATGCCGCAGGCCAGCGCAAAGTACAAAAGCCCGCCGTCTCCAAACAGCTCCACAGACAAAAAGATGGATGCCAGCGGACAGTTCACAGCGCCGCAGAACACCGCCACCAGTCCAATGGCTGCGGCAAACTCCGCCGGGATCCCCAGCAGCGGTCCCACCGCACAGCCAAACGTCGCCCCCACAAAGAACGACGGCACAACCTCGCCGCCCTTAAACCCGGCAGCCAGGGTAATGGACGTAAACACGATCTTGAGCAAAAACGCCAGCGGGCGGGCTTGTCCCTGTTCCACAGCAGCCGCGATGACCTCCATGCCCGCGCCGTTATAGTCCGTCGTCCCGCACAGATGGGTCAACGCCACCACTGCCGCACCGCCTGCGAGAATCCGCAGCCAGGGATTGGCCAGGTGCGCATGCATCCACTTTTCCACCGTATGCAGCGTTCCGCACAGCAGAACACACACCAGGGCGCACAGCGCCGCCAGTACGGCTACCCGTACCAGCATCCACAGTTCCAGTTCCGGCGCTGTCATCGCAAAGTGGGTAGGTTCCACCCCCATGAGAATCGATACGCCGTAGGCCACCAAAGACGCCGTCAGGCAGGGAATAAACGCGGCATGGTAAATCACCCCGATGCTGATGACCATCATGGCAAACACCGTGGCCGCCAGCGGTGTGCCGAACAGCGCCGCAAAGAATGCCGCCATTCCCGTCATGGTGGCCGTGCGCAGATCCCGATCATCCAGATGAAACAGCAGCCCTGTGTGATACCCCAGAGTTCCGCCCATCTGCAGCGCCGCGCCTTCCCGTCCGGCAGAACCGCCGCACAGATGGGTGAGCACCGTTCCCAGGAAAATCGCCGGCAGCAGCAGCAAGGAAAGTCCCTTGCCCAAATGGACCTGATCGATGATATCATTGGTCCCCTGGCCCTCGGTTCCGGTCAGTTTATAGATGGACACCACCAGCAAACCCGCCGCCGGAAGGCACCACAGCAGCCACGGATGCAGCTGGCGCAGCATGGTTGCCCCCTCCACGCCGATGTGGAACGCAGAGCCCACCACGCCGCAGGCAAGCCCGGTTACCACAGCCAGCGAAATCCATTTTCCCAAGGCACGGATATACAGCCGCGTGTGCATCAGCCACGCCCACATCCGCTTGAAGATCACCTGTCCCATGGCGTCTCCCTCACTTTCCCACAAGGCATTCGGTCCCCAGACGCTTCTCCAGCAGCTCCGGCTGCTTCAAATACCGCTCAAAAGCGGCAAAAAAGCGGGAGTACTCAATTCCGGTTGCAATCCGTTCATCCATCACCACGCCCAAAGGCAGCAGTTTTTTCCGGCTGCCGGAGGGAGCTTCCGGATCCGGCACCGGCTTTCCCATGCAGATAAATACACTGGTCGTTCCAAATTCGTAGCAGTGGTGGAAAATAAACCGGGTGTTGATGGACGCCAGATTTGTAATAAACAAACTGGTGTGGAACGGGCTCAGATCAATGATCCACCGGGGCAGCAAGCCATGCTGGTCCAGATGATACGCCAGGCCAAAGACGCACCGGGCCAGCCCGGGGATGGAAAACGCCAGATTGGCAAACCGGTCCGTACGGTTGTTGTGTGCGGCATTCTGATTACGCTCCACATGCTCCCGGATCTTGCGGCTGATGGTAAACACATCGTCCCCCGGCTCCAGAAACACTTTCAGGGCCGTCTCATCGGGCGTCCCGTCCGCCCGGGTCTTGAGGATCACAAAACTAAAGCAAAAATGGTTGCGGCGGTAGACCTTGCGGTTCATAACAAAGTAATTCACCTTAGGGTTTTCCAGTGCCGCCTTGTAGTATGCCGCTGCCAGCACACTCATATGGGTCACAATCTGACCCTGCCGCCGCTTTTGGCGGATGTACTGCTTGATGATTTCCTCGTCCACATAATCGCTGGCCCAGTTCTGGGCATCAAAGCGCTTGGGCATGATATAGGGCAGTGCCTGGACAATGGGCGTCAGCCCTTTTACCCGGGTTCCATCCGGTCTCATGTCATACTCCTTACCGTTCATTTTCTCAGGAGGTTCTCCTCCTCCACACACGGCTTTATTATAGCTAAGACTCCGTAAAATTTCAACCAATCCATACCAATCCCCGCGCCGTTTCTTCCCGGACTTTTTTGCCAACCAGGGTGAAATCCGGGATTATCAGTTGATTCCCGCCGATGCCTGACGTATAATAATAAAGTTCATTTGAAATTCCGCCGGGGAGCGAATTTCTCTCCGGAAATTTTAGAAAACAGGATGGAGGACTCACCATGATGAAGTACGGCAGAACATATAATTTTTCCGCCGGTCCGGCCATGATGCCGGAGGAGGTTTTGGAGGAAATCGCCGCCGAGATGATGAACTATCGCGGCAGCGGAGTGTGCGTGATGGAAATGCGTCACCGCTCCGCAGTGTTTCAGCAGATTCGGGACGAGGCAGAAGCCAACCTGCGCAAGCTCATGCAGATTCCCGACAACTATAAAGTGCTTTTTGTCCAGGGCGGCGGCACCGTGCAGTTTGCCATGGTCCCCATGAACCTGATGAAAAACGGCGTGGCCTGCTACATCGAAACCGGCGCCTGGTCCAAAAAAGCCATTGCCGAAGCCCGCAAGTACGGTGAGGTGCAGGTTGTGGCCTCTTCTGCCGACCGGAACTTCTCCTATATTCCCGACTGCTCCAATCTGGAAATTCCGGACAACGCGGACTATGTCTACATCTGCGAAAATGAGACCATCCACGGCACCACCTATCACCAGCTGCCCGACACCAAGGGTAAGGTCCTGGTGGCCGACCAGTCCTCCATGTTCCTCTCCCGCCCCTGCGACGTCAGCCGCTACGGTTTGATCTGGGCCGGTGTGCAGAAGAACGTGGGTCCCGCCGGCATGGCCGTCGTCATCATCCGGGAGGATCTGCTGCGGGATGACCTGCCCGCCTTCGTTCCCACCTATCTCAGCTACAAGACCCATGCCGACAATGACTCCCTGTATAATACCCCCAACTGCTGGTCCATTTACTGCTGCGGCAAGGTCTTCCAGTACCTGCTCGCCCACGGCGGTCTGGAGGCCATGGCCAAGCGCAATGAGGAAAAGGCCGCCATTCTCTATGACTTTTTGGATCACAGCCATCTGTTTACCGGCGCCGTGCGCAAAGAGGACCGCTCTGTGATGAACGTCCCCTTTGTCACCCCCACCAAGGAGCAGGATGCCGCCGTGGTGGCCGCCTGCAAGGCTGCCGGTTTTGACAATCTCAAGGGCCACAAGAGCGTGGGCGGCCTGCGTGCTTCCATCTACAACGCCATGCCCCGCGAGGGCGTGGAAGCTCTGGTGGCGTTCTTAAAGCAATATGAAGCGGAGCATGCCTGACCGCTGTTTTCGCACAATTCTTCCGGACGTGAGACAGAAATTCTGTCTTACGCCCGGTTTTTTTCATTTTTCGTGATAATGTTTACAAAATATTAACTGCCATCCCTATTTACTTTTATAAGTTGTCAGTGTATAATAAGCCCAACTTGGTTCGAAAGGAAGGTGACATACGTGCAGCAAACCGTTGTGCCTGCGCAGTACCTGCAGATCGCGCGGGATCTGGCGGGACGAATTGCCCGGGGCGAGCTTCCCGAAGGCAGCCGGATCTACGGCCGGTCTGTGATGGCATCAGAATACAACGTTTCACCGGAGACCATCCGGCGGGCACTGCGGCTGCTTTCGGATATGAAGGTGGTGGAGGTCAAGCCCCAGAGTGGCGCGGTGGTGCTCTCCGCTGACAGCGCCCGGCGTTATATCGAGAACTTCGGAGAAAGCACGGAGCTGCGCACCCTGCGCGGCCAGCTCAAGACGTTGATGAATGAATACGCCGATCTCAACCGCCGCCTGACGGATACCGTCAATGCCCTGGTCAAAAGCCGGGACACCTTCGCCGCCGCCAACGAGCCATTCCCCAATTATGAGGTCCCCGTACCCAAGGGTTCCCCCCTGATCGGCAAAAGCATCGGCGCTTTGAAATTCTGGCAGTCCACCGGAGGCACCATTGTGGCCATCCGGCGGGGCCAGACCGTAATTCTCTCCCCCGGTCCTTATGCGGAACTGTATGCCGGTGACGTCATCGTCCTGGTAGGCAGCCCTTCCGCCGCAGAAGCCGCTCACCACCTTGTAACAACAAAGGAGGCCCTATGATCCAGTTTGAACACGTCAGCAAGAGCTATGGGAAAACACCCATACTCAAAGACCTGAACTTCACCATCGAAGACGGTCAATTCGTGGTGCTCATCGGCCCGTCCGGCTGCGGCAAAACCACCACCATGAAAATGATCAACCGCCTGCTGGAACCCGACAGCGGCTCCATCCTCATTGACGGCAAAAATATTCGGGATCAGGACAAGGTAGATCTGCGCCGCCACATCGGCTATGTGATCCAGCAAATCGGTTTGTTCCCCAACATGACGGTCGCTCAGAACATCTGCGTCGTGCCCAAGCTGCTCAAGTATGACAAGGCCAAATGTGATGAGATCGTCCGGGACCTTTTGAAAATGGTCAATATGGAATCCTACGCCGAGAAGTATCCTTCCGAGCTCTCCGGCGGCCAGCAGCAGCGGATCGGCGTGCTGCGGGCTCTGGCGGCCTCCCCGCCGATTGTGCTGATGGATGAGCCGTTCAGCGCTTTGGACCCCATGACCCGCGAGACGCTGCAGGACGAGGTGAAAAACATCCAGCAAAAGCTGGGCAAAACCATTGTCTTTGTCAGCCATGATATGGGCGAAGCTCTCAAACTGGCGGACGTCATCATCTTCATGGAAAGCGGCACGGTCGTTCAAATGGCCTCTCCCGAGGAGATGCTGGAGCATCCGGCCAACGATCTGGTGCGCAACTTCCTGGGCAAGCACTCGCCGGAAACGCCCGCTCCCTCCAAAGTGGAGAGCTTCATGCGCACCAATGTCTTCAGCGTTCACCGGGACCGGGGCGTACTGGAGTGCGCCGAGCGTATGGCCCGCGGCAGCGTGGATACGCTGCTGGTTACCGACGAGGAAAACCGCTATGTGGGCACCGTCTCCATCGGCGATATCCGCCACTGGGGTCGGGAACTCAACAGCATTGAGCCTCTGATCCGGCAGACTGCCCGGACCGCCCGGGTGGGCGACGAGGCCAAGGAGAGCTTCGACTACCTGCTGGACTCCGGCGCCAACTATGTGGTGGTATTGAACGCGGACGACACCATTGCAGGGATCGTGACCAAAACCAGCGTGGCACGGTCGGTGGCGGAAAACCTCTGGGGGGGACAGTAAATGGGCAGCCTGACCGAGACCTTGGGAACCCTGTTTGCCGCTTACGGCAGCAAGCTGGGCCAGGCCATTGTGGAACATACGGTTTACGTGCTGATTTCCGTGGCCATCGGCTTTGCGCTGGGATTGCTGCTGGGCATTGTGTTTTCCCGCTTCCCCCGCTGCTCCAGTGTGATTCTCCCCATCCTCTCCATTTTCCAGACCATTCCGGGCCTGGTGTTCATCGGCGTACTGTACATCTGGTGGGGCGACAGCTACTCCACCGTCATCGTGGCTTTGAGCGTATATGCCATGTTCCCGGTCCTCAAAAATACCTATACCGGCATTCTGGGCGTGGAGCGCAAATTCCTGGAAGCCGCCCGCGGCTGCGGCATGTCCCCGCTCCAGACGTTATTCCGGGTGGAGCTGCCTCTGGCCATGCCCACCATCATTGCCGGCGTCCGGATGGCCGCCATCTATACGGTCTCCTGGGCCGTGCTGGCCGCCATGATCGGAAAGGGCGGCCTGGGTGAGTTTGTCTACCAGGGCACCTCTTCCAACAACAGCACCCTCATCCTGCTGGGTGCGATTCCGGCCGCCATCCTGGCCGTCATATTCGGCGCGGTGATTGACCTGCTGCAAAAGAAGGTTACGCCCCGCGGTCTTCGGAAGGAGGCGGGCAAATGAGCTGGGACGCTATTTTGGAACATCTCTTCATCGTACTCTCAGCCAGCATTCTCTCCATCGCCGTGGGCCTGCCTCTGGGCATTTGGGCCTATGTGTCCTCCCGCGCCCGTCCGGTGATTTTGCGGGTGGTGGATCTGCTGCAGACCATCCCCTCCCTGGCATTGCTGGGCATCATCATGGTGGTGCTGGACCCCGGCAAGCTGACGGTCATCGTCGGCATTACCCTCTATTCCCTGCTGCCCATCGTCCGCAACACCTGCCTGGGACTCCAGGAGGTGGACCCGGGCGTCAAGGAAGCCGCCCGCGGCATGGGCATGAGCAAGCCCTACCGCGTGCTGATGGTGGAATTCCCCCTGGCCTTCCCCACCGTGTTCACCGGCATCCGCATCGCCGTGGTCAATGCCATCGGCACAGCCGTGTTTGCAGCCTTTGTGGGCGGCGGCGGCCTGGGCGGCGTGATCACTCAGGGCATCCGGATCATGAATATGAAGCTGATCCTCACCGCTACCGGTGTGCTGATGGTCATTGCTGTGGTTCTGGATCTGGTGATGGGCTGGTTCGAGGGCCAAATGCGCAAGAAGCGGGGCGGTTCCCGGACCATGTGGATTCCTGTGGCAGCCATTCTGGTGGCCTTCTGCCTGCTGCTTCCCTATGGGCGCAGCAGTACCGGAGACATCATGCTCTATGACGGCGACTACTCCGAAACACAGCTGATGCACCACATGGTGAAGATGCTGGTGGAGGACCAGACGGATCTGACCGTCAACATCAGCGATCAGATGTCTCAGGTGAACAACTGGAACGCACTCAAGGGTGACAGCCACACCTGCGATCTCATGATCTCCTATGACGGCACCCTGCTGACCACCTTCTTCCACATGGATACGCCGGATGTTCCGGAGGGCATGAGCATCTACGACTTCGTCAAACAGGTCGCCTATGAAGACTACGATCTGGTCCTTCTGGATAAGCTGGGCTTTGAAAACACCTATGCCATCGGCGTGCCGGAAGAACTGGCCGAGGAATATAACCTCAACACCATCAGCGACCTGGTTCCCATTGCCGATCAGCTGACCTTCGGCGCAGAACAGGAATTCTTCACTCTGGAGGGCAGCATGAAGTACTATCCCTTCATTGAGTACTATGGTCTGAACTTCAAGGATGACGTGCCGGTGGATATGGGACTCAAGTACGCTTCCATTGAAAACGGCACCTTCGATGTGGCCGTGGTCTACACCACCGACGGCCTCAACCGCAAGGTCGGACTGAAGATTCTGGAAGACGACAAGAATTTCTTCCCGGACTACAACGGCGCTTTCCTGGTCCGGCAGGATATCCTGGACACCTATCCCGAGCTGGAGGAAATCCTGGGCCAGCTGGGCGGCAACATCTCCACCGAGGAAATGGCCGAAATGACCTACCAGGTGGACGTGATGGGCCGTACGGTTGATGACGTGGCACAGGAGTTCCTGGTGAGCAAAGGCCTGCTGGCCGGCTGAATGCATAAAAAATCCGGAGAAGAATCCCCTTCTCCGGATTTTTTCTTTCCCCATGAAACCGGCCGATGCGTTTGTCGTCATACAGGGTGAGAAGTGCTTAAAGGAGTAAGCTGTATGGAAGACCAAGATATCATCGATCTCTACTGGCAGCGGGACCAGCAGGCCATCCATGAAACTGCCGGAAAATACGGCGGCTTTCTCTGGAACATCGCCTGGAATATTCTGCGCAGCCACGGCGACGCGGAAGAGTGCGTCAACGACACCTACCTGCGCACCTGGAACGCCATTCCGCCTGCCCGCCCCACTGCTTTTCGGGCCTGGCTGGGCCGCATTACCCGCAATCTCTCCCTGGATCGCTGGAAGCTGGCCAAAGCCCTGCGCCGGGGGCAGGGTACGGAGGTGCTGCTGGGCGAGCTGGACGAGTGCATCCCCGCCTCTTCCGGAATCGACAGTGCCCTGGAAGACCAGGAAATCGCCGCATCCATCAGCGCGTTTTTGCGCGGTCTTTCCCGGGAAAACCGGGTCATGTTCCTGCGGCGATATTGGTATGGCGACTCCCTTGCAAGCATCGCAGTCCGGCTGGGCTGCGGAGAGGGCAAAGTAAAATCCGCTCTTTTCCGCACCCGCAAAGCCCTGCGAAGTCATCTGGAACAGGAGGGGATCTGGATATGAACGGCGAACGGCTTTTTCGAATCCTGGGTTGGGTGGACGAAGACCTCATTGAGGAGGCGGACACCGCCTCCTCCCCCGCCGTCTCCAGACGGCGGCCCCGCTGGGGCCGGGCGATTCTGGCCGGCAGTGCGTGCGCAGCAGCGCTGTGGGCGGCGGTCGTCATGCTGCCCAACCTGTCTGGCCTCTCCGAATCCACCGGGAATTCCTCCGGAAGCACTGCCGCTCCAGGTGAAAGTGCAGCCGGCACAAATGGTGCGGATGGCGGCGCAGCAGCAGAAGAAGCGGCAGGCTTTGACTCCTACGCCGGGCCCATCTTTTCGCTGCTGACCACAGAGGAAGTCCCCCTGACTGCGGAGCGCACCGTCACCTGGTCCTTCCCCTCTGCATCTTCCTCCAGCGCTCAGGTGCAGGACACCTATCTCATTCACAACGACAGCGACACCCCCTGCACCGTCACTGCCTACTACCCCTTTGCCGCCTCACTGGATACCCTCTCCCGTTTCTCCCCTGCCGTCACCCTGGACGGCCAGCCGGCGGACACCGCTTTGGTGATGGGAGACTATGCCGGTACCTATACCGGCGTCTGGCGGGACGGCGGCGTAGACGACTCCACATGGAATCTGGCTCCGCCCCAGGAGTGGACGGACTACGCGGATCTTCTTGCGGACAAAACGTATTGGACCGCCGCCCTAACAGAGCGTGTCCCTCTGGACATTCCCGTTACGGTGTACCGCTTCTCGGACTCTCCCGCTCCGGAAGACCAGCGGGCTGCCACACGGGCCGTCACCGTAACACCGGGCGCGGACACCACCATTCTCACATACGGCTTCAACGGCTACGGCGAATCGGACGGACTGCCTCAGTACAGCTATTTCCTGCGGGAAAACCGGGCCGTTTCCCCCATGCTGATTGTTCTGGGCGAAGATCTGCAGGACTATGCCCTGGCAGGCTACACCGACGGCGGCTGCGAGGAGACACTGGATCTGGGCCCGTGTACCGTCACCCGGAGTGAAACCACACTGGAAGCTGTGCTGCAGGAACTGTGTCAATCGATTCTGGATCATCAGGGCGGCACCGGCAGACAGGGCCTGGAGGATCTGGACCCGGCTTTGTACCAGGACGCAGCTGTCCGGCTGCTGATCTCCCGGGGTCCCCTTTCCGACTCCCCGGCGGACCGGTATTCCGAAAACCGCCTGGACGATCTGCTCCAGGAAGTTTTGACCATGGACCGGCTGTTTTTCCACACCTTCTCCATCACGGTGCCTGCCGGCGGCAGTGTGGAGGTCTCCTGCTCCATGGAAAAGGCAGCCAGCTTCAACTTCTATGAAAGCGATGGCAGCGACGGTCTGGGATATGATTTCCTCACCGGACCCACAGGCGGATTGTCCCTTACCGCCCTGACCGCCGCGCTGGAACAGCTGGACACCTCTTCCATTCTGGATCAAAACCTGGGCCTTGACTCCGGTCTTACCCAAGTGGAGCTGGACCCGGCACAGCCGCACTACTATCTCGCACTGGATGCTTTCACATCGTAATCCAAATGAAACCCCCGGCATGGCGCGAACGCCATGCCGGGGGTTTTGTCGGATCATTCCGGATTTACTTGCTCAGGAACCGGGAGAGGAAATCCTTGGTCTCCTGCTTCTGGGGATTGCCGAACACATCGGCCGGAGCGCCTTCCTCGCAGATGACGCCCTGATTCATGTATACCACATGATTGCTCACGTCTCGGGCGAAGGCCATCTCGTGGGTTACCACCAGCATGGTCATGCCGCCCTGCGCCAAATCCCGCATAACGGAGAGCACTTCGCCCACCATCTCGGGGTCCAGCGCGGAAGTGGGTTCATCGAACAGCAGCACTTCCGGATGCATCGCCAGCGCCCGGGCAATGGCCACCCGCTGCTTCTGGCCGCCGGAAATCTGCCGGGGCTTGGCATTGATATACGGCGCCATGCCTACCTGCTCCAGATAGCGCATGGCATTTTCCCGGGCCTCATTTTTATTCTTTTTGAGCACCTTGATCTGGCCCACCATGCAATTTTCCAGCACAGTCATGTTGTTGAACAGGTTGAAGGACTGGAACACCATACCCACGTGGGACCGATACGCTGCCGCGTTGACCTTGCGGTCCGTCACGCTTTCCCCGTGATAGAGGATGTCACCGCTGGTGGGAGTCTCCAGCAGGTTTACGCACCGCAGCAGGGTGCTCTTGCCGGAGCCGGAAGCTCCGATGATGCTGGTCACATCACCCTTGGCCACCGAAAAATCGATGTCCCGCAGCACCTCATGCGTGCCGAAGGATTTGGACAGATGCCGAATCTCCAAAATCATATCGTTCATATCAGCGATCCCCCCTGGTCCGTCCGTGTTTGAGTTCCTGTTGGATCCGATCCCGGTATTCCTTGCTGTGCTCGTCAAACGGCGTACCGGTGTTGGGATGGCGGTACGTACCGGCTGTCATGGTCAGGGAATCCTCCTGAACCAGCTCATAGTCGCTGTTGCCGTCCATCTTCTTTTCCACCCAGCGCAGGATGAAGGAGGCAATGAGGGTCATGGTGAGGTAGCCGATCATCTCAATGGTTGCGGAGGGGAAGTAGAGGTACGTCTGGCCCACCGCGGCGCGGTGCACTGCAAAGAATTCCGTAAAGGAAATAATGAACATCACGGAGGAGTCCTTCACATTGATGATGAAGTTGTTGCCGATCTGGGGCATGATATTGCGGATGGCCTGGGGCAAAATCACGCAGGTCATGGTCTGCACATGGTTCATGCCGATGGCCTTGGCGCCCTCGGTCTGGCCGGGATCAATGGAGATGATACCGCCGCGGACAGACTCGGCCATATAGGCGCCGGTATTGATGGACACCACCAAAATGGCAGCCAGCCAGATATTGTCGAACTTCACGGCATTGTTGGTAAAGTACGGCAGGCCGTAGTAGACAAACACCGCCTGAAGCACCATGGGCGTACCCCGGAACACTTCCACATAAACCCGCACAATGGCACGGATCAATGCCAGGAAAAACCGTTTGACCGGGGGATCGTTCTTCGTATGGGGGATGGTCTGCAAAATGCCGCAGACCAGGCCGATGAGGCAGCCGATGATGGTGGCTACCAAGGCCAGAATCAGGGTATTTTTGATACCGTTGAGGTAATCACCGCCGCATCGGTCCCAAAGTTTTGCCATATCGGCGCCGAGCTGTACCAGTCGTTCCATGGGGGATGGCTCCCTTCTCTTTTTTAATCAGATCTTGCAAGTTCTGTATTCGCTGAGACACATCGGAAGAGAGATCATATGGGATCCCCCTTCCGACGTGCCTCAGGGCGAGGGATCTCCATCCCTCGCCCTGGGGCATCTGCAGTTTCGTGCTTACTGGTTGAGAGGCTGAATGGCAATGGCCTCATCCATCATGGCGTTGAAATCATCCGCCGTCATGGTGGAAAGGACGCTGTCAATGGCATCCTTGAGCTCGGTATTGCCCTTCATCACGGAAATACCGATGTTGATGTCGCCCTCATCCACCTGGAAATCATCATCAGAACCGGAGAAGTCCAGAATCTTCATATCGGGATAGGCAGACACCGCACCCATGGCCGTGGGCATATCGGTGCAGATGAAGTCCACGGTACCGGTCTCCAGAGCCATCAGCATGGCAGGAGCAGTCTCGGCAGCAGTCTGGATCTGGGCACCCTCAATCTGCGGCAGGCAGGTATCATACCAGATCGTGGCGATCTGAGCCGTGCAGGTACCGCCGGAGAGGTCGCTCAGGCCCGCAGCGTTGGCATAGGGACTGTCCGCCTTGGTCACGCAGACGATGGAAGCATAATAGTAAGGGCCGGCGAAATCCACCTGCTCCATCCGGTCGGCGGTCATGGACTGACCGGCGATCACGGCGTCATAAATACCGGTCTGGACACCGGGCACCAGGGAATCCCAGTCCGTCCGGACAACCTCCAGCTCCCAGCCGTTGGCCTCGCAGATCTTCTTGGCCATCATCACATCGTAGCCGTTGGCATACTCCGTGGAGTCCTTAATGGGAACGGCACCGTTGGAATCGTCGCTCTGGGACCAGTTGTAGGGCGCGTACGCGCACTCCATGGCGATGGTCAGCACGCCGTCCTCCACGCCGGAGGACACCGCACCTTCTTCACCGGCGGTCTCGCCGCTGTCGGGAGTCTCGGCAGTCTCCTCGGAAGAGCCGCCGCAGGCGGCCAGGGACAGGCACATGGACAGTGCCATCAGCAGGGTCAAAAACTTCTTCATTACGCTCACCTTTCCAAATTTGAACTTCTCCGGCGCATCCCGCCGGTGGAAAAAAACTGGACCGCTTTGTCAAGCGGTCCATGGAAATGCGGAATGCGGCCCGCAATGGGGCAGTCCGAACAGCCATCGATAGCGCTTCACAAATTATTTGTGACAGTCCGACAGATTTTCTCTGCCGCCCCAGCAGCCAGCGAACAGGCCCTCGCTCACCGCTTCGGCGGAATCCCCTTTCTCATCCGGCGGCTGCCTGCCCTTGCCGAAATGCTACTGATGAACTCCGCGCCTCTATCTCTCAGCGATTCAATTTTTTCACATCCTATCACGTTCCTTCCGCCCTGTCAACTGCACTTTCCAGAGAAACAGGAAAATTTGTGCAGGTTGTGTCAGATTTTCCTGTTCCAGCCATGGATTGTGTGGTATAGTGATGGCATTCCTGTCCATCGAAAGGAGACCTTATTGCATGCAAACCGCCGAACTTGCTGTTCTGGACTGGATCCAGCTCCATTTGCGCTGTGGATTTCTCGACACTGTACTGCCCTGGATCAGCCGCCTGTGCGACCATGGCGAAATCTGGATCGTGCTGGCCGCCGTTTTGCTGATTCTGCGCTCCCAGCGCCGTTATGGCGCCGCCGTGAGCTGTGCTCTGGTGCTGGATCTTGTCAGCTGCAATCTGATCCTCAAACCCCTGATCGGCCGCCTGCGGCCCTTTGCCATCAACCCCGCTGTGGAATTGCTGGTTCCTCCCCCGCTGGACGCCTCCTTCCCCTCCGGTCACACCGCCGCCTCCTTTGCCGCTGTCTTTGCCCTCAAGGCCTCCGGCAGCCCTCTTTGGAAACCGGCTCTGGTCCTGGCCGTGGTAATGGCGTTCTCCCGGCTCTACCTCTATGTCCACTGGCCCAGCGATGTGCTGGGCGGCGCCGTATTGGGCGCCGCCGTGGGCTGGGCCGGTGCCTGGCTGGTTCAGCGGGCGGAACAGGCTTTGGCCCGCCGCCGCGCCTGAAGACCTTTGGTAATGCCGCTCTTTTAGTTCATCCCGCACTGTATTTTTATAAGGAAAGAAAAAGAGGCTGGAAATGATTTTCCAGCCTCTTTTTGACGCTTCTCTCCGGTCTCAATTTATCACTGTGCTTCTCTCACAGCCGGATGCCCACCGTACGCAGAATCTGCTCCACTTGCTGCGCCGTATCATCCTCGCCGTCCCGGCTGGCTACAATTACATCTGCATACTGCGCATACAGCGGTTCCCGCTGCTCATAAATCTGCCGAATCGTCATACCCGGCACGGCAGCAATTCCCCGGTCCGTCAAATCCTCCGGCATCCGGTTGCAGATCTGGGAAAGCGGCGTTTCCAGCCAGACTGTCACACCGTTTTCCCGCAAATGCTCCATGGCCGGCTGGGACAGCACCATGCTCCCTCCCGTGGCAATCACGGTGTTCTCGCATTCCAGTGCCTGTCCCACCCGGCCTTCAATCTCCAAAAACGCTTCCAGGCCCTGGGTCCGAAGAATTTCCGGCAAGGTCATACCGGCCTGTTCCACAATCCGGTCATCCACATCTAAAAAAGTATATCCCAGACGCCGCGCCAAAGCCCGGCCCACTACGCTCTTGCCGGTACCGGGCATCCCGATCAGTATGATATTCTTCATCGATCCAATCCTATCATCTCAATATTGTGAGGCACAACCTCCTGGTCATTATACCATTTCACGGACAGTTGTCCACGGTCAAATTACACGAATTTTTTCCAACTCCCGCACTGAACAACCTCTGTGGAATTTGCTCCCTGCAAACTGTCAGTTTTGCCAATTGCAGGGATCGCCTAAATTCGATACAATAGGTACGACCTTTATAGGTAGTATCTATTTTTTAAATGAGGTGAACGGAATGAGCAGTCAGCCGACCCAGTCCAAAACCATCCGGGCCAACCTGCTGTCCGCCATGAAGAGCGGTGAATATGCCAACAGCGAGCGCCTCCCCCGTGAGAATGTGCTGGCCGAAAAATTAGGCATCAGCCGCACACAGCTGCGGGACATTCTGGCCTCTCTGGAGCGGGAGGGCTTCATCACCCGCCGCCACGGCGTAGGCACGATCATCAACCGCCACGTTTTAAATGTGCAAACACGCATGGACATTGAGGTGGAATTCCTGGACATGATCCGTCAAAGCGGATTTACGCCGGCGGTCGCCTCTGTGTGGGTGTCGGAAGGCGTTGCAGACGCGAAGATTGCCAAGCAGCTGCAGATGGAAGAAGGCGCTCCGGTGATTCGGGTCGCCCGCTTGTGCACAGCCGACGGCCGTCCCGCCATCTATTGTGAGGACGTGATCGACAAGTCCCTGATTCGGGGCAGCTACACCATCAAGGACCTGAAGCTGCCCATCTTCCATTTCCTGCAGCAGTTTTGCGGCGTGTATCCCTATCTGGACCTGACGGATTTGCGTCCCACGGTAGCGGACGCCGCCCTGGCGGAAATCTTTCAGATTCCCATGGGTTCTCCCCTGCTGAACATGGACGAAGTGGACTATGACATTGACGGCAGACCGGTCTTTTGCTCCACGGAGTATTTTGCCGACGGGATCTTCCGCCATACGGTCATGCGCAAGAAGCTGTAAATTTAAATTTGAATAGAACATACAAAGGAGACGGACTATGAAAAAAGTAGCGGTGATTATGGGCAGCGATTCCGACTGGGCCGTGGTCAAGGGCGCCTGCGAGCAGCTCAAAGCCTTCGGCATTCCCTTTGAGGCACACATCCTCAGCGCGCACCGGACCCCTGCCGCAGCAGCGGAATTTGCCTCCGCAGCCCGCAGCAACGGCTTCGGCGTGCTGATCTGCGCAGCAGGCATGGCGGCCCATTTGGCCGGTGCGTTTGCCGCCAACTCCACCCTGCCTGTCATCGGAATCCCCATGAAGGGCGGCGCCGGAGACGGTCTGGACGCACTGCTGTCCACCGTGCAGATGCCCAGCGGAATCCCCGTGGCCACCGTGGCTTTGGGCGGTGCCAAGAACGCCGCGGTGCTGGCGGCGGAAATCCTGGCTGTCAGCGACGACGCCCTGGCTGCCAAGCTGGACGAGGCCCGGGCGGAAATGGCCCGTCAGATCGCCGGAAAGGAAGCCCGTCTTCAGGAGGAGCTGGCGCACTGAGTCCCCTGTCAGCGGGCATTCGCGCCGTTTCAAACGGCATTCCGGCTGTGCCGGTTATTCTCATTCAGCCACAGCGGTCTGCGCCGCGGCGGAGACCGGGCAATCAAAAAACAGGAGAAACACAATATGGGCGGTTTTTTTGGTGCAATCTCCAAGCGGGATTGTGTACTTGATATCTTTTTTGGCGTGGACTATCACTCCCACTTGGGCACCCGGCGGGGCGGCATGGCCATCTATGACCCAGCCACCGGCTTCCAGCGCCAGATCCACAACATCGAAAACACTCCCTTCCGTACCAAGTTCGAGTCGGACCTGGCGGAGTTCCACGGCTGCAGCGGCATCGGCTGCATCTCGGATACGGATCCCCAGCCCCTGCTGGTGCGTTCCCATCTGGGCATGTACGCCATCACCACCGTGGGCATCATCAACAACAGTGAGGAACTGGTCAACACCTACTTCTCGGATCACGGCCATCAGTTCATGGCTATGAGCAACGGAAAGGTCAACGAATCGGAGCTCATCGCAGCCCTGATCAACCAGTCGGACTCCTTGGTTGAGGGCATTCGGCACGCCCAGGATGTCATCGACGGCTCCGCCACCATTTTGCTTTTGACGCCGGAGGGCATCATTGCCGCCCGGGACAAGCTGGGACGGCTGCCGGTTCTGGTAGGAAAAAACGAGGACGGACACTGTGTCTCCTTTGAGTCCTTCGCCTATCAGAAGCTGGGGTATCAGACCTGCTATGAACTGGGTCCCCAGGAAATTGTGCGGATCACTGCCGAGGGATGTGAGTCCCTCTCTCCTGCGGGAGAGCAAATGCGCATCTGCGCCTTTTTGTGGACCTATTACGGCTATCCCAACTCCAATTACGAGGGCGTCAACGTGGAGGTCATGCGCTACCGCAACGGCGAGATCATGGCCCGGGACGAAGTGGCCCAGGGGCGGCTGCCGAAAGTCGATTACGTGGCCGGCGTGCCGGATTCCGGCGTTCCCCACGCCATCGGTTTTGCCAACCGCAGCGGCAAACCCTTTGCCCGTCCCTTCGTCAAGTACACCCCCACCTGGCCCCGTTCCTTCATGCCCACCAATCAGGAGGTCCGCAACCAGGTGGCCAAGATGAAGCAGATTCCGGTCCCCGAACTGATCGAGGGCAAGAAGCTGCTGTTTGTGGACGACTCCATCGTCCGGGGCACGCAGCTGCGGGAGACCGTGGAATTCCTCTATGACAGCGGCGCAGCGGAAGTTCACATGCGCTCGGCCTGTCCCCCCATCATGTATGGGTGCAAATACCTCAACTTCTCCCGCAGCAATTCCGACATGGATCTGCTGGCCCGGCGCACCGTTCAGGAACTGGAGGGCGACGAGGGCCAGAACCACCTGGAAGAATACGCCGATGTCCGCACGGAGCGGGGCCAGTGCCTGCTGAGCACCATCTGCAAGGAACTGGGCTTTGACTCTCTGGGCTATCAGTCCCTGGAGGGTCTGCTGGAAGCCATCGGCATTGACCGCGACAAGATCTGCACCTACTGCTGGACGGGCAAGGAATAATCTCCCGTTCCCATTCTTTACTTGACAGGAGGACTTCTCTATGGAACGCTCCCATTCTGCATCCTACGCCGCGGCCGGCGTGGACATTGAAGCCGGTTACGAGGGTGTCCGCCTCATGCGCGAGCATGTGGCCCGGACCATGATCCCCGGTGTGGTTTCCGATATCGGCGGATTCGGCGGTCTCTTCGCTCCCAATCTTGCGGGCATGCGTGAGCCGGTGCTGGTCTCCGGCACCGACGGCGTGGGCACCAAGATCCGCATTGCCCAGCTCCTGGGCAAGCACGACACCGTGGGCATCGACTGCGTGGCCATGTGCGTCAACGACATCATCTGCTGCGGCGCCCAGCCCCTGTTCTTCCTGGACTACATCGCCATCGGCAAAAACGATCCCCACACCGTGGCCACTCTGGTCTCCGGCGTGGCGGAAGGCTGCGTCCAGGCAGGCTGCGCCCTCATCGGCGGCGAGACGGCGGAGCATCCCGGCATCATGGCTCCGGAGGACTACGACCTGGCCGGCTTCTCCGTGGGCGTGGTAGACAAGTGCAAAATCCTGGATCACAACGCCATGCAGCCCGGCGACGTGATTTTGGCCCTGCCCTCCAGCGGCATCCATTCCAACGGCTACTCCCTGGTGCGCAAGGTGTTCGATGTGGAGCACGCGGATCTGGGCATGTACTCCGACGAGCTGGGCAAGACCCTGGGCGAAGCCCTGCTGGAGCCTACGAAGATCTATGTCAAGCCCGTCCTGGCCTGCCTCAAGGCCACCGATGTCCGGGGCGTGAGCCACATCACCGGCGGCGGCTTCTATGAGAATATCCCCCGCTGCCTGCCCGACGGCCTCACCGCCAAAATTGAAGGCGCCGCCATTCAGACCCCGCCGATTTTCCACATGCTCCAGAAGCAGGGCAACATTCCCCAGCGGGACATGTTCAACACCTATAACATGGGTGTGGGCATGGCAGTAATCGTCGCCCGGGATGACGCGGACAAGGCTCTGGCCGCCCTGCATGCCGAAGGCTGTGACGCCTACGCCATCGGTGAGATCGTTCAGGGTGAAGAGCGGGTGATCGTATGCTGAGCAAGGCCCGCATCGCCGTCTTTGTCTCCGGCGGCGGCACCAATCTGGAGGCACTGCTCAAGGCGCAGGAATCCGGCGCCATTCCCCACGGAGAGATCGTGCTGGTGTGTGCCAGCAACGAAAACGCCTACGCCCTCACCCGGGCCGCCAACCACGGCGTGCCCTCCGTAGCCGTGCCCCGCAAGCAGATGAGCCAGGAGGCCTTTGAGCGCACGCTTTCTCTCAAGCTGGCGGAATACCGGGTGGACCTCATCGTCCTGGCCGGGTTCCTCTCCATTCTCTCGGCGGATTTTGTGGCCCGCTGGCCCGAGCGCATTCTCAACGTCCACCCCTCCCTGATCCCCGCCTTCTGCGGCAAGGGCTATTACGGGCTCAAAGTCCACGAGGCGGCTCTGGAGCGGGGCGTGAAGGTCACCGGCGCCACGGTCCATCTGGTCAACGAAATCCCCGACGGCGGACGGATTCTGCTGCAAAAGGCGGTGGAAGTCCTGCCCGACGATACGCCGGAGGTTCTCCAGCGCCGGGTGATGGAACAGGCCGAGTGGATTCTCCTGCCCCAGGCGGCGGAACTGCTCAGCGCAGAAGTTTTGAAAGAGAGGGAATGAGTTCATGGATATCTACGCTGTAAACGATCTGACGGAGCTGCTGCGCAGCAATCCTTATCCCGGCCGGGGCATCGTCCTGGGCCAGACGCCCGACGGCAAGCACGCCGTGACCGCCTACTTCATCATGGGCCGCAGCGCCAACAGCCGCAACCGGATCTTCGTGGAGGAGCCCGACGGCATCCGCACGGAGGCCTATGACCCCTCCAAGCTGGAAGATCCCAGCCTCATCATCTACCATCCCGTCCGGCAGTTCGGCCGGGGCCTGATCGTCACCAACGGCGACCAGACCGACACCATCCGGGACTATCTGAAAAAAGGCCTGCCCATGGAGCAGGCCCTGCGCACCCGGGAATTTGAACCCGACGGTCCCAACTGGACGCCCCGGATTTCCGGCCTGCTCAGCCCCGACGGCAGCTATAAACTCTCCATCCTGAAGTCCGCCGACGCCGAGGGTTCCGCCTGTGTGCGCCAGACCTTCGAGTATCCCGCCCTGCCGGGCGTGGGCCACTTCCTGCACACCTATGTCACGGACGGCAACCCCATCCCCACCTTCCAGGGTGAGCCGGAGCGGGTAGCCATTTCCGACGATATCGACACCTTTGCCGCGGCCCTCTGGGAGAGCCTCAACGAGGCCAACAAGATCTCCCTCTTCGTCCGCTTCACGGACCTGGCATCCAACACCTTCACCCAGCGGATCTACAACAAACATCAGTAAAGGAGCGGGCGATATGAACGAACTGGAACTCAAATACGGCTGCAACCCCAATCAAAAGCCCTCCCGGATCTTCATGCGGGACGGCAGTGATCTGCCCATCACCGTGCTCAACGGCAAGCCCGGCTACATCAACTTTCTCGACGCTCTGAACTCCTGGCAGCTGGTCCGGGAACTCAAGGCCGCCACCGGCCTGCCCGCCGCCGCCAGCTTTAAGCATGTCTCCCCCGCCGGCGCCGCTGTCGGCCTGCCCCTGAGCGAGGTGGACAAGAAGATCTATTTCGTGGAGCCCGACGCGGAGCTCTCCCCCATTGCCTGCGCCTATATCCGGGCACGTGGCGCCGACCGGCTGTGTTCTTACGGCGACTGGGCGGCCCTGTCCGATGTGTGCGATGCCGCCACTGCCCGTTACCTCAAGTATGAGGTCTCCGACGGCATCATCGCCCCCGGCTACACCGACGAGGCCCTGGAGATTCTCAAAACCAAGAAGAAGGGCAACTACAATGTGGTTAAAATCGACCCGGACTACGTCCCCGCTCCCCAGGAGTACAAGGACGTCTTCGGCGTCACCTTCCAGCAGGGCCGCAACAACTTCAAAATCGACGAGTCCCTGCTCACCAACATTGTGACTCAAAACCACGACCTGCCCCAGCAGGCCAAGGTGGATATGATCGTGGCGCTCATCACCCTCAAGTACACCCAGTCCAACTCCGTGTGCTACGTCAAGGACGGCCAGGCCATCGGCGTGGGCGCCGGCCAGCAAAGCCGCATCCACTGCACCCGTCTTGCCGGCAATAAGGCCGACAACTGGTACCTGCGGCAGCATCCCAAGGTCCTGGGCCTCCAGTTCGTGGAGGGCATCCGCCGCCCCGATCGGGACAACGCCATCGACATCTATACCTCCGACGAGTACGAGGATATCCTGGCCGACGGCGTGTGGCAGCAGACCTTCACCGTCAAGCCCGAGGTGCTGACGGCCGAGGAAAAGAAGGCCTGGATCGCCACCCAGACCGGCGTGACCGTGGGCTCCGATGCCTTCTTCCCCTTCGGCGACAACGTCGAGCGGGCCCGCAAGTCCGGCGCCGCCTATATCGCCGAGCCCGGCGGCAGCATTCGGGACGATCATGTCATCGCCACGGCGGACAAGTACAACATGACCATGTGCTTCACCGGCATGCGCCTGTTCCACCACTAACCGATTCGAGGGGGAGTCCGCTCCCCCTCGGTTTTCCCCTCGTGGGTATTCATCCGATTTGGAAATAAGGCCTTGGAGGTTGCTATGAAATTACTGGTAGTCGGCGGCGGAGGCCGCGAACACGCCATTATCAAAAAACTGCGGGAAAATCCCGCTGTGGAGACCATCTACGCTCTGCCCGGCAACGGCGGCATCGCTGCCGACGCCGTGTGCGTTCCCGAAATCGGTGCCAAGGACATCGACGCCATTGTGGACTTTGCCAAAGCCCACGCCGTGGACTTCGCCGTGGTCGCGCCCGACGATCCCCTGGCCCTGGGCTGTGTGGACCGGCTCCATGAGGCGGGAATCCCCTGCTTCGGTCCCGACGCCAAGGCCGCCCGGATTGAGAGCAGCAAGGTCTTTTCCAAGAACCTGATGCACAAGTATCACATTCCCACCGCTTCCTATCAGGTCTTTGACGATCCGGCCAAGGCGCTTTCCTATCTGCGCACCGCCTCCTTCCCCATCGTGGTCAAGGCCGACGGTCTGGCCCTGGGCAAGGGCGTTCTGATTCCCCAGAATCTGGAAGAAGCGGAAGCCGCCGTAAAGACCATCATGGAAGACCGGGCCTTCGGCGACTCCGGCCGGGAGATCGTGGTAGAGGAGTTCCTCACCGGTCCTGAGGTCAGCGTACTGGCCTTCACCGACGGCACTGCCATTGTCCCCATGGTCTCCTCCATGGACCACAAGCGGGCCGGAGACGGCGACACCGGCCTCAACACCGGCGGCATGGGCACTGTGGCCCCCAACCCCTACTACACCCCTGAGATCGCCCAGGTCTGCATGGAGACCATCTTCCTGCCCACCCTGGCGGCCATGCGGGCGGAGGGCTGCCCCTTCAAGGGCTGCCTGTACTTCGGTCTCATGCTCACACCCGACGGCCCCAAGGTCATCGAGTACAACTGCCGTTTCGGCGATCCCGAGACCCAGGTGGTGCTGCCCCTTTTGAAAACCGATCTTTTGACCATCATGCAGGCAGTCGAATCGGAAACTCTGGCGGATCTCACCGTGGAGTGGTCCGACGGTGCCGCGGCCTGCGTAATTCTGGCCTCCGGCGGCTATCCCAGCCACTATGAAAAGGGCCTGCCCATCACCTTCCCCGCCGCTTTCCCGGCCAATGTCACCTGCTACCACGCCGGTGACAAGCTGACTGCAGACGGCACCCTCGTCACCAGCGGCGGACGGGTCCTGGGCATCACTGCCACGGCTCCCACCCTGGCACAGGCGCTTTCCGACGCCTATGCCGCTGCCGATACGGTAGCATTTTCCGGAAAATACATGCGCCGCGACATTGGCCAGAGAGCCATGCGCGCAATGGAGGGCTAAACATGGTACGACGCATTTATGTGGAAAAAAAGCCCGCTCTGCGTCAGGAGGCCAAGAGCCTTGCCAGCGAGCTGCGGACTCTGCTGGGAATCTCTTCCCTGACCGGCGTGCGCCTCATCAACCGCTATGACGTGGAAGGTCTGGAAGCAGACGTCTTCCAGCGGGCTGTGCAGACGGTGTTCTCCGAGCCCCAGGTGGACGACGCCACCGCCGCCCTCCCCGCCGGCGACTATACCGCCTTCGCCGTGGAATACCTGCCCGGTCAGTTTGACCAGCGGGCGGACTCCGCCCGGGCCTGCATCCAGCTCATGACCCAGGGCGACCGCCCCGCCGTGCGCACGGCCAAGGTCTATCTGCTCTCCGGTGAGCTGACGCCGGAGGACGTGGAGAAGATCAAGCACTATGTCATCAACCCCGTGGAGGCCCGGGAAGCCGGTCTGGAGCCCGTGGATACCCTCCAGGTGGAGTATGAGGTCCCCACCAGCGTGGAGACCGTCACCGGCTTTACCGCTCTGGACGAAGCCGGTCTTGCCGAACTGCTGGATCAGCTGGGTCTTGCCATGGATCTGGACGATCTGAAGTTCCTCCAGGCCCACTTCCGGGACGAGGAACATCGGGACCCCACCATCACGGAAATCCGGGTGGTGGACACCTACTGGTCCGATCACTGCCGCCACACCACCTTCTCCACCCACATCGACGCGGTGGAGGTGCTGGACGAAGCCACCCAGAAGGCCTATCAGCGCTACCTGTCCGCCCGGGAAGAGGTTTACGGTCCCGAGAAGGCCGCCGTACGGCCCCAGACTCTGATGGACATGGCCACCATCGGCGCCAAGGTGCTCAAAAAGCGCGGACTGCTTTCCAACCTCGACCAGAGCGAGGAGATCAACGCCTGCTCCATCCATGTCACAGCCACGGTCAACGGCGAGGCCCAGGACTGGCTGCTGATGTTCAAGAATGAAACCCACAACCATCCCACGGAGATCGAGCCCTTCGGCGGCGCCGCCACCTGCATCGGCGGCTGCATCCGGGACCCCCTCTCCGGCCGGGCCTACGTCTATCAGGCCATGCGGGTCACCGGCTGCGGGGATCCCCGCACGCCGGTCTCCGAAACCATCCCCGGCAAGCTCCCCCAGCGCAAGCTGGCCCAGACCGCCGCGGCGGGGTATTCCTCCTACGGCAACCAGATCGGCCTTGCCACCGGCCAGGTCAGCGAGGTTTATCACCCCGGCTACGTGGCCAAGCACCTGGAGGTGGGCGCTGTGGTCGGTGCCGCGCCGGCAGACAATGTAGTCCGGGAGCGTCCCGCCCCCGGCGACGTGGTGATTCTGCTGGGCGGCCGTACCGGCCGGGACGGCATCGGCGGCGCCACCGGCTCTTCCAAGAGCCATAACCGCAAGTCCCTGACCACCATGGCCTCCGAGGTCCAAAAGGGCAACGCCCCGGAGGAGCGGAAGATCCAGCGGCTGTTCCGGGACGGCAATGTCACCCGCCTCATCAAGCGCTGCAACGACTTCGGCGCCGGCGGCGTGTCCGTGGCCATCGGCGAGCTGGCCGACGGCCTGGAAATCGAGCTGGACGCCGTGCGGAAAAAGTACGAGGGTCTGGACGGCACCGAGCTGGCCATCTCCGAATCCCAGGAGCGCATGGCTGTCGTCGTGGCGGCACAGGATGCCGACACCTTCATCGCCGCCGCCCAGCGGGAGAATCTGGAAGCCTACCGGGTGGCCGTGGTCACGGAAAGCCCCCGCATGGTCATGCACTGGCAGGGCCAGACCATTGTGAACCTCAGCCGCGCCTTCCTGGATACCAATGGTGCCATCAAGCACACCCAGGTGGCCGTGAAGGCAGCGGACCGTTCCAGCCTTGCCCAGCCCCTGTTCTCCTCCCTGCGGGAGATGGCCGGAAGCCTCACCTGCGCCTCCCGCCGCGGCCTTTCCGAGCGGTTTGACTCCACCATCGGCGCGGGCAGCGTGCTGATGCCCTTCGGCGGCAAGTACCAGCGTACCCCGGCCCAGGCCATGGCAGCGCTGCTGCCGGTGCTGCCGGGTCAGGAGACGGAGGACTGCTCCGTCATGGCCTGGGGCTTTGATCCCGACCGGATGTCCGCGGATCCCTACACCGGCGCCTACGAGTCTGTCCTGACCTCCGTTGCCAAGCTGGCCGCTGCCGGCTGCGACGTGACCACCGCCTACCTCACCTTCCAGGAATACTTTGAAAAGCTCCGGGAAGAGCCTCTGCGCTGGGGCAAGCCCTTCTCCGCTCTGCTGGGTGCTCTCGATGCCCAGCTGGATCTGAACATCGCCGCCATCGGCGGCAAGGACTCCATGTCCGGCTCCTTCCTGGACATGGATGTGCCTCCCACGCTGATCTCCTTCGCCATCGCCCCCTCCAAGGCCGGACAGGTTCTCTCTCCGGAATTCAAGGCCGCGGGCCACGGCGTGTATCTCTTCTCCGGCAGCGATATTGCGGAAAAGAAAGCTGCCTGGGCCGCTTTGAGCCAGCTGCATGCCCAGGGCAAGGTGGCCGCCGCCTGGGCTGTGGAACACGGCGCGGCGGAAGCCGTCATGAACATGTCCTTCGGCAACGGCATCGGCTTTACCCAAAGCGGTTCCTTCCAGGATTGGTATACCCCCCTTCCCGGCGCCATTGTGGCGGAGCTGACGGAGGAAATTGACCTTGCCTGTGCGGTGAAGCTGGGTACCACCACCGCCGAAACCCAGGTGACGGTGGGCGGTGAGACCGCCTCCATTGCAGAGCTGCTCTCCCTCAACGAGGGCGTGCTGGAGAACGTCTATCCCAACCGCGCCGACGCCGGCACGGCGTCCATCCCCACGGCAGAAGCTCCCGCCTTCACCCGCCCGGTTCCCCGGGTAGGCTGCACGCAGCCCAAGGTGCTGATCCCCGTCTTCCCCGGCACCAACTGCGAGTACGACAGTGCCCGGGCCGTGGAACGGGCGGGACTGACCCCGGAGATCCTGGTGCTGACCAACCAGACCGCCGCAGACGTAGCGGACTCCGCCGCCCGGTTTGCCCAGGCCGCCCGCCAGAGCCAGATCATCTTCGTCCCCGGCGGCTTCTCCGGCGGCGACGAACCCGACGGCTCCGGCAAGTTCATCACCGCCTTCTTCCGCAACCCCGCGGTCTCCGAGGCCACCATGGAGCTGCTGAAAAACCGGGACGGTTTGATGCTGGGCATCTGCAACGGCTTCCAGGCCCTCATCAAGCTGGGTCTGGTGCCCTATGGTGAGATCATTGACACCGACGACACCTGCCCCACCCTGAGCTTCAACGTCATCGGGCGCCACCAGTCCCGGATCGTCCGCACCCGCATCGCCTCCAACCGCTCTCCCTGGCTGGCCGGACGGCAGGTGGGCGACGTGGTCAATGTTCCCATCTCCCACGGCGAGGGCCGCTTCCTCTGCTCCGATGCCCTGCTGGAGCAGCTCCTGGAAAACGGACAGATCGCCACGCAGTATGTGGACCTCAGCGGCACCCCCTCCATGGATGTGGATGTCAACCCCAACGGCTCTGTCTGGGCCATTGAGGGCATCACCTCTCCCGACGGCCGGGTCCTGGGCAAGATGGGCCACTCCGAGCGCATCGGTCCGGCCCTGTACCGCAACGTCCCCGGTGATTACGAGCTGAACCTGTTTGAATCCGCAAAAGCGTATTTTTCACTTTGACACATCCCGCCCCAGCGGGTATAATGGGTGAAACCATTTGAGAAGCGGAGGAATGTGCCATGCAGCTGGAACTGCTGCCCGGATGTGAATATCCCCAGGCAATCGGCGCGTTGTTTGCCGAGTATACGGACATGCTGGTGCGGGAAGATCCCGCCTTTGCATCCTACCTGGAGCTGCAGCACTACGATCAGGAAGTGGCGCATCTGGAACAAAAATACGGCCCGCCCGGAGGAGTGCTGTATCTGGCTCGGGCGGACGGACAGGACGCGGGCTGCATCGGCCTGCGCCGGCTGGACGAAAGACGCTGTGAGATGAAGCGGCTCTACGTCCGCCCCGCCTTCCGGGGCCACGGCATCGCCCACACTCTGGTGGAAACCATTCTGGCCGATGCCCGCGCCCTGGGATACCGGCAGATGTTTCTGGATACCCTGCCTTTTCTGGATACCGCCATTGCCATGTACCGCCGCTTCGGCTTTATCGACATCCCCCGCTACAACGACAGTCCCCTGGACAACACCGTCTACCTGCGGCTGGACCTGTGACGCATGGACGTCCGGTCCCACAAATCTAACGAAATGAGGTTTTTGCCATGGCCTACTTTTTCAAAGAGCCTTCCCGTACCTTCAGCGAGTATCTGCTGGTCCCCGGCTATTCTTCCTCCGAGTGCATTCCCGCCAACGTCTCTTTGCAGACGCCGGTGGTGAAGTTCCGCAAGGGTGAGACCCCCGCCCTGACCATGAACGTACCCATGGTCTCCGCCGTCATGCAGGCCGTTTCCGGCGAGAAGATGGGCATCGGCCTGGCCCGTGAGGGCGGCATCGCCTTCATCTATGTCTCTCAGCCCATTGACCAGCAGGCTGAGATGGTCCGCAAGGTGAAAAACTACAAGGCCGGCTTCG
>CABUDN010000004.1 GCA_902490355.1 uncultured Oscillibacter sp.
TCTCCGTAAATGCGGACGGTGCCTCCGGCAGGGGTATATTTCAAGGCGTTGGAAAGCAGCTGCTCTACCACAAAAGAGAGCCATTTCCCATCGGTGAGAACGGTGCGGTGGATTTCCTGAAAATCCAGGGTAATGTGTTTGAGGATGAACAGCCGGGCAAACTTTCGCACCGCCTGCCGGACCAGCGCGTTCAGGTCGGTGTCCTGAAAGACATAATCGGTGGAAGCACTGTCCAGCCGCAGGTAGCCCAAAACCATATCCACATATTGGCTGATTTTCAAAAGTTCTGCTTCCAGCGGCTCCCGCGGCGGCGGATTTTCCTGAAGCAGCAGGCTTGCCGCGGCAATGGGCGTTTTGATCTGATGAGCCCAGAGGGTATAGTAGTCGGTCATATCCTCCAGCTTGTCCCGCTCCCGGGCCAAAAGGCGGGTTCGCTGGGCGGCCACTGCAGTCAGCAGGGCCTGGTAATCTTCCTCCAGCAGATCTCCGGCAGGGGGGAGGGGCAGAACTGGTTCTTCTGTCCGTTTCATCAGCTGCAGCAGCTCCCTGTGGCGGGAGCGAAAACGCCAGAAGCCGAGAAGAAATACGCCGGCGCCCAGTGCCAAACACAGGGCTGCCGCATAGCCGATTGCCTCCAGCGGCAGATCATAGAGCGAGAATACGGCGGCGAATACCGCGGTGATTCCGATTAACAGCAGCACCAACAGCTTTTGCCGCTTCAAGTATTCCAGAAGTTCCATCACTTATTCCTCCACCAGATATCCCTCGCCCTTGCGGGTGCGGATCAAATCCGGCAGTCCGGCTGTCTCCAGCTTACGCCGCAGGCGGCCGACATTGACGCTCAGAGTGTTTTCATCCACAAAGCTGTCGGATTCCCACAGCCGGGTCATCAACGCCTCCCGGCTGACCGTTTGGCCCTTGCGCTCCAGCAGCATCTGTAAAATGCGGAACTCATTGCGGGTCAGCTCCACCCGCTCTCCATCTGCTGTCAGCGTTCCGTCCGACACGTTCAATACGGCGCCGCCGCACCGCAGCAGTCTCTGCGGCGGACCGAAATCATAGGCCCGGCGCAGCATGGCCTGGATTTTGGCGGAGAGAACCTGCAGATCAAACGGCTTGGCCAGCAGGTCGTCGCCGCCCAGCTGCATGGCCATCACGGTGTTGACATTGTCCGCGGCGGAGGTCAGAAACAAAATCGGGACCTTGGAGACCTTGCGGATCTCCTGGCACCAGTGGTAACCGTTGAAAAACGGCAGGGAAATGTCCAGCAGTACAAGCTGTGGGTCAAAGGCGGCAAACTCCTGCAGGACGCGGTCAAAGGCCTGGGCACAGCGGACGGTGTAGCCCCAGCCCTCCAGATACCGGGCCACGGCTCCGGCTATGACCTCGTCATCCTCAATTAGAAAAATACGGTACATGGGTGCACCTCCTTGGCAGAACAGAGCGTACCATTCCCACTTGAAATTGTCAATTGCCGGGGCCGAGGGGCGCATCCTGCCGGTTCAGATGCCGTCACCGGTTGGCCGTTGCAGCCGGTGACATTGTACCCGCCCGGTTCCCGCTGCTTGTATTCTGCCGGAACGGGAAGCTTGCAGCGGAGCAATGCGCTGATTGACGGAGCGGCTGCGCACAATTGGACAATGGAAACTCTGGGATGGGACACGCGGCAAAAAAGCTGCGCGCCAACTGTCTGCATGCTGCATAAGATGGCAGGAGCCCCCTGGCTCAATACAATAAAAGGAGTACAACTTATTATGGGTATGCCTGTGATTACCGCCAGTTCCATCACCAGAGACCAGGCGATCACCGATCTCATTCAATCTGTGGCGCTGGAGGAGACCGCTCTTTCTCATATTCTCAATGCAGAAGGAGAGAAAATTCAGAAAATGGTGGCGCTCCCCGACGTGACGCCGGATGTGCTGCTGGCCACCAATAAGTCCGTGGAATCCATGGTCAACGCAGTGTCTCGTCTGGAGATGATTCTTCAGTCCAAGCTGTCCAATTTCGACGGCAGCCTGTAACTTCCTGATTTTTCCAGAATAGCAGCAAACTAACGGGGCGGGGTCTTCTGCGGAAGACCCCGCCTCGTGATTCACCGCTTCGCCGTTTTCCGCATACTGTAAATGTGGAGCAGGTTTTACCTGACTCCAGCCTGGAATCTACGGATCCAGGCCGGTGTAATTCCAATAGGAGGATTGACTATGGCAATCAATTTCGGCCTTGCCAATGACTACAATGTATTTGTCTTTGGCGATTTGAACCTGAGCAATACGGATGCAGAGGGCCGAGTAGCGGTTGGGGGCAATGCCACCCTTAGCAACTATGGCGTTGGCGCCGGAATCACGCCGCTGCCCCCTGCCAACACAGATCCATCCTTTGTGGTGGACGGAAGTGTTGATGTGACCGGGGGCTCCAATGCCAGCGGCAACACGGTGATCAATCCAAACAGCAGTGTGATCAACTATACCATGGGGAACCCCAACGGCCAGCTTATCACGGGGACACCCATTGATTTCACGGCGGCAGAGCGGTATTTGAAGTGTGCCTCTGCTTTTTGGGGCGCGTTGGTACCAAACGGCGTGGGCACAGTGGTTTTTGGCCAGCTGAATCTGACGGGAACCGATGAGGTTTTGAACATCTTTTCTCTGGACAGCGGAAACCTCTACGGCACCGGGTTTTCACTGGCGCAGCTCAATGGTATCAACATCATTGCGCCGCTGGGGTCTACGATTCTCATCAATGTAAACGGAACGGCCATTCAATATGGCAGTTATCAAATCTTTCGTAATGGGACGGCAGCAACCCGTGAGAATGCGCGCCGGATTTTGTGGAACTTTCCGCAGGCGTTGTCCTGGTCGAACAGTACCACGGCCATCTATGGTTCCGTGCTGGCGCCCTTTGCCGCTGCCAACACGACCTACAGCCAGATCAACGGTAATATCATCTTTGATCGGTATTCCGGCAATGCTGAGAGCCACAACGAGCTGTTCATTGGCGAACTGCCGGAGGCCGTGACTTGCTTGCTGACCACAACCAGCACGACGAGCACGACCAGCACGACGAGCACGACCAGTACGACGAGTACGACCAGTACCACGAGTACGACGAGTACGACCAGTACGACGAGTACGACGAGTACAACGAGCACGACCAGTACGACCAGTACCACCAGTACGACAACCACCACAACAACCACGACTTCGACTACCACAACGTCTACCACCACGACCCAGGCTCCGGTGCCCCGCAGTCAGGCGATCACCGATCTGATTGCTTCGATTGCGCTGCAGCAGGCGGCATTGTCTCACATCCTCAATGCGGAGGGAGAAAAGGTGCAGAAGATCCTGTCTTTTGACGGGTTGTCTCCGGAGACCATTCTTCTGACCAATCGGTCTGTCGAGACCATGGTGAATACGATTTCCAATCTGGAGATGGTTCTTGCTGACAAAATCGCTCTGTTTAAAGAGAGCATTTGCGGCGGGGATGGACAATAAACTGGAGAGGGCGCAGCAAGATCTTGCTGCGCCCTCCAGTTCAAGAGGAAAGTGGGAGAGCGCTTAATATGAAAGTTGCCATTTTGACGATGTTTTCCGGCTTGGCTACCACATATTCTCTGGTGAATGTTGTAGCCGATCAGATCAAGATGCTGCTGGAGGCTCAAGTAGAGCTGAAACTCCTGGTGAGTGAGACCTGCCCGGATGAGGAACGTTGGGGAATTTTTTCAGATCCCCGGTTGGAATGGGTGAAAATTACCAACACCTGTCATGGAGCCCCCATTGCATGGCGCGATTACTCTGCTCCGACAGGCACGGTGCACGAGACATTTTACGAGGAAGCAGAACAGATTGCAAAAGACTATGTCCGCGCCCTTCAGGATGTGGATGTATGCATTATGCACGATATTCTGTATCAAGGCTGGCATTTGGTCCACAATGCGGCCATCCGTCAGGCGCAGAAGAGCCTGCCCGGTGTGAGATTTCTGGCGTTTACGCATTCACTGCCGGTCAGCCGCCCCCAGAAACTGGAGGAACCCTTTTCTTTTCGCTTTACCGCCATGCCCAATACCCGCTTTGTCTATCCCAGCTATTCCGGGATTGAAGCTTTGGCACGGCAATATGACGTGCCGCAGGGCAGCTGTGCGGTGGTATACAACAGCCTGCCTCTGCTGGAGATGCTCAGCCAGGACGTGCAGAAAGTGGCAGGCAGCATCGATTTGTTGAATGCGGATATTTTGGCGGTCTATCCCGGACGGCTCACCACCGGCAAGCGGTTTGAGAAGGTCGCTGCCTTGGCAGGGGCGATTCAGCGCAAGACGGAGCAGCGTACGAGGGTCATTTTCTGTGATTTCCCCAGTGCGGATATTCCCGGCAGAATCTACAAGGACACGATCCGGATGGAAGGGCAAAAATTCGGCCTGGAAGCAGGGGATATGGTCTTTACTTCCGATCTGGGATATGAGCAGGGATTTCCGCGGCAGGGCGTGTTGGAATTGTTCACGCTGTCCAATCTGTTTTTGTGTCCCTCCTACTCGGAATCCTTTGGCTTGACTGTCTTGGAAGCGGCCAGCCGTGGAAATTTCCTGGTGCTCAATGAAGCAGTGCCTGCGCTCAAGGAGCTGGGAGACAGCCTCGGTGCGTATTTCATGCGGTGGGACGCACGGAACTTCGGATATGATACGCATGAGCGGTATGTTCCGTCGGAGCAGGCGTATTATGAAGAGCACGGGGAAAGGATTGTCAACTTCATGCGGGAGGATCGCAGCTTGCGGGCCAAAACCCGGGTGCGTACGCAGTATCACGGGGCGTGGATTTGTCGCAATCAGCTGATGCCGCTGCTGACAAGTACCATCTGACAAACAGGAGGCAATGGCGGCAACTGCTGTGAGAAAACATTCTGGCTGACTCCATAGAGTTTGCACAGAAAACGCCCTCTTCGGATCAGATGCTATCATCGGATTCGAAGAGGGCGTTCATCAACCGTTCCGACCATAAAAGGCACGGTGAGTTGGCGGAGCCGGTTCTTTCTGCGCCTTTGTAATTTGAGAAGCGGATCTGTTTCGGTCTTTAAAATATAAAAGCAGAGTGCAATAGTAGGAATTCTTTCCTTAAAAAAGCCCGAATTGTTCCTTTTTCCAGTGGGCCTGTGCTTCTTCACGAGTGGGGGTACGGGCGATGGCAGCGGAAAAGGGGCTGCCAAACAGAGCCCCGGAAAGGCGGGTCATCCATGTGGTTAGGACCTCCGGAATCAGCGGACGAACCTCCGATAAAAAGAGTACAGCGTAGTTCGGAGAAGCGGACGGCGCCCGTAGATCCAGCAAGGTATGCTTTGAAGATAGGGGCTGATTGCAGAAGGCCAGATCCGGAGTAAAGTGCCGGTAATAGAGTCCGCCGATAAAGTAGGGGATCTTGCCCAGCTGCAGATCCTCTGTTTTGTGAAGAAAAGCAGGGTAATCGGGGTCCTCCGGCTCCATGAAGGAGCTGTCGCGAAGGATTTCCCGCAGACCGGGAAGCGTATAAAAATCAAAGTGAAAAAAGGGGACGGAACCTGCCTTGTCATCTGTCAGGGCAAATTCCACCGCATTGGGACAGGCGGGAGTGGAGGTCCCGCATTGGTAGACACCCCACCAGTAGTTCCAATGACGGATCTGGAGATATTTAAGAGCCTGCTGTTCCATAGAAGTCCTCCTTTTTGGGGAATGTGCGGAGCGCATACGGTGTGATTGCGGAGGCACTATATCATATCGTCCCACGGATTCCATGAAATTTTTTTGAACTTTTTGTGGAGGAAATTAGTTTTATTTGGGAATATCGATTAAAAATTATGATTTTCGCCATAGAATTTGGAAAAATGGGGCAGCTTTTTCCTGAAAAAATAAAAAAGAGACAGCTATGCAGCTGCCTCTTTTTTTTGCCCGTTCAACCCCAAAAGCTGGAGATCGGAACGCGGATCCATTGATTTGCCCGCCGGCAGCCTTTGCATCGGGAAAGACCGGGGTCAGACAAGCCGGGTATGGAGCCCCTCCTGTTCCCATATCGCGTGCGTACGAATCAGCTTATGAATCAGGGCCTCCAGATCGCCTAATTTTTTCTCATCCATGGGAAGAGAAAGGTCTGTGATCATCAGCTTCTGCAGTGCTTCTGCCCGGGTCTTCTTTTCGGCGGAATGCACGTAAATGCCGATGCGGTCGTATAACACGTGCAGATTCCCGCTGGAGGGGTCAATGTCAAAGGGCTGCAGAGATAAAAAGATGATCAGTTGGCTGGGAATATGCGTGATTTCAAGCCACCGCCAGTTGCTTAGGTCATACGGAGGAATCAGCCGGTCACCGGAACCGTAGGTGCGCTTGCCCCGCCCGATTCAAAACGAATCGGGCGGGGGATTGCACAATATGCCGGGGGATGAACGCATGTTTTGCTTCCTGGGGCATTTAGGCGGGAATCAGGGATCGTCGTGTGATTCCGGATCGGTTGGGAAGGGGTGCCACGCCGGCGGGTCCTTATGCCGGGTAAACAGGGCCTTGATTCGTTCCAATATGGAATCCACAAAATGGAACCATAGATTGCCGAATATCACAATGCCGACCAAAACCAAAAGGCCGGCACCAATTTCAGCCAAGGGCATAAAAGCACCTCACTTTGTGGCGAACTGATTCATGAAGAAATCGGTAAAAGCGGCCAGCTCCGCTTCCTGGGAGACGTAGACGTAGAGGTTTTCATCATCCAGCCAGTCGTAGGCATTGATTCCGATATACCCCTTTTTGTCGGGGTAAATGATGAAGGCGTCCGTCGGATACTTGTTTCGATAGGCCTTGAGAATCTCGCTGCGGCGGTAGTATGTGGGATCGCCGCAGCCGGACAGATCGGGAACCGTGGGGACGACCACAATGGTTGCCTGCGGTGCGTTCCAACCGACAATCAGATTGCCGATTTTGGTCTTGCTGCCGTGAACAAACCCATAGTTAAAACGTGCCACATCCTCCGTATAACCGAAGATCAGCTGGTAGTCGTCCCCGTTTTCGACAACTTGGTTGAACAGAATCCGCATTTTGTTTGCATTTGCGCGGCTCTTCTCCATGTCTACTTCCGGTCCCTTGAAGAATTTGCTGAAAAGTCCCATGTTGATATCCTCCTGTGCGGTATTTTATTGGCGGGCTGCAAAGATGTGGATTGACGCGGCTTCACAGCCTGACCTTTTAAATAAAGATAAATGTGTTGATTTGTATTTATTTCAAGAAGAAGTATGCCGTCCGAATATCACGATGTGACACGATATTCAGACGGCACCTCACGCGGTTCTTTAAGATGCTGCGGGCGGATGGGTTTTCCAATGCTCCATACAGGAGACAATGGCGTCAATTTGAAAGGTCAGAGTTTCATCGGCTGCCTCAGGAACAAACAGCGGCAGGGTTTGGGGGATGGCACGGCGAATCACCATGGCGGTCAGGCTGAGATTCGTGAAAAGATGAATGCGCGCAGGATCGGATGTTATTCCAAAGCATTCCAGCAGACTGCCGAACAAGCGGAACTGTTTTTGACGGAATACCTGATAGCTTTCCGGTGACAAACGGCAGAAAATCTTTTGCTGCTCTTCAATGGTCAAAACCGCAATTCCGTGCTGTTCCCCATAACAGCATGCGTACAGAAACTGCCGGACTGCCTCCCGCCAGCTCAGTGCAGAATCCGCCATCAGGCTTTTGGCATAGGCGAGAATACGGGGCTGCTGGAGATAGAGGGTCTCCACAATCAGGTCCTCTTTGGAAGGAAAAAATGTATAGAAAAAGGTGCGGGAGATCCCCACAGAGCGATAGATTTGTTCCACGGTAGTGTGCTGAATCCCCTGATGGGCCATGAGGTCCAGCGCTGTGGTGATCAAGGCACTGCGAATCCGGTCTCGTTCTTCCTCGGAATAGGCGACCTTGGGCATACGGTACCTCCGTAAAATAAAGATAAAAATGATAGATTATCTTTATTTTAGCATGCACACGCCGACAAGACAAGAGAGAATTGCACGGGGGAGCAATTACGCATGGATGACATGGAGAAAATTTTGCTGAAAAGGGGGATAATCCAGCATTTTGACGAAAAAAGCCTGGAAAATTCCAGAGTGTTTTTGGAATAAAATCCAACCCAAAACGCGGTGTTTTTACAAAAAATATACAGTATCCGGCGAGGATTTGTGTTAAAATATTTCCAAATAATGAGTTGTACGGGAACGTCTTCCGACACTGGATCCCACCACAAATGAGGTGGGATTCCGGCCCGCCGCGCGTTCCCCGGAAGGAGTGTGGATATGGCACAGACCGGTTCTAATCTTTTGCGGCTGGGCGTGGATGTTGGCTCTACCACAGTGAAAACAGTGGTGCTGGATCCCGCAACCCATGATGTGTTGTTTACCCGCTATCAACGGCACAATGCGCACCAGGCAGACACCGTCCGGCAGCTTTTGGAGGAAGCTGCCGGGCGGTTTCCCGATGCGCGGTTCCGTGTAGGTGTCTGCGGTTCCGGCGGCCGCCCCATTGCCACCGTTCTGGGTGCACATTATGTGCAGGAAGTCGTGGCCAATGCCGCGGCCATCCGGGCGTTGTATCCCCAGGTGCGCACGGCTGTGGAGCTGGGCGGACAGGATGCCAAAGTGATCTTTTTCCATTATGACGAGGCGGCCGGTAAGCTCCAGACCTCGGACATGCGGATGAACGGCAGCTGCGCCGGCGGTACCGGCGCATTTATTGATGAGATCGCCGCGCTTTTGAGCGTGCCGGCTGATAAATTTGAACAGCTGGCAGCACAGGGAAAGACTGTTTACAGTATCTCCGGCCGGTGCGGTGTGTTTGCCAAGACGGATATTCAGCCTCTTTTGATTCAAGGTGCGGAACGGGCGGATATTGCCCTGTCCACGTTCCATGCCATTGCCAAGCAGACCATCGGCGGACTGTCCCAGGGACTGGAGCTGACGGCTCCCATTATTTTTGAGGGCGGGCCTCTGACCTTCAACCCCACATTGGTAAAGGTGTTTGCCCAGCGGCTGGGGCTGCGGGAAGAGGAGATTGTTCGCCCGGAGCATCCCGAGACCATTGTGGCCCGGGGAACCGCCATTGCCCTGGATGAATTGTTCCCTGGAGAGAAGGACTCCATGACGCTCTCCCAGGCGTTGGAGCGGCTGGCGGCTGCGCCGACGCAGCCGCAGGAGTCCGCAGGAACCGGGAAACCCTACTTCGCCAGCGCGGAAGAGCGGGATGCATTTTTGCGGCGTCATCAATCGCAGCTGCGCAGCCCGGTGGATGCCACGGACCGGAAAGTGCTGCGGGGATATCTGGGCATCGATTCCGGGTCCACCACCTCCAAGTTCGTCTTCATGGATGAACAGGAACAGGTGACGGATACCTTCTATGCCAACAACCAGGGCGAACCCTTGCGGGTGGTGCGTCAGGGCCTGCTGGCCCTGGCGGAAAAGTACCGCAAGCTGGGAATCCGGCTGGAAGTGCTGGGCCTGGGGACGACCGGCTACGGCGAGCAGATGCTCTCCCAGGCCTTCCATGCGGACTATCATACGGTGGAGACCGTGGCTCACGCCCGGGGATGCCGCCGGTTTTTCCCCAATGCAACCTTCCTGCTGGATATCGGCGGGCAGGATATGAAGGCCATCTGGCTCAAGGACGGCGTGGTTACCAATATCATGCTCAATGAGGCCTGCTCTTCCGGCTGCGGCTCCTTCCTGGAGAATTTTGCCTCCACTTTGGGCATGCCGGTGGACCAGGTGGCAGATGCCGCATTCCGGTCTCAGGCTCCTGCGGAGCTGGGCAGCCGGTGCACGGTGTTCATGAACAGCACCATCATCAACGAGCAGCGCAACGGCAAGCAGCCCGATGACCTCATGGCGGGGCTGTGCCGGTCTATCATCGAAAATGTCTTTACCAAAGTGGTGCGCATTGCCAATGTCTCCGAGCTGGGGGATACCGTGGTGGTTCAGGGAGGTACCTTCCGGAACTTTGCCGTGCTGCGGGCTCTGGAGGAGTATCTGGGCCGGGAAGTAACTTTGGCCCCCTATCCCGGTGAGATGGGCGCCCTGGGTGCGGCTCTGGCGGTCAAGCAGGAGGTGGAGGCCCACGGCTATGCCAACGGCCGCTGTTCGGCCTTTATCGGCTTTGAGGCTGTGGAGCAGTTCCAGTATGTCCGGGAGAGCGGTGTGGTGTGTCCGCACTGCGCCAACCACTGCAGCCGGACCATTCTCCGCTTCCCCGACGGAGGCTGCTATGTGACCGGAAACCGCTGCGACCGGGGAGCCGTTGTGACGGAGGATGCCGCGGCAGCGGTCAAGCCCGTGCAGGCGCCGGATCTGTTCCGCCTGCGCCAGGAGCTGCTGTTCAAATCCTATCCGGTGGCGCCGGTGCGGGAGAACCAGAAGCAGACCGTGGGCCTTCCCCGGGTGCTGGAGTTCTGGGACAGCATGCCCTTCTGGAGCACCTTCTTCCGGGCGCTGGGCTATGAGGTGCGCTACTCCCATCCCAGCAGCCGCAAGCAATACGAAAGCGGATTGCAGTATGTGGCGTCGGATACGATCTGCTTCCCGGCCAAGCTGGTCCACGGCCATGTGCTGGACCTTGCCAAACAGGGTGTGGACCGGATCTTCCTGCCCTACATCCTCCATATGCCCACGGAAAACCAGGGGGAGAAGAGCCCCTACGTCTGTCCCGTCATCATGGGCTATTCCATGGTGGTGCGGAACTTCCAGGACCCGGAGGAGCATTTTTCCGTGGCGTTTGAGACGCCGGTATTCCACTGGTTCACGCAGCAGGACCGTAAGCGGCAGATCTGCCAGTATGCCATGGAGCACTGCGGCGCTACCAAGTCCCAGGCCGAGGAGGCCTACCGCCAGGGCGCGGCCGTCATCGAGGGCTTCCGCCGCCGTCTGGTGGAGGAGGGGAAGCAGGTCATCGCCCAGACAAACAAGGACGGCGGCTTTGCCGTGGTGCTGGCCGGCCGGCCGTATCATACCGATCCCCTCATCAACCATGATCTGTCCCGCATGTTCACCCGCCGGGGCATTCCGGTTTTGACGGTGGACAGTCTGCCGGGCCTTTCAGAGGCGGACCTGCATCAGTCCCGGGTGGAGATCACCAACGATTTCCATGCCCGGATGCTCTCCGGCGCCATGGTGACGGCGCAGCAGCCTGCTCTGGAATATGTGCAGATTGTGAGTTTCGGCTGCGGCCATGACGCCATTTTGTCCGATGAGATCATCCGCCTGCTGGGCGAGGGCAGCGGAAAGCCGCCGCTGATTTTGAAGGTGGATGAGAGTGAGGCGGCCGGGTCCCTGGGAATCCGGGTGCAGTCCTTCATTGAGACGGTGGAGCTGCGCCGGGCAGCCCAGACAGAGAAGGCGGCCCAGCCGGACCGTCTGCCGGAGCCGTATCCCGTCAAATACCGGAAAGCGGACCGGAAGCTGCGGACCGTGCTGGTGCCCAATATCTCCGCGCCGGTATCCACCCTGCTCTCGGCCTTGCTGGACCGGGAGGGAATCCGGGCCCAGGCGCTGCCGGTGGGCGGCCCCGAGCAGATCCGGGTGGGCAAGAAGTATACCCACAACGACATCTGCTTCCCCTGCCAGATGGTCGTCGGCGAGCTGATCGACGCATTGCAGAAGGGACATTACCCGGAGGGCTCCGTGGCTGTGGGTATGGCCAAGCTCAGCTGCGACTGCCGCATGGCCAACTATACGCCCATCCTCCGCAAAGCGCTGGACAGCGCAGGCTTTGCCGATGTGCCCATTCTCACCACGGACCCGGGAGACACCAAGGGGATTCATCCCGGCGTCTCCATGCTGGGCGCCCGGTCTGTACTGCTGGCGGCATGGGCATTTTCCATGCTGGATATTCTGGAGGATCTGTGCCGGAAGATCCGTCCCTACGAGACGGTGGCCGGAGAGACGAATCGGGTTTTCCAATCCTGCATTGAGGATATCGCCGCGGGCTCCAAGGAAGGACTGCGGAAGATGATTGCGGCGTTCCGCCGGTCCATCAATGCCTTCCGGGAGCTCCACTGGGATCGCTCAGTCCGCAAGCCCCGGGTGTTGGTGACGGGAGAGCTGCTGGTAACCTATCATCCCGGTACCAACTTCCATGTGGAAGAGTATCTGGAGCGCAACGGCATGGAGACGGTTCTGCCCCGGATTACCTATCAGTTCCGTAAGGACTTCCAGGCGGCCATCAGTGAAATCCGGGACTTTGGGGCGCATCTGGCACCGTATCCCTTTGCGTTGGACAGCGCGGTGGAAGGAATCCAGCGCTATCTGGAGCGGATTGCCCAGGCTCACCCGCTCTATCACAAGGCGGCGCGGCCCCAGGAGCTTTACGATACGGTACGCACCATCATCCCCAAGACGCTGACCTGCGGTGAGGGCTGGCTCATGGCCGGTGAAATTGCCCACTATGCCGCTCAGGGCGTCCGGTCGTTCATCATTCTCCAGCCCTTTGGATGTCTGCCCAACCATGTGTGCGGCCGGGGTGTGACCAAGCGCCTGAAGGAATGGTTCCCCGGCGTGCAGATTCTGCCGCTGGATCTGGACCCTGATACCAGCTACGCCAATGTGGAAAACCGGCTGCAGATGCTGATTATGAATCAGACCGCTGAGGCCATGCCTGCACAGAGCGGTGAGGAACCGGCCTATCGCAAGCCCCGCGGCAGCTATCAGCATCCGGCACTGTCTTCTACATAATTGGGATCGATCCTTTTTCCTGGAAAAAACAGAACACAAAAACTGAGGCGGCGCACCGTTTTGCGGTGCGCCGCCTCAGTTTGCCGAAAAAGCCTCGCAGAGTTCGCGCCCGCAGGCGCGAAAAAAGTAAAATCCGTTTTCAGCCGCGACATGTGCGTGACTGAAAACACCTCTCAGCCCGCAAGTGTGGAATCTGTCTGCCGAAGGCGGACAGATTCTGCGCGCAGCAGGCTGCCGTCCATTCGAAAAAGTGGCTTTGCCACTTTTTCGACAGTCTCAGGCGGCACACCGTTTTGCGGTGCGCCGCCTGATTTTGCTTCTGCAGGGATCCGTCCTGGCGTTCAAATTGCCACAGGAACCGGAGGCGGCGCCTGTCCGCTCAAGGTTCGGGCATTCTCCAAATAACGGTTGAGAACATAGTACAGCTCATCCCGGGGAAGCGTGTCCGGACAGATGGAATCCAGCTCCCGGGGAGGGGAGATCCGGGCTTCCAGCTGTGACGCCAGAGCGTCCAGCGCCGGAATTTCCTCCGGGCTGACGGCACCGGACTGGATGAGACCTTCCGTTTGTTCCAGCTCGGAGAACATGTTCCAGAGTACCACCAGACGGACCCGGTGGTAGGCGGCCTGCTCTGCGGGCAGCCGGTCAGCATACTGAACGGCCTCATGGTAGACCATGTGGAACTGGGAGAGCAGTTCGCTGAACAATCCCGGATCCACCGGCTGGCGCAGGCTGCGGCGGATGACAGCCCAGTACGTGGACTGGAGCCGGAAGAGCTCCTGCAGATTCCGGCGGAATTGGGGCTCCCGCCGGTTGGGCAGCAGGAAGCGGTTGACCACCAGTACCAGCACCACCGCCATAGCCAGGTACAAAAGCCGCAGGCCGATGGCATCGGTTTCCCGCACCGTGAGCGTGGCCATGGTCAAGGCAAACGCGGTGGAGAAGATGGGGTGGACCCAGGTACCGGGGGTGCAGCAGTACATCAGGGAGATCATGACGGAAGAGAAGAGGAATACCCCCGGCAGGCCGGGCAGATATGGATAGACCAGGTGAACCAGCAGACAGCCGATGGCAGTGCCCACGGGGCGGGTGACCATGCGGTGGGCGCTTTCCTCATAACTGGGCTGGAGCAGCAAAAAGGCATGAAGCGGGAACCAATATGTGTGCTCAAATTCCCAAAGGTAGCTGATCGTGCAGCTGATGGTCATGACCACAGCCAGACGCAGGGCAAAACGCAGCTCAAACCGGCTCAAAGAGAGCCGCTGGCGCAGATTTTCCCAAATGCGGGACCAGGAAACCTGCTGAAGCAGCGTTCCCAAATAGGGTTTGAACTCCTCCCGGCATAACAGCAGCAGGGTATGAAGAACGCTGCGGTAGAAAATACGCGGCCGACCCTGGGGCAGCTTTGTGTGCTGAAGGAGGGCCTGGATCTCCTGGGCGAGGCACTGGCGGGCCTCAGGCGTATGGGCCTGTTCCAGCCGACGTACCAGCTGGGCCAATGTGTGCATGGTGGCAGAAAAGTCCGGCGTTTTTTGGGCGTACTGCCATGCCTCCTGATCGGTGACCAGATAGGATGCCCGCTGGAACAGCAGGGCAAAGAGGTGGTAAAACCGCTTTTGGTGGTCGGGCACCTGAATCAGATGCCGCCGGTCATATCCCATCCGATGAAAGCTGCGGGAGAGGTCATAGAGCTCTTTTCCGGCGGCTTTGCCGTCTCCGCCGTCGGCCAGGTCGTCCAACAGCTGGGAAAGGCGCAGCAGGCTGCGGGAAATCTGGCCTACCGGATCGGCTGAGATGTGGCTGATTTTAGCCTGCAGGGCCAGGGCCGCCACCAGCAGCACACAGCAGCAGGCCACGGCGGTCAGCTGGGTGGGGAGCTGTTCCAATGTAGGGGGACGCAGCTCCAGAAAGACGAATGTCATGGCGTATCCCAGGTGGCCCTTGGGTGTAAACTGGCTGCACCGCCAGAGAACCAGAAAGAACGGCACGGCAAAGTTCAGCAGGGCGCACAGCCAGACATTCAATCCCGCCGCAAAGGCCAGCAGGCACAGCAGCAGCGAGATCAGATACATGGACAGGTAGTCGCCAAGGCGATTGGGCTCTTTGCGGCGCAGCTGGAATAAGGTGGTGGAGCCGGAGACCACCATGGCGTACTGGCTGCCGAACAGATAGATGACCAGCAAGAACTGAATCATGTAAAATAGAATGGTGGAAAAGGCATTCCGCCATCGTTTTAAAAATAGTTCGCCAAAGTCCCGGACTTTTTGGAGCCCCTTCATACCCAATCCACCTCGCTGCAAGGACCATTCCGGTTCACGCCGGAAGGAAATTCTTTTCCCTATTATAGCGGTAAACTGCGCCTGGACGCAAGGGACAAAACTGGGGGAGGGGAAAACGGGCACGGATTCGGCAAAATTGCAGGCAGCGGATGGCGGACAGCGCGCACTTGACTGGCGGGGATTTTGCTGCCGCATTCCCGGCTGGTGTGCATGACGATTGGAAAACACCACCCCCGCCCCACAATCGGGGGACGGGGGTGGTGTGTCAGTCAGCGGCTTCGGGAGGATCGGACCGTGCCGATCCGGATCAAATCGTACGTGCGCAGGAACGGAGAGAGGGAGGCACCCGTGTCCATCAGATGCAGCAGAATTTGACCGCAGGCACGGCTGTCGCTTCCGGCCTGATGGTGATTCAGATCCAGATGCAGATACCGGCAGAGCGTGTCCAGCCGGTGATTGGGAAGCTGCGGCAGCAGGCGGCGGCTCATCTGACAGGTGCAGGCATAGGGCACCTGGCGATGGAAAAAGATGCCGTAATCCCGCAGGCAGCGTCCCAGCACGGAAAGATCAAAGGGAGCATTATGGGCCACCAGCAGGCCGCTGTCCAGAATGGGTCCAATGGTTTCCCAAAGTACCGGAAAGGTGGGGGATTGGGCGGCCATTTCCGGGGTGATGCCGGTGAGGGCTATGTGGAAGGGGGCAAACTCCGTCTCGGGATTGACGAGAAAGACCTGTTCTTCAGCAATGGCGCCGGATTCGATGACTGTGATGCCGATGGCGCTGATCCGGTCATTGGCGTAATTGGGTGTTTCCACGTCGAAGGCGATGTACCTCTGGTTCATCAATCTGCGGCCTCCTGAAAGACTTCTGCGGCATTGATATCCGCTCCCACAGCCAAAAGGGGAATGACGTTGATGACCGGTTCCTCATAGGGATGTACCTGCCGGATGGCGTGCAGAGTTTCCTCCAAACGTGAGGATTGGCAGGTGACTTCCACCTTCAGCTCCGATGCCGTGCAAAGCTCGCTGGCCTGTCCGAGATAAGGGGCAGCACCCGGCAAAGGCCTCCAGCAGCCGGTGACAGGGGAGTAGGTCAGGCAGTGGTCATACTTGCCGATATGACCGGCATCCATCTGAGCCAGAGCTTCCTGCAAGGCGGGCAGGTGGGATGCGGGGAGGAAGATTTCCAGCTTGCAATAGGGAAATTTCAGCATGGATAGAGACTCCTTTCTGCCGGGACTGCCCGAATGGGCAGCTTATATCAAAAAGCCGGGGAAGCGGAAGGTGATGCTGTCATGTTACCATATTGGGCACAGCAGGAAAAGAGCGGTCAGGGGGATGCGTGTCAGGCAAGGTATTGGTCGGCAAAGCGCTTGAGAGGACGGTTGACCTGTTTGGCGGTCAATCCCACAAAAATGGCGGCAGCAACCGTGCCTTCCCGCACGCCCACCAGCTCACTTAGGAACAATAAAGACAGCACAGCGGCAGTGGTGACCAGTGTGAGATCCATTCCCACCTTGGCGTTGGCAAATTTTACGGGAAATACCTTGCAGATGGCCAGAACCATGCCTTCACCGGCCAGGGTGACCACATTGGCTGTGACTTCAAAGCTCACGCCGATTCCCACCAGCAAAATGCCGCATATGCACAGCATCCACTGGGTGAGATACGAGGAACAGGTGATGTCCTGCAGCACCCAGACGCTGAAATCGGTAAGAAAACCGAAGGCCAGGGCTACCGGCAGCTGGATGAGCTGGATGGGATCATACTGACGGCGCAGGAGCAGGATCTGCAGTAAAATCAGTGTGGCGTTTACCAGGACCGAAGCAATCCCCACGCTCAAAGGCGTGAACTGGCTGAGCACAAAGGGCAGGCTGGAAACCGGAGAGGTTCCCAGCTCCGCCTTGATGGAACAGGCAATGCCGAAGGACATGATGACCAGACCCACGAAGAACATTCCGTAGCGCTTGAGCAGTGTATGAAAGGCTGCGGTTTCCATTACACTTCCCCCTTTCCGGTGGGAGCGAGGGAGGCGCACACGGTTTTCAGCATGGCTGTCAGCTGCCTTAGCTCCTGCGGTGTGAGCTGTGCGGCTGCCTGCGCGTCGGCCTGGCGGAAGATCTGCTCCATCTGCTGGGCCAGATCCCGGCCCTGAGGCGTCAGAGAGACATAGAGGGAACGGCGGTTCCCATCCCGCTGGGAGCGGCAGACCAGCCCGTCCCGCTCCATCCGGGAGAGAATACTGCCTACGGTAGCCTGTTCAATTTCACAGTTTTCCGCAATGGCCTTTTGGTTGCACTCTCCGTTCAGCAGCAGACACTCCAAAATTTTAGGCTGTCCTGGCGAGAGCCCGATCGCGGCGGCCTGACTTAAAATCAGGCGATTGATATGGGCGTGGGTTTTCATCAGCAGGTAGTGCAGGGACTCCATGTGGTATCCTCCGATAATAAGCATTCTTATTGTACAAATGCTTATTATACGGAAATGATGGGACAAGTCAAGAAAAAATTTCCGGGTGTTTGCTGCGGCCGGATGAAGGAAAGCAAAGCAAAGGGACGCTGTTTCATGAAACAGCGTCCCTTTGCAAGCTGGAAATGAGATTATTCTCCGCACTCCCCGGCGTGTTGATGCTCATGGCAGATGGAGCCCGTGGACTCCAGTTCTCCCCGCAGATAGGCCTCTGCGGCGGCGCGGGCATCGCCCTGAGCGCCGACGATGACCTCTACATTGCGCTCGTTGAAGATCTCCACGGCACCGCCGCCCATTCCACCGGCGATGATGACTTCCACGCCGCGGTCGGCCAGGAAGTTGGGCAGGAAACCGGGACGGTGGCCGGGATTGGGAACCCGTTCCTCGCCGGTGATGGCACCGTCGGCGGTGTCGAAAATCAGAAAGTCCTCACAATGGCCGAAATGGCCGGAAACCGTGTTTCCCATAGCAGCAACAGCAATTTTCATAATGGTACACTCCTTTTATGTTGTACCGGCGGAATCGGCCGCCGGTGTGAATGGACGGATTATTGAGACATAAGCAGACGCATGGTGGACGCATAGACCTGGCGCAGGGCGCGGGAAGCCGGGCAGTCCACCTCTGCCAGAGAGCGGCCCTGATTGATGGCCGCTCCTGCGGCGGGATCGTAGGGGATCCGGCCGGTAAAGGGAATTTCCCGGGCATGGCAAAACGCCTCAATAGCGGCGGCGTTTTCCGGGCTGGTGTCCCACTTGTTGACGCACACGGCCAGCCGGGTTTGAAGCGTGGAGGCAGTGGTGACCAGCCGCTCCAGGTCGTGCAGGCCGGATACGGAGGGTTCCGCTACCACCAGAACCAGGTCCATACCGCTGACGGAGGAAATGACGGGACAGCCGATGCCGGGAGCCCCATCAATGATGGCCACATCCGTCTCCGGCGCGTTCTGAAACAGCGCCAGCTTCACCGCGGTCACCAGCTTGCCGGAATTGCCCCGGCCCATACGCAGCTCCGCGGTGGAGAACACCCGGTCTCCGGAATAGAGCCGCTGCTGGCCTGCCTCGTCTGCTGCCAGAGTCACCGCCCCGGCAGGGCAGGTCAGGGCGCATACACCGCAGCCTTCACAGGCATAGTCCACGACCTGGAAAGCATCGGCCTCCCGGGTGATGGCGTGAAACCGGCAGGCCTGGGCACAGGCGCTGCAGCGGGTACACAGGGTCGGATCAATCTTTGCTTTCTCGCCGCCCCAAAAGGTCGTGGACTGCGGCGGAGGATCCGGCTGGAGAATCAGATGCAGGTTGGGGGCGTCCACATCGCAGTCCGCTGCGGCCCGAGTGTTGGAAAATGCGGCAAAGGCCGCGGCGGTGGTGGTTTTTCCCGTACCGCCCTTGCCGCTTAAAATCAACAGACGCTTCATACGCACCACCCCGCAATTCGATTCAACAGTGCGGAAAACAGCTGGGAGGCTGCCGGAACCGTTTCGCAGGCGATTTCTCCGCGGGCGGTTTGCTGCGCCAACTGGGCCTGGTAGGGGATCCGGCCCAGGATAGGCAGATTCCGGTCCCGGCAGAAGGCCTCCAGCGGCGCATACGGCTCCGTTTCCTTGTTGATGACCACGCCGCAGGGTTTGCCCAGCAGAGTGACCAGCCGGTAGACCATGTCCAGATTGTGCAGACCGAAAGCGGTGGGCTCCGCTACCAGCAGGCAGCGGTCGGCGGCTTGTGCACTCTCCAGAACCGGACAGGCGCTGCCGGGCGGACAGTCGATCACGGTGAGGGGAGCGTCCGATTCGCCTTGTGCCAGGGCGGCCCGGATCACCGGGACGCCGGAGGCCTCTCCGGGATTGAGAATCCCGGTCATTACCCGGACGCCGCCCCGATGTCCTTGTTCCAGCGTCCCGATGGGGTGGGGGACCTCCCGGACAGCACCGGTGGGACAGACCAGGGAACAGGCGCCGCAGGCGTGGCAGACCTCGGGAAAGACCATGGGGCGCTCCTTGAGATAGACCAGCGCATGGAACCGGCAGGCGTTGACACATGCCCGGCAGCCATTGCACCGGGATGTATCAAATTCCGGCAGGAGGGTGGAAACGGGGGTGACGGCTTCGATTTCCGGCTTGAGAAACAGCCGCCCGTTGGGCTCTTCCACATCGCAGTCGATGTAAACCGCCTGCCTGGCAGTGACCGCCAGATTGACGGCCACGAAGGTTTTTCCGGCACCGCCCTTGCCGCTTAAAACCGCCAGCTTCATCCCGAAATCCCGTGAAAGCCCGCGTGGAAGTGGGTCAGCTCCGGCAGCTTGTCCGCTGCCAGAGCGGCCAGATTGGCCGCGGCATCGGTCTCCAGCGCCTTGCGGATGGAGATTCCGGCAGCCTGGAACACCTTGGCGGCATTCTCTCCGCAGCGGACGGTGATGAGCACTTCGGCGCCGCTGTCTACCACAAACTGGGCCGCCTGGAGGCCTGCGCCGCTGTCTGCCTGAGCAGCGGGATTGTCCAGACTGCGGCTTTCGCCGGTCGCGGTATCATGCAGCAGGAAAAACGGCGCCCGGGCAAAGGAAGGGCAGACGCTGCGCTGGTCTTCATCCAGCGGAAGCATGATTTTCATATGGCATGTTCCTCCTCTTGTTGTTCTGTATCAGGACGGCACCGGTGACGGCGGCAGCCGCCGCATCCGCAGGTGGATTCCTGCCCGTCGCACAGGCGGTAATCCCCGCCTTCAATCCGCAGGGGGCGGCCGTCCACCAGGACCAGGGCCAGCTTTTTCCGGGCGGAGGTGTAGATCTGCTGCACTGTGGTACGGGCCACGTGCATGTATGCGCTGCACTCCTCCTGGGAAAAGCCTTCCTTGTCAATCAGGCGGATGGATTCGTATTCATCTACCGTCAGGACCACCGCCTGCGCTGTCGGCTGGATTCCGCAGGCCGGGACAAACTCACTGATTTTGGGCAGACAGCAGACCTTTCGGCATTTTCTGGGACGGGGCATGGGCGGGCCTCCTTGTGTGGAATCAACTGATTTTTGACATATGCCGGATTCGAGCTCAGCATACACCTGTTTTTGGCATATGTCAAGAATGAATGAAAAACTTCCCGGGCGGGGCGTTGTACCGGGAGAAAAAATACGGTATAATGAATGCAATTCGCCCCGCGGATGATCCGGGCGGCGACGGACGAGAGGTTTACAGTATGGCGAGAATTGTGGAAGTGACGGACCTGACGGCACCGGGGCCGGACGTATTTGCGGGACTGACGGAAGGACAGCTGCGCAGTCGCCGGGACGCGGAGTTGGGGCTGTTTATCGCGGAAAGTCCCAAGGTGATTGTCCGGGCGTTGGATGCGGGCTATGAGCCGATTTCCCTGCTGATGGAGCCCCGGCAGATCGAGGGACAGGGGCGCGGGATTTTGGAGCGGTGTCCGGATGTGCCGGTCTATACGGCGCAGAGGGAGGTTCTGGCAAACCTGACGGGATACCCGCTGACGCGGGGCGTGCTGTGCGCCATGCGGCGCAGGCCGCTGCCGGAGGTGGAGGCCCTGTGCCGGTCCGCCCGGCGCATCGCGGTGCTGGAAGGAATCGTGGACTCCACCAATCTGGGGGCGATTTTCCGGTCCGCTGCAGCCCTGGGGATCGATGCGGTCCTGGTCACGCCGACCTGTACGGACCCGCTGTACCGGCGGGCGGTGCGGGTGAGCATGGGGACGGTATTCCAGGTGCCCTGGACCCGAATCGGCACCAAGCCGGAGGACTGGCCGGATGCCGGATTGGCCCGGCTGCGGGCGATGGGCTTTGTCAGCGCAGCCATGGCGCTGCGGGAGGAATCTCTGAGCATGGAGGATCCCCGGCTGCGGGAAGTGGAGAAGCTGGCCATTGTGCTGGGGACGGAAGGAGACGGATTATCCGATGGGACCATTGCCCAGTGCAACTACACGGTGCGGATTCCCATGGCACGGGGAGTGGACTCTTTGAATGTGGCGGCGGCCAGCGCCGTGGCGTTCTGGGAGCTGCGGGCCCGGTGAGTGTGGACAGACGGCGGGGAGGCGGCGTATGAATTATCCGGCCTATTATGAAGCGGATGTATTGCGGTACTTTTCGGCAAACCCTGCAGAGCAGGCGCTCTATGAAGCGCTGGTCCGTCAGATGGATGCGTGCATGCCGGAGGTGTCGGTGAAGGTCCAAAAGAGCCAGATCAGCTTTTATGACCGGCATCTGTTTGCCGCGGCGTCCATTCCGCTGCGGCGCAGGAAGGACTGGCCGAAAACATGTCTTTTGGTGACGTTCGGCCTTTCCCGTCGGGTGGAGGATCCCCGGATTGCCGTGGCGGTGGAGCCGTATCCCAACCGCTGGACCCATCATGTGCTGATCTCAGAGTCCGGGCAGATTGATGCGCAGCTGATGGCGTGGCTGGAGGAGGCCCGGGCGTTTGCATGCAGCAAACGGTGAGTGGGTTGCGGGACTTGCCGCATGAGAATTTCCGTTGGATGAGATGGAGGCGTAAGAAGAGATGAAGCAGTGTATGGATGCAGAGAATCTGCACCGGCGGCTCAAGAAGATCATCGGACAGATCCAGGCCATTGACCGGATGGTGGATGAGGATGTGCCCTGTGAGGATGTCCTTTCCCAGATCAATGCGGCCAAATCCGCTTTGCACCGGTGCGGCCAGGTGGTGCTGGAGGGACATATCCGGCACTGTGTCCGGGACGGGATTGAGCATGGAGATGCGGAACAGACCATTGCCAATTTCACCAAAGCGGTGGAGCGCTTTGCCAATATGAAATAACCGGTACCGGCTGCCCAACGGCAGCCGGTATTTTTTCTTGACAGCGGGCAGCGGTGACGATATAGTATACATATACCCCTATGGGTATAAAGGAGGGCGTTATGGAGAAACTGGAACGTGTGTTGGCGTGGGGAGGCATCCGGCGGGATGTGGTATTTCTGGTTGTTTCAGGCGTGGCACTGCTGCTGAGTATTGTCGGGGCGGAGCTGCTGCCCTTTGATCCGGCATGGATCGCCATTGTCCTTTGCGGAATTCCCATTGTGCTGGAGGCAATCATCGGCCTGGTGACGGCCTTTGACATCAAGGCGGATGTGTTGGTTTCCATTGCTCTGGTGGCATCGGTGGTGATCGGGGAGACCTTTGCCGCCGGAGAAGTGGCCTTTATTATGCAGCTGGGTGCTCTGCTGGAGGAGCTGACCGTGGCCCGTGCCCGGGCGGGAATTGAGCGGCTGGTGCATTTGACGCCCCGGACAGCCCGGGTGCTTGCCGGAGGGGAGGAACGGGTCATTCCTGCTGAGATGGTACGGGTGGGAGATCTGCTGCGGGTATTGCCCGGAGAGACCGTACCGGTGGACGGGGTGATCCGGACCGGACAGACTTCCATCAATCAGGCGGTGATGACCGGGGAGTCCATGCCGGTGGACAAAGGGCCGGGGGATCCGGTGTCCAGCGGAACGGTGAACCAGTTTGGTTCCTTTGATATGGAAGCGGAGAAGGTAGGGGAGGACAGCTCCATCCAGAGAATGATCCGGCTGGTACAGTCGGCAGATGCCGGAAAGGCGCGGATCGTCGGGATTGCGGACCGCTGGGCTACCTGGATTGTGGTGATTGCCCTGAGCGCGGCGGCCTTGACATGGCTGGTGACGGGACAGGTTATCCGGGCAGTGACGATCCTGGTGGTGTTTTGTCCCTGCGCACTGGTGCTGGCCACGCCCACGGCCATTATGGCCGCCATCGGAAACGCGACGCACCACGGATTTCTTGTCCGGGAGGGGGATGCCCTGGAGCGGCTGGCGGATGTGGCCCGGGTGACCTTTGACAAGACCGGAACGCTGACTCAGGGGACACTTCGGGTGACGGCAGTGGAAAGCGGACTGCCCCAAGTGGATGCACAGACGCTGTACGGATGGATTGCCGCGGCAGAAGGCCGCTCGGAGCACCCTGTTGGCCGGGCGATTGCAGCCTGCTACCGGGAGAGCACCGGGGAAATGCTGAAAAAGGCGGAGCACTTTACCATGCTGCCGGGCAGAGGCGTACAGGCCCAGGTGGAGGGGCGGCAGATTGCTGCCGGGAATGAGGCCTTGCTTCAGGATTTGGGGATTTCCCTGCCGGAGTGGATGCGTGAAAAGGCGCAGTATCATTTGGAGCGGGGATGTACGGTCATCGATCTGGCGGTGGACGGACAGGCCGCCGGCATTGCGGCGCTTTCCGATACCCCGCGCCCAGAGGCGGAAAAGACGGTGCGGGCGCTGCGCCTGTCCGGTGTGGAGCCGGTGCTGCTGACCGGAGATCATGAGCGGGCGGCCCTGCAGGTGGCGGAGCAGATGGGAATTCAGGAAGTGCGGGCCGGCTGCCTGCCGGAGGATAAGCTTGCTTACATCCGCAGCTGTGAACAGGCGGGGAAGAGGGTGTGCATGATTGGGGACGGGATCAACGATGCACCGGCGTTGAAGACGGCCCATGTGGGGATTGCCATGGGCGGTGTGGGCAGCGACATTGCGGTGGACGCGGCGGACATTGTGCTTATCAACGATGAGATTCGGGAGCTGCCGCATTTATTCCGGCTCTCCCGGCGAATGATGCGGACGATCCGGTATAACCTGACTTTCTCCATGGGACTGAACGTTGTGGCCATTGTGCTGGCCATGACCGGCATTTTAAATCCGGTAGTCGGCGCTCTGGTTCATAATGCGGGGTCGGTATTTGTCATCGCCAATTCCGCCCTTTTGCTGCGCTGGGGAACACAAAGCAAGCCGGAAGAGATCCCCTGATGGGAAGGGCGAATATGGGGAATATCAGGCAAACAGTACTGCATCAGAATCCGAAGCCGGACGGCGCTGGACCAGCGCCGCCCGGCTTTTCCATCCGCAAACCTGCAATGCTGCCGGCGGCAGAAGGGTCATAAGGAAATGCCGGTATTGAAAGGGCAGCCATCCAGTTGTTGCCAACAGAAAAGCAGCGAGTGAAAAATTTATCAAAAAGATTGTTAAAAAAATTGACAAGTATGGAGATTTGGTCTAAACTAGATAAGAAAATAACTGGGAACCTTGGATGGGAGTGACTGTTTTGAAGAAAGAGAACATTTCCGACGCCGTGATCCGGCGCCTGCCCAGATATTACCGTCAGCTGACCGATCTTTGCGCCAGGGGCGTTGTGCGGATTTCATCCCATTCCCTGGGGCAGGAAATGAACATTACCGCCTCACAGATCCGGCAGGATTTCAGCTGCTTCGGAGAATTCGGGCAGCAGGGATACGGCTATAACGTAGAGGAGCTGCGGGCGGAGATTGGCCATATTCTGGGTGTGGACAATGATCACCACCTGATTATGATTGGAGTAGGCAATCTGGGACATGCGCTGCTGCAGAACTTCCGCTTCTCCCAGACGGGCTTTTCCGTCGATGCCGCCTTTGACGTTTCTCCCACGGTGGTGGGGACCACGGTCAATGGCGTGCCCATCTACGCCATGGCGGATTTGGACAGCTATATTCGGGAGCACAGCGTGGATGTGGTGGTGCTGACGGTGCCGCAGTCTGTGGCCCAGGAGACGGCTGACCGGATCATCCGGCTGGGTGTGCGGGGCTTCTGGAACTTCACCAACGTGGAGCTGGTGAGCAGCGATCCGGACGTGAAGTTCGAGAACATTCATTTTGCCGACAGCTTGCTGACGCTCAGCTATCGGATTGCCAATCGCTGACTTGCTGCGGTTCCGGCGGAGCTGATGAAAGGATTCTCCCATGAAGATCAAAAAGACCGTTTTGTGTTTGCTTTTGTGTGCCGCGCTGGGGGCTGCTGCGTTGGCCGCCGGTGGAACGGAGGACCCGTTGGTATCCCTTTCCTATCTGGCGGGAACCTTCAGCAATACCGTGGACCGGGAAATTGAGCAGCGTTTGGACGCATCGGATGCCGCCATTACTTCCGGTTCGTCCGGCAGCGGCAGTGCGGCCAACATCGCCTCTTCCTGGACGGAGCAGCGGCTCAAGCGCAGCGACTGCCTGACAGGCAGTACCGGTACCAGTGTATTGGTGCTGGCGGGCAATGTGCAGGTCGGCTTTTCTTCCGGCGCGGTGGTGGACGTTTCTGCGGGAACGACGGTTTCCAGCGGAACGACACTTTCAACTGGTCATCGCTACATGGTAGCGGAGGACACCACGGCCCAATTTGTGGTGACGGGAAAGACTGCGGTGGTGGATTACCAGGGACCATATGCCCTGAGTTATTCCGGCGAGACGGATTATAATGCCATGGCGGCTGCGCTGAAGACCCTGCACCTGTTCCAGGGCAGCCTCACGGGCTATGGACAGGGCTATGATCTGGAGGCTGCGCCTACCCGTCTGCAGGCGCTGATCATGTTTATCCGGGTGCTGGGAGAGGAGGAACAGGCGCTGGCCTGGTCCGGAACGACGCCCTTTACGGATATTCAGCCGGGTTCCCAGGCGGAACAGTACGTGGGCTATGCGTACAGCAAGGGCTACACCAACGGATACAGCGCCACGCAGTTTAAGCCCTCCGGCGCGGTGAATGCGTACCAGTATACAGAATTTGTTCTGCGTGCCATGGGATACAGCTCCTCTTCCAATACCAATCTCTCGGATACGCTGGAACGGGCTGTGAGCTGCGGTGTGCTGACCGCGGGAGAGGTTGCCATGCTGCAAAGCGATCCGTTCCTGCGCGCGGAGCTGGTGTATATCTCCTACTATGCGCTGGATGCCGTCACATCCTCCGGTGTGACACTGGCCTCCGAGCTGGAGAGCAAGGGGGTCTTCACCAGCGGAGAGCTGGAGAGCGCCCGCTCCATGGTCAGCAGCTGGAGACTGTAAGAAAGATCGGAACATCCTGCACACCGGTGCATACGATGAAGTGAGACCGCTTCTCGCGGCCAACATTTCTTAGGAGGTCCCGATATGTGCAATAATGGTTTTGGTGGCGGCAACTGCTGCTGGATTATCATCCTGCTGATCATCATCTGGTGCTGCTGCGGCAACAGCAACAGCGGCTGCAACTGCGGCTGCAACAGTGGCTGCAACTCTAACTCCTGCTGCTGATTGACTCCCTGCCTTTCATAAGAATGGGCCCCGGACCATTGGTCCGGGGCCCTGCGTTTATTGAGGAAAAAAGCAGCCAAGCGCTGCCGCGGATTCGGTTCACCGGAAGGGCATCAGCTCTCCGGTGTGGAATCGGAAGCAAAGAACCCGAAGGCCTCTTCAAAACGCGCCTGCGCGTACGCGGTGACGTCAGCAGTATACGCCTCGTAGGCATCTACCAGACGTACAGCCTCCGGGGTCAGTACGGCGCCGCCGCCATGAACACCGCCGGTGGAGGAGACCAGCAGCTTGCAGCCAAAGACTTCTTCCGCCGTCCGGATAATCCGCCAGGCTTTGGAATACGCCATTTCCATAGAGGCGGCCGCCGCCCGCAAAGAGCGGTGTTCCTGTACCCGGCGCAGCAATGTGGCGACACCGGGGCCAAAGCAGCGCAGATCTTCTCCGGCATACAGCCGGATTGTCAGCTTCAAACGCAGTGCCCGATTCATACGCTTCACCTCTCAAACGGCTATGGCCGGTCTTTTTTTATTTTATCATACCCCGGATAATTTGCAAATGGGGAAAAGTGTGCTACAATATTGGAAAATCATCCAGCTCCGCCGCGCAGGCGGCGGGCGGAAGGAGTGCTTATGGAAAAAATCAGATTGGGCCGCACGGACCTGATGGTCTCCCGCACGGCATTCGGTGCGCTGCCGATCCAGCGCATTTCCCAGGCTGAGGCCTGCGCTCTGGTCCGCCGGGCCTATGAGGCCGGGATCAACTATTTTGATACCGCCAACGCCTATACAGACAGCGAGGAGAAGCTGGGCGAGGCCCTGCATGACGTGCGCCAAAATGTGGTGATCTCCACCAAAAGCGGCGGCAAGGATAAAAAGACGGTGCTGGCCCATATTGAGCAGAGCCTGCGCAGTCTGCGTACGGATTACATCGATTTGTTCCAGTTCCATAACCCCGCGGTGCTTCCGGATCCCAACGATCCGGACGGTCCCTTTGCCGCTGCGCTGGAAATGCAGAAAAAAGGCTATATCCGCCATATCGGCATTACGAACCACCGGATGAAAGTGGCCCGGGAGGCGATTGACTCCGGACTGTATGAGACATTGCAGTTCCCGTTTTGCTATCTGGCCTCCGAGGAGGAAGTGGCGCTGGTCCGGCTGTGTCAGGAGAAAGATCTGGGCTTTATTGCCATGAAGGGCCTCTCCGGCGGATTGCTCAACAACGCCGAAGCCTGTTATGCCTTTATGCGGCAGTATCCCAATGTGGTGCCCATTTGGGGCATCCAGCACGAATGGGAACTGGATCAGTGGTTGGAGCTGTCCCGCCGGGATCCGGCTATGACACCGGAGCTTCAGGCGGTGATTGAACGGGACCGCAGTGAGCTGGCGGGGAACTTCTGCCGCAGCTGCGGGTATTGCCTGCCCTGCACGGCTGGCATTGACATTCCCCAGTCGGCCCGGATGAGCGCCTTGCTGCGCCGTTCGCCCTATCAGCCCTATATGAGCAAAGAATGGTATGAAAAGATGCACCGGATTGAGAAGTGTGTCCACTGTGACGCCTGCAAGAGCCGCTGCCCGTATGGGTTGGATATTCCCAACCTGCTGGTGAAGATGCTGGCCGATTACGACGCGTTTTATGCCCAGCATCATGGTGAATGAGGAGAGAAAACCATGTTGTTTCAAAATGAAAATGCCAGCTTGCAGCTGGATGTGGTCAACTACGAGCTTCCTGCCGGTGCGTGGGCGCCGGGCAGCGACGACTGCAATTGGCTGGTGCTGCGCTGTACCTGGCACAATGAGAATGGGGATCTCATCAAGGATTCCAACAGCTGCCTGATGACCTATGAGCTCCAGGAGATGACTGCAGGACTGAAAGTGCTGCACGCCGGAATCCGGAGCAGCTATGAAAGCAGCTTCCTGGAGCCCTACTTCCTTTTGGCGGCTGACGCCGAGGAGGATGGCTACCGGGTGCAGGTATCCTTCTTCCTGCCCAATACCATGGACGGGGATGATACCGCAGAGGTCAGCTGTCATATGAGTTCTCAGGAGATGGGGGATCTGATCGCGGAGCTGGACAAGCTGTGCGCCAAGTTCCCGGACCGGCAGTGAGGCATACGGAATGAATTACCGAAAGAGTTTCTGGCTGATGTGGGCATTGTGCGTGGTGGGATTGCTGCTGCTGTATTTATTTGTGGCAGTGGGGCATATTGCTATTGCCTATGCCGGCGTTTTATGCATGCTGGCCGGACTGGGCCAGACCGTGAAGTTTTTCCGCTGCCCGTATTGCGGAAAGCTCTGGCGTCTGCGGGGCGGGATTCCCAAGGAATGTCCGTATTGCGGGAAGGAAATCCGGTGACGGCTACCACCGTTCGGCCGAATTGAACAGCAAAAACCACTCCCCGTCTGTTTGAAGCAGACGGGGAGTGGTTTCATGTTGGAAAAATGCGGTTCTGCATGAGCGGAGGATTACTCCAGAATATAAACCGTGCAGCTGCGGCGTCCGAAGTTGATGCACTGCTGATAGGTATCGTAGTACAGGTCCACCTTATTGCCGCGCACGCCCGTATCCTCGGCCACAGCCATGCCGTATACGATGCCGTCACTGGTGACGATGAACATCCGAGTGCCCAGCGGGATGACGTTCTTGTCTACCGCGACTGTACCCACGCGGACAGCGGTGCCGGTGGCGGTATAATTGTCCGCGCCGCCGTGACCGGCAGTATAGGCGGTGGCAGTCATGCTCTTGGCGCTGGAGAAATTCAGAGTCGCGCCGGAGGCAAAGACCAATGTGCCGCTGCCATCGGCATTCTGGTTGACGCTGGTCAGCTTGTCGGCGTTGGTAACGGTCTTGGCGGCTGTGCCGTATTCCACGATTTCATCCACAGCCGTGCTCTCCAGCTCTTCCACGAACTGGCGGGAAACCTGCTTGCCGTTGGACCAGACGACTTCGTAGACAGAGGTGCTTACGCCGTCGCTGCCTTCCTGAACAACCCGCTCAGTGCCCTGGGCCAGCTCGGGGTTGGCAACCCGCACCGTCTCAGCGGCGTCAGGCTCGCTGATCTTGTCATAATAGGTGATGTCGGATGCGACCGTGAGCACAGCGCCGTCGCCGCTCAGGTCCACACCCACCATGTCCAGAGGACCGGGCTGAATGTGCAGCCGATCCAGAAGGGCGGAGATCGTCTCCTCCTTGGACTGGACGGAGATTACGGCACCGTCGTGATGAACGGTGACGGTCTGACCGGCAGTCAGGGTCACGTCATGGCCGCTGGAGCCGGAGGTCACATAGACCAGCTGAGAGGAAATGTCCGGCACATCGCTGGACTCATCCAGAATGATGGCGGAGTCTTCCGTTCCGGTGAGGATATACAGGGCGTTGGCCCAGTCTGTTGCCGCCGCACTGACGACGACCATAGCGGCCATCATAAAGACCGCGGTGGCGCGATGCGCCCAAAGCTCATGCAGTTTTTTCCGTAGGTTATGGTGTTTCACAATCATACCTCCTGAAAAGTTTTTGCGGTGCCGGTTGCAAGAGAAAACAATTTGTAACTTTTGTTACCGACCGAAAAACTGGTGCTAGTATACACCCTGTTCCCACTTTTGTCAAGTTTGACTGGGATTTTGAAGATCTCAAATCCCACTTTAGACAAAATGGAACGGATTGTGCACGGAAAAAACGGGAAAGAAAAATCGAAAAATTACAAAATAGTAACATCCGGCGCGAACAAAAAATGTGCGCCATGTGCCCCGTGGAGGCACATGACGCACAGGTGGAAGCAGGGATTTTAGGCCTGCACTTCGGGAGTGAACCCCAGATCTTCCAGCTCGCCCAGAGCGGTTTTGACACAGTGTTCACAGCCGTCGATGGTGACGGTTTTGTCCTGCAGGCTTACTTGAAAGGTCAGATTGGCAGCGGTGAGAGCGGTGGTGATGCGCTTGACGCAGTTTTCGCACATCATATCCGGAACAGAAATAGTAGTCATAGCAAAGGATTCCTTTCTTATTTCATCAGTTTTTGTATGGTGGACAGAAGGTCGTCGATGACCTCCGTGTGCCCGTTTTGAATGTCCTGTACCACACAGGTACGGATGTGGTTGCCCAGCAGCTCCCGGGAAAAGGCGTTGAGGGCGGACTGGATTGCGGAGACCTGTACCAGAATATCGGTGCAGTAGGCCTCCTTTTCCACCATGCCCCGCACTCCCCGCACCTGACCTTCGATGCGGTTGAGGCGTTTGATCAGAGCATCATATTCCGGGGCCTCCCGGTGCTTGTGGCGGCAGCACGCCTCCTGGCAGGGTGGGGTCATGTCGGATTCTTTCATAGCGTGTTCCTTCCTTTCATAGTTTGGCGCGCCCCAGCCGCAGGGCATTGCCCACCACGCACACGGAGCTCAGGGACATGGCAGCGCCGGCAAACATGGGGGAGAGCAGAGGGCCGCCGAAGAGGTAAAGCGCACCGGCGGCGATGGGGATACCGATGGTGTTGTAGCAAAATGCCCAGAACAGGTTTTCTTTGATGTTGCGCAGGGTTTTGGCAGACAGGTGCAGGGCCCGGGGGACATCCTGCAGGTCGTCCCGCATCAGCACGATGTCGGCGGATTCGATGGCGATGTCGCTGCCGCTGCCGATGGCACAGCCTACTTCCGCCTGAGTCAGGGCGGGGGCATCGTTGATGCCGTCGCCCACCATCATCACCTTGCGGCCCTGGGATTGCAGTTTTTGAATGATGCCGGCCTTTTCCTCCGGCAAGACCTGGGCAATGACCTCGTCCACACCCACCAGGGACCCGATGTGCTGAGCGGCTGCCTGAGAGTCACCGGTGAGCAGAACCGTATGAATGCCTGCCGCCTTCATCTGGCGGATGGCTTCGGCGCTGGTGGCCTTGACCGGGTCCGCCACGGAGATCAGCCCCAACAGCTGTCCGTCCAGAGCAAAGAACATGGGGGTCTCACCCTGTGCGGCCAGACGATACGCCTGGTCCAGCAGAGGAGTGAGGTCTACGCCGCCTTCTTCCAGCAGCCGCTGATTTCCGGCCAGGACCTCTCGGCCGTCCAGATGGGCCCGCAGGCCCCGCCCGGAGAGGGTTTCAAAGCTCTCAGGCCGGTGTGGGGCGGTGACGCCGTGCTCGGCCGTGTAGGCGGTGATGGCCTTGGCCAGGGGATGAGCGGAGACCGATTCGACTGCAGCGGCGGTTTCCAGCAGTGTCTGGGAATCGGCCAAAGCGGTGATCTCGGTTACAGCCGGTTCGCCCTGCGTCACCGTGCCGGTTTTATCCAGTACTACGGTGTCTACGCTGTGGGTGATTTCCAGAATCTCACCGGAGCGGATCAAGATGCCGTGCCGGGCACCCAGACCGGTGCCCACCATGATGGCGGTGGGGGTGGCCAGCCCCAGTGCGCAGGGACAGGCGATGACCAGTACAGAGGTAAATACCCGCAGCACGAAGGAGAAGGGCTGTCCGGCCAGGGCCCAGGCAATGGCACACACCAGGGCAATGGTGATGACGGTGGGAACAAATACACCGGCCACCTTGTCCGCAGTTTTGGAGATGGGCGCCTTTTTCCCCTGGGCATCCTCCACGAAGCGGATGATGCGGGAGAGGGTGGAGTCCGCCCCGGTGCGGGTGACTTCCACATACAGCACGCCGCTGAGGTTGACACTGCCGCCGATGACCTCACTGCCGGTTTCTTTTTCCACCGGCAAGCTCTCGCCGGTGAGCATGGCTTCATTGACGCTGCTTTCTCCGCCGGTTACAATGCCGTCCGCCGGAATCCGGGCGCCGGGCTTGACCAGGACGCGGTCTCCGGTTTTTAAGTCCTTGGAGGGAATTTCCCGTCCGGAGTCGGCAAGGATGGCCGTGTCCGGCGCCAAACGCATCAGGGCGGTGATGGCGCCTTTGGTTTTCTGCATGTTCCGGCTTTCCAGAAACTTGCCCAGGGACACCAGGGTCAGCACCACAGCAGAGGATTCATAATAAAGGTTATGCACATAGGTGTGGGGGTCGTCGGAGATGAGGAACGTCATCACCACGCTGTATGCAAAGGAGCAGGCCGAACCGATGGCGACCAAAGAGTCCATGTTGGGATTGCCGTGAAAGAGTGCTTTGAAGCCGCCGGTAAAAAAGTGACGGCCGCAGTAGAGAACCGGAATGGCCAAAAGCAGCTGCAGCAGAGCAAAATTGACCGGATGGGTGTGCATGGACACGATGTCCGGCAAGGGCAGGGCGGGCAGGCCGAAGGGCAGCATTTGCCCCATGGACACATACAGCAATGCTGCGGAGAATACGGCAGCTGTGATCAGTTCCCACTTTTTCTGCCGCAGTTCCTGCGCTGCGGTATCTGCGGCCTCCTGGGGAACAGCAGCCGGTTCGTCGCTTTGAAGCGTGGCTCCAAAGCCCGCCTTCTCCACTTTTGCCACAATTTGTTCCGGTGTGACCTGGGATTCGTCATAGCAGATCGTCATCACGCCGGTGGTGAGGTTGACGTCGCTGCGCTCCACGCCCGGCAGCCGCCGGGTGACTTTTTCCACCGACGCACTGCACGCCGCGCAGTGCATGCCGGAGATGTCATATCGTTCTTCCCGCATAATGCCTCCTGTTCTCTCAAGATACCTTGGGGGGGTATTAATCTGAGAGACACTATATACCCCTATGGGGTATTTGTCAAGGGGAAACAGAAAGGGAATGCCTTCTGCTGCGAAGAGGAGAGAAAAATACGGAAAATCCCTTGACTTCAAGGGGAAGTATGATATCATGACAGTAGGCTAACAAAAATTTTTTCAAACTAAAAAATTTTGTGAGGTGTGAAGCGATGAAGGAAACGATTCTCTGGACGGCAAACCATATGCCTCCCAGTGAGGACCGGCAGCTGTCCATCATGGCACTGGGCAATGTGGCCAAGGCGCGCTTTTTCCATACCAGCTTCCCCCAGTATTCCATTACGCCTCTGGCACGGCTGGACGGGATGGCCAAGTATCTGGGACTGGGCGGACTGTTTGTCAAGGACGAGTCCTACCGGTTTGGACTCAATGCCTTCAAGGTGCTGGGCGGATCCTTTGCCATGGCCCGGTATATTGCGCAGCAGATGGGCCGGGATGTCAGTGAAATGACATACGACTATCTGACCAGCGAGGAGTTCCGCCGGGAATTCGGTCAGGCGACGTTTTTCACCGCCACCGACGGCAACCATGGCCGGGGTGTGGCCTGGGCGGCACACAAGCTGGGGCAGAAGGCCGTGGTCCACATGCCCAAGGGCAGCAGTCGGGCCCGGTATGAAAATATCGCAAAAGAGGGCGCCCAGGTGACCATTGAAGAGGTCAACTACGATGAATGTGTCCGTCTGGCCGCGGCGGAAGCGGCACAGACGACCCATGGCGTAGTGGTGCAGGATACGGCCTGGGAGGGCTATGAGGAAATTCCTGCCTGGATCATGCAGGGCTATGGCACTATGGCCAGCGAGGCGGCGGAGCAGCTGCGTCAAATGGAGATCAATCGTCCCACGCACGTATTCGTGCAGGCAGGCGTAGGAAGCCTGGCCGGTGCCGTGGTGGGATATTTCACCAATCTCTTCCCCAACAACCCGCCCAAGTTTGTGGTGATGGAGGCCCAGGCGGCAGACTGCCTGTACCGCGGAGCTGTGGCCGGAGACGGACAGCCCCGGATTGTGGAAGGCGATCTCAAGACCATCATGGCAGGTCTTGCCTGCGGTGAGCCCAACATCCTCTCCTGGGACATTCTGCGCAATCACGTGGCGGCCTTTGTTTCCTGCCCGGATTGGGTCAGCGCCCGCGGTATGCGGATGCTGGGTGTGCCGGTAAAGGGCGATCCCACGGTGATTTCCGGTGAGTCCGGTGCAGTGGGCATGGGCCTGATTGCGGCTCTGATGGAGACGGACGAGTATCGGGATCTGCGGGAGACGCTGGAGCTGGACCGCTTCAGCCAGGTGCTGCTGTTCTCCACGGAGGGCAATACGGATCCCATGAAATTCCGTAAAGTGCTTTGGGACGGAGAATATCCCACGGTGTAAAGACGGTAAAAGAGGGAAAACCGGCGGAGCAAACGCTCCGCCGGTTTTTATTTTAAAAAAATTTTTTGAACCGTGCAATAATTTGGTTCTTCCACCCGTTATACAGACAAGAACACACTTCAAAGACCCAAAATTCAATACAAAAAGGAGAATGGATTATGAAGAAGCAGACTGGTTTTGGCAAGGGCCTGGCAATGGGATTGGTGCTTTCGGCTCTGGTAGGAACGCTGGGTGTCAGCGCCCTGGCGGCCGTCTCCAACCGGACGATTCAGGTGGAGGACGGGTTCTCCATTTCAATCAACGGAGCCTCCTTCACGCCGCGGGACGCCAATGGCAGCAAGGTGTCGGTATTCCGCTATAACGGAACCGTGTACGCTCCCGTTCGGGCGGTATGCGAGGCGGCGGGCATGGATGTGGACTATGACAGCGCGACCCGCACGGTTGAGCTGACCACGGCAGACCAGCTGACGACAGCGGATTATATTACCGAGGCGGAGGCCAAGTCCATTGCCCTGAAGGATGCGGGCGTGAAAGAGAGTGCGGCAGTATTTTTGACCGTGCGTCTGGACTGGGATGACGGACGTCCGGAGTATGAGGTGGAATTCTACAGCGGTCAGACCGAGTACGATTATGAGATTCACGCGGTGACCGGCGCCATTTTGAGCAGCGACCGGGATCTGGAAAATTTTGAGATCCCCACGGTGTCTGTCTCTTCGGACGATATGATCAGCGCGGAGAAGGCCAAGTCCATCGCATTGGAGCGGGCACCTTCCGGTACTACAGTGCTCCAGTGCAAACTGGACCGGGACGATGGCCGGACAGTCTATGAGGTGGAAATGCGAAATGGCCGGATGGAGTACGACTGCGACATTGATGCTTATACCGGTGCCATCCTCAAGTGGGAGAGCGATTACGACGATTGACGCGGTATCCAAATACCCAATTAATACCACATAGAAAATGAGAAGCGGCGTCCCGGAAGGGACGCCGCTTTTCATTTACAGAGCCCGGATTTGATTTTGAATCAGAGTGCCCACGGTATCGGCAAACTGATCCAGGGAACGGATTCGGGCAAAGTCCCGGCCGTAGATGGTGTGAGCGGAAGAGACGTCTTCGTCCTCTCCGGTAAAGACACAAATCACGGAAATGTCCCGGCGCAGCAGGGAACGTACTTCTGCGGCGGTATTCTGTACGCCCAGCGCACCGGCGTAGTCCACATAGCTCTGACCGCGGCGCACTTTGATGACATCATTGGGCTTGGCATCGGAGAGCAGGATCAGCAGCTGGTGCTCACAGGGGGCGTCCTCCAGCTCCCGGGCCATGGCCCGGATGGCCAAACCGTCCCGGTTGCAGCCGGTGGTGAAATACTGAAAGATCCGCTCATTGGCATCGGCTTCTCCGTAGTCCCGGAAACGGGTGAGAACGGTGTATCCGCTCAGGGAACAGAAGGAGGACACCCGTACCGGGATTCCGCAGCGGGTCAGACTCTCGGCAATCATATACCCCTGGGCGGAGACGGTTTCCTGACGGTTGACCTGGGAGGTGGAAGCGTCCAACAGCAGATCCACACACAGCTCACCGGGATCGGATTGGAGCACCCGGGTGAAAACCTTGTCATCGTTGAGATAGACGCCTCTCCAGATCCGGCCGGGGTCCAGAGTGCCGGAGGCGGAACGGACAACGGTGGGCTGCAGATAGGCCATCATAGCATTGCGGATCCGGGCGGTAAGCCGGGCGATGCCCGCCCGGTGGCGAAGCAGGTCCGCCTGATAGGCGGCTTTGTTTTGTTCCATCTGCTGCAGGGCCAGGCGCCGCTGGGAGGCGGCATAGCCACGGGCAGTGGGATCCAGCTGGGTGCTGCCCTTGGTGTAATAAAGGTGACAGCCCGCATGGTCTCCGGTGCACAGGGATTTTTCCCGGTCCCGGACTTCCTGAGCTTCATAAAGGGGAGGCCCGAAGTATTTTTGAATATAGTCCTGTAATGCCGCTTCTGTCTGGGCGGCATTCCGGTCTGTCAGACGCCGGATCGGAGGGGCTGCGTCGGCACCACCTCCGGCCGAGATGTGCTCGCCGAAACCATGGCCGAAGCTCCGCACTGCCGGAAGACCGCCTCCCTTACGGCGGAAGAATGAGAAGAGGGCGTGATGTGCCCGGGACTGCTCCTCCGCTTGGGTTTTACCGGGGACAAAGCCAAAGTACCGGTTGAGAAACGTCAGCGCCTGCTGAGGAAGCGGTGCGGCATCCGGAGCAGTGGAGAATTCCAGATCCCGCAGCATTTCCGCCTCCCGGGAAGACAGTGCAGGCGTCTGGCCCACCGCTTTGCAGAAATGGGCCTGTTCCAGAATGTCCGTCAGAGCGGTCAGCGGCTGATTGGCGCACAGAGACAGCACCCAGCGGGCATACCGCTGCCGGAGTATCGGCAGGGCGGGCCGCAGAGGTGCTTCCAGCTGATAGACGGCGTTTTCCAGTCCCAGCCAGACCAACTGTTCGTACATGGCCTCATCCTTGCAGCCGTGAAAGGAGGCAAAGAGATCCCGCAGTGCGTCTGCTCCGCAGATCCGGCGGGCTGCGCCGATGATGCTGTTCCAGTACAGATCCGCCCGGCCTTCGGCGTCGTAGGCTTTAAAGTTGGGCTCGAAGGAGTAGTCACCGGCGGTATTCCAGATTAGGTTCCGTGCCCGGCGCTGCTCACTTTCCAGTATTTCCATCAGGCAAACACATCCTCATAGCGGATTGTCTCCGGCAGCCGGGCACGAATGACGTCGGTGACCAGCTGACGCTCGAAGCTGTCGAAGGATTTGTTGACCAGGCTCAGATCCAGCGCGCGGTTGCCCTCCAGGCCGGCATGCATCAGCCGGACGGCAGAGAGCAGTCCCCGCAGATCCAGCGGTTTGGTGGACAGCTCGCCTCCATCGCATTTTTGCCGGATATCCTGGAACAAAGCGGCCAGTTGGTTGGCAAAGGAATCCCGCAGATCCGGGAACTCCCGGCGGATGAGTTTGATGAGGTCCTCCGGTGTGATGACCGGCATGTCGATGACCACGAAACGGGAAGCCAGTGCCTCGTTGAGCTCCCGGGTACCGGCATAGCCGTAGTTCATGGTGGCGATAAAGCGGGTGGCCTCATGGAGTTCGATGCGGTCATAGCCGGGCATGTCGATGGCCCGGCGGAAATCCAGCGTGGCATGGAGCACGGCCAGGGATTCATTCTTGGCCATGTTGATCTCATCCAGAATGCCGAAACCGCCGGACTCGGCGCACTGATAAATGGGTCCCTTGCGCAGCGACACCGCGCCGTTGACAAAGGTATCGGTGCCCAGAAGGGTGGCTGCATCGGTATTGATGTAGAACGAGACATCCCAGCTGGGGCGGCCGAACACGGCGGCCAGATTTTCGGAGAGCACGTTTTTGCCGGTGGCCTTGGGACCGGCCAGCAGCAGATTCTCTCCGCACAGCAAAGCAGTGAGGGCTTCCTCCCAGATCTCTTTTCCGTAGTAGAGGTAGCGGGGGGCCGGGACCCGGCGCTGCAAAGAGGCCGCTACCGGAAAGCGCTGGCGAAAGCGCGCTACATCATCTAAAATGGAAGCGGAAATACCTTCATCCCGCAGAAATTGCATCAGATCAGCCATATGGTTCCTCCCAAATCTGCCCGTCGGAATCGTGTAAACCGGGCACGGTGATTTCTGTCAAGCCAATCTTACCACGTTTTCCCAAAATGGCAAGCGTCCGAAAGAAACTCCCGGCTCTTTTGGACAAGGAATTGAAAACCGCTGTTGTGCGAACGTGCAGACCGCGTTGCGCAGCGGGAGAGAGGATTCCTGCTGGGCCGGGGAAATTCCCACGGAGAGCACAGATGTTGCGTTTGGTTGCGCGGATGTCCGGGGTGTGCGGTAGACTTTCACAGGATGGTTTGGTATGATGAGGGACAGAGAAAGGAGGCGGGGCGGATGACGTTCGCGGAAAAGCTGATGCGCCTGCGCAAACGGGAAGGACTCAGTCAGGAGGCGCTGGCGGAAGCATTGGGCGTATCCCGGCAGGCGGTTTCGCGTTGGGAACAGGGAACTGCCCTGCCTGATGCGGCAAAGCTCCTGCCCTGTGCCCGGCTGTTTCATGTGTCGGTGGAGTGGCTGCTGGACGAGAGTCAAGCTTGGGAGGACCGGACCGATACCGCTACCAAAGCTGCCAAGGAGACAGAACCTGCGGCTCAAAGGGACTGGATCTGGTATCTTGCCGGCGGTATTGTGACGGGCGTGGGTGTTCTGGGCATGGTCATCATGGGAATCCTGAGTTCACTCTACCCGGTGGTGTTGATGGAATCTCCGGCGGGCGTGTCGTGGACCCGGGTTTATACAGGGTTGATCGCCTTTTTAAAAGAGTACGATGTTGAATGGCTTTTCGCCCTCTGGGCGGCTGCGGCACTGGCGGGGCTTTGGCTGCTGGCGCAGCCGGTCCTGCGGCGGGAGCGGTTTTCGGTCCCGTTTTCCGCTTGGTATGCGGCGGGAACCGCGGCGGCGGTATACGGCTTTGGCCAGACTGCCTGGTGGGTCCAGCAGGGAAAAAGCGGAGATTTGCTTTTGATGGCGGCATTTCTGGCGGCAGCAGTTTTCTGCGTGGTGCAGCTGTTTCGGGGAATGCAAAAGGAAGCGGAGGGCAGACGCCGTCTGGGACGAGCGGCAGTACTGCTTTACACCGCCGCGCAGGGAATCGTCTGTTTGCTGACGGCGGAGGCGGGGATCGGCCTGGTGGGGCTGGTACTGCACATCGGGGTCTATGCGATCTGCGCCAGCACCCTGAAGGCCAGGACTGTTCAATAAACGATCAAATCAAGAGAAAAGCAGGAGGCCGATTTTCGGCCTCCTGCTTGCTGTTTCTGTGGGTTATCCCAGCAGATAGGAGTACTTCGTCAATACGGTGAGAATGAAGATCTCCACATCCGCAGGCAGATTGTTGGGCTGATCCAGATCTGCCTCAAAGACCTCGCCGCTGAGCCGTACCAGCACCTTCCGGCCTTCCAGGGGGAGGAAACCGGAGTTGCGGGAGCTTTCGTCAAAGCCCTTGCGGTCCAGGAACAGGGTGAACTTATCCCGGTAGGGAGCGGAATCATAGGGGCAGAACACGGCGCAGTTGCCGCACTCGTTGCACATCCGGTCCACGTGGAGGATCTGATGGCGGCCGTCAGGCAGCTCGATGATCACGTTGGCCCGGTTGGGGCAAACGTCGGCACAGACCTGGCAGACCACGTTGCAGGTCAGGCACCGGTCGCCCTCGCACTTGGCGGACTGGCAGAGGATGCCCTTCTTGGCGATGGCCTCTTCCCGGGTAGCCTTGCCGTGGGCGGGGATGGAATAGCGGTGAGATTGACCGATGACGGCGTTGGCGAAGCCCTGGGCGTCGGCAATGCCTTCCACCACGGTAGCGGGACCCCGCATGGCGTCGCCGCCGACGTAGACGCCGGAGAGGTTGGTCATGAAGTCGGGAATGCCCTTGGCGTCTACCTGGATACCGTTTTCCGTGAAGAAGGCACCATCCACCTGTTCGCCCACTGCGGCTACCACGGTGTCGCAGTCGATGGAGACCTGTTCGCCGGTGGGAACGGGTTTGCGGCGGCCCTGGGCATCGGGATCGCCCAGCTTCATCTTCTCGCAGATCAGCTTGCCGTCCTTCTGCTCCACAGGGGCTACCAGCTCCAGGAATTCCACGCCGTCGGCCATAGCCAGCTCCAGCTCTTCGGCGTCGGCGGGCATGTATTTCTTGGTACGGCGATAGACCAGGGTGGAGGACTTGGCACCGGAGCGCAGGGCGGCCCGGGCGGCATCCATGGCGGTGTTGCCGCCGCCGACCACGGCCACATGACCCAGGGAGACGTCCTTTCCGGCCTTCATGTCCCGCAGCCAGGCGATGACCGGCACCACGTTGCCGGGAATATTGAGCGCTCCGGCCTTTCCGGCGCCCACGGCATAGAAGATATGGGTATAGCCCATGGCCTTGAGTTCCGCGGCGGAGGGAGCAGGAGTGGAGAGCTTGACCTCCACGCCCATTTTCCGCATCAGGGCCTCGTCCTTGTCGATGGCACCATCGGAGATGCGGAAGGCAGGGATCACGTGGCGGACGATGCCGCCCAGGCGGTCGGTCTTTTCATAAAGTGTGACGGGGATGCCTGCCCGGCCGATGAAGTAGGCTGCAGCCATACCGGTGGGACCGCCGCCGACCACGGCCACCCGGGTATTCGTCCCGGCGGGAACGGGGGGACGGAGCTTGGACATATAGGTGTCGTAGCCCTTTTCAGCAGCCACCAGCTTGGTAGCCCGGATGTTGACCGGCTCCTCGTAGAAGTTCCGGGTGCACTTGGTCATGCAGTTGTGGGCGCAGATGGTGCCGGTGATGAAGGGCAGGGGGTTCTTTTCCGTAATCAGCCGCAGGGCGGAGGCATACTGCCCCTTGCGGCACAGCTCAATATACTCCGGAATGTCCTGGCGGATGGGGCAGCCGCCCATGCAGGGTGCGGTGAAGCAGTCCATCAGGGGGACCTTTTCATAGAGCTTGCGCCGGGGCAGAGGCTTGATGGACTTGACATGGTAACGGTCGGAGCGGGCGGAGAGAGCCAGGGCCTCCACACCGGCCACATCCACGCCGGTGAAGGGCTGGAAGGCCAGAGCGTCCAGCTTGTCGCCGATCTGGGTGAAACGCTGGTAGCCGCCGGGCTTGAGCTCCGTGGTGGCCATGGTGATGGGCCAGATGCCGCACTGGAAGAGCTTATCAATGTTGAACGCATCGGCGCCGCCAGCGTAAGAGATGCGCAGCTTGCCGCCGAACTCCCGGCTCAGCCGGGCGGCCATGGTGGTGGTCAGGGGGAAGAGGGACTTGCCCGCCATGTACATCTCTTCGCTGGGCAGTTCCCCGGCCTTGACGTCCACGGGGAAGGTGTTGGAGAGCTTCAGACCGAATTCCAGACCGTGGGCATCCGCCAGGGCCTGGAGACGGCGGAACATGGGTACGGCATCTTCGTACTGCAGGTCCTCTTTGAAGTGATGGTCGTCAAAGGCAATGTAATCGTAGCCCATCTCGTCCAGGATGGACCGGGCCGTCTCGTAGCCCAGCAGGGTGGGATTGCACTTGACGAAGGTATGCAGGTGCTTTTTCTCGATGAGATAGCTGGCAATGCGCTCGATCTCATCCGGCGGGCAGCCGTGGAGGGTGGAGACGGTGACGGACCCGGAGATGTGGGGGGTGATGGTGTCAATATATCCGCGCTCTGCCGGGAAGAACTCCCGGAGGACGGCAATGCACTCCTGGAAGATGGGGGTGTTGGAGGCGTCGATCATGCCGTTGAGGAAGGCATCCACCTTCTCGCCCTGGATACCGGCCAGGTCATAGCCCACGGACATATTGAATACGAACCCGTCGGGGTCGCCCAGGCCGTAGACCTTGGCCATGATTTTCAGGGCGCACCAGGCCTTGACATACTCCTCAAAAGCCTGCTGGACGTACAGCTCCGTGGACCACTCGCAGTTGTAGCACTCATCTTCGGCCAGAATGCAGGGGCGGTTGATGCAGGCGGCCAGTTCCGCGCCGTCCATTTTCTGGACGGTCTTGAGTTCAAAGAACCGGGCGCCGGCAAAGTAACCGGCGATGATGTTCTGGGCCAGCTGGGTGTTGGGACCGGCGGCGGGACCAAAGGGGGTCTCGATGGTCTCGCCGAAGATGGGCAGCTTCTTGACACCGGCCCGGTAGGGACGGTGGACACCGAAGACGGAGCCTTCGGCCCGATATTCCGTGGTGATCCAGTTCATCAGATCCCGGAAGGGGATGGGGGTCATCAATTCAGACATGGCGGTTCCTCCTCATTTACTCCTCAATTCAAAACGGAAAAGTGATCAAAGATTAGTAGGTGCAGTGGTTGAGCTGTCCCCAGAGGCGCTTGGCACTTTCCAGAATGTGCGCATTGACAGCTTCCTCGTCAATCTCCGTCAGGACGCGGTCCTTCATCAGAATCTTGCCGTTGATCATGGTGGTCTGGCACTGGCGGCCGGTCATGCCGAAGAGCATGTGTCCGTCAATGTTGGCATCGGAGAAGGGGGTGAAGGGCTTGTAGTCCATGACGATTACGTCGGCGGCAGCGCCGGGACGGAGCACACCCAGGGTGGGGAAGCCGGTCCGGGCTGCCATCTTGGCGTTGTTCTTGAAGAGCATGTCCGTCACCTCGCACCAGCCGACATTGGGCATGCAGGCATTGTGGCGCTGGATGGTGAGGGCCACCTTGATGCTCTCGAGCATGTCGTTGGTGTAGGCGTCCGTACCGAGTCCCACCAGAATGCCCTTTTTATAGAGCTGCAGGATGGGGGAGCAGCCCACGGCGTTGCCCATGTTGGACTCGGGGTTGTTGACGCACATGGTGTCGGTAGATTGAATGATGTCCATTTCGGCGGTGTTGACGTGGATGCAGTGGCCCAGAATAGTCTTGGGGCCCAGGATCCCGTGGTCCTGCAGCCGCTGCACCGGCCGGCGGCCGTAGTTCTGGAGGCTGTCGTAGACGTCGTTCATGCCCTCGGAGACGTGGATGTGGTAGCCCACCCGGCCGTTGTTGGCCGCAGCCATCCGGTCAAAGGTCTTGTCGGAGATGGTGAACAGGGCGTGGCCGCCGAACATGGCCTTGAGCATGGGATCGGGGTTTTTCTCACAGTAGTCGATGAAGTCCTTGTTTTCCTGGACGGACTGGAGGGATTTTTCCTCGCCGTCGCGGTCGCTGACCTCGTAGCAGAGGCAGGCCCGCATACCGAATTCCTTGGTGACCTCGGCGATTTTCATAAGAGAGCCGGGGATCTCACAGAATGAGGCATGGTGATCGAAAATGGTGGTGACGCCCTGCTTGATGGAGTCGATGACCAGCGCCTGGGCGGAGGCTCGGGTGGCCTCCAGATCCAGATGGCGGTCAATGTACCACCACTGGCCGTCCAGCACCTCATAGAAATTGGTGGGGTTGTAGCCATTGATGGAAAGACCCCGGGCCAGTGCGGAGTAAATATGGGTATGGGCGTTGATCAGACCCGGCATGATGACGCCGCCCCGGGCGTCCACAAATTCCGCCTGGGGATATTGGGCTTTGAGTTCAGAGGTGGTGCCCACGGCCACAATCTTGCCGCCGTCGGTCACGACGCCGCCGTCAGGGTAATAGCCGGTGCCGTCAGGGTCCCGGGTGATGAGTTTTCCGTTTGCCAGTAAGATCATATAAAACCCTCCTTCGTGTCCTGTAAAAAAGAAAAGGCGCTTCAAACCACCGTTGGTTTGAAACACCCATCAAAAACGGGAATGATAGGTGTCAGCCCGTGCGCGCAGCACTCCGTTGCAGCTATCATTCTTTGCTTGTACTTGTTATTGTATCGGAAGCCATGCTAAAATGCAAGG
>CABUDN010000005.1 GCA_902490355.1 uncultured Oscillibacter sp.
AGATAAAGGAATGTGACTGGAGTTCAGACGTGTGCTCTTCCGATCTGCCGGGGCCCGGACAACCAGGTGGAGGACAAACTGGCGCTGCTGGACAGCGTCACGCCGGAGCGATACACCGTGCCCGGCACCTTCGAGCCCTTTGAGAGCAATGCCTTCAAGAGTACCAAAAACCCGGAGTTTTATGCACGCCTCCAGGAGTTTTACAGCCGCTCCGGAAGCGGTTCCGGCGGCAGCTCCGGTGATGACGAGGACGCGGAAGACAACATCCTGGATACGCTGGAGGACATTCTGGGCCAGATTCAGGACCAGTTTGTCCATTTCCTGGAATTTAAACCGGAGGGCGCTTTGCATTATAAAAACGGATCCAATGACGCCGGCGGCGTGAGCACCGACTTCGGTATGGCCGGAGACTGGGGCAGCGAGGATGGTGCCAAGGACCAGGTGAAAAAAGCCCTCAACAACAATCTCCTCAGCAGCCTGGGCAACGCCGCAACGGATGCCGCCGACAAGATCCTCCTGCTGACGTATGACTCGGAGATGTTCTCCTGCTACTCCACCAATAAGGGCGGCGGCGAGAATGCGCCCGTGGAGGAGAGTATGAGCGGCATCCCCCTGGGGGTGGGTGTGAACTACTACTACCAGTCGGAACTGGAGTATCTCTATAACGGCGACCTCACCAGCGCGGAGAACAACCTCAAATCTGTGACAGGAATGCTCTTCCTGGTGCGCTTCGTGTTCAACTATGTGGCTTCCTTCGCGGTGGCCGATGTGGTCAACACGGTCAGTTCGGTGGAGTCGGCTCTGGCCTGGACGGGTCCTTTTGCCATAGTGGCAGGAGAGCTGGTGCGGCTGGCCATGGCTCTGGGCGAGTCAGTGATCGATGTCAGCCGACTGAAGGACGGCCAGAACGTGGCTCTGCTGAAAACGTCCGACAACTGGCGTTTCAGCCTCTCAGGACAGCTGGACGCCATCGCCTCCGGCGGGGAGGCCAGCTTGTCCGACGGGGCCTTTTCCGCGGAGGGCGCGCAGGACGATGAGGGACTGACCCTGGGCTACAAGGACTATCTGCGGCTGTTTTTGCTGCTCAAGGACGGGAACACCCTGGCCCAGCGGACGGCCCGGCTCATCGAACTCAACGTCACCAACAAGCGGGAGAACATCGGCGACCTGGCCGACCGGGACGCCCGGGAGACGGCCATGGCCCAGGCAGAGCTGTTCCGGATGGAAAATGCCGTGACGGATTTCAGCATCACCACCAGCGTGGAGCTGAAGATGCTGTTTTTGTCCATGCCCTTTGCGCAGCAAGGGGTCAATGGTGTTGTGCCGCCGGGGACACTGCCGGTGAGCGTGACGGATTACAGGGGGTATTGAACCATGCGGCGGGATGAACGGGGATACATCGTGGTGGAGACCATCGGCAGCTTTTTGCTGTTCGTATTGGCGGTCACCTCCATTTTGAGCCTCATCAATATCGTGGCGGTCCAGGCCCGGGTTCACTATGCCATTACCCAGGCGGCCCAGACCGTGTCCATGTACTGCTATGCTCTGGACGTGACGGGGGCGGCGGACCATCTGGTCGCTTCCGCCGGGCAGGCCCAGACAGTGCAGGTGGAAGCGGACACCTTCAAGGAGAGCCTCAACGGCCTGCTGGACGGACTGGAGTCCCTGAACCCGGACCAGGTGGGCGCCCAGGGACAGGCGGCGCTGGACCAGGTGCAGGGCTGGGCGGACGACGCCAGCGCCGACCCCAAGGCCTCCTTGCAGCTGCTGCTCAACTACGGGCTCCAGGAAGGGGAGAACGCCCTCTTCGAGCAGCTGATCCGGCCTCTGGTGGGGCGGTATCTGGCCAACGGAGACATGTCCGGCGATGAGTTTCTCAAGGCATTCCATGTATCGGAGGGGCTGGAGGGACTGGATTTCTATGACTTCTCCCTGACCTCCCTGGCGCCCAGCGGCGCCAACGACTCCACCCTCCTCACCGCCGACGGAGATGTGAAGATTGCCGTACAGTATGATGTGGATTATACCTTTGGGGCACTGCTGATGCCTGCCGGGACCCCCAAGCTCCATGTGACCCAGGTGGTGCTCACCAAGGCGTGGCTGGGCGGCAAGGGAGAGGGGTACGTCCCATGACGAATATCCGATGGAAGGCCCTGGCACCCTACGGTGCCCTGCCGCTGCTGCTTTTGGCCATGGTCCTGGTGCACTGGGACCGCTTGAGTGGGACGGAGCTGCTGGCGCGGCTGGTGTTCACCGCTTTCGGCTACCAGGCGGCCTTGGGGGATCTGCGGGAAAAGCGGGTGCCCAACCGCCTGGTGGCGGCCATGGCCTCGGCCTGGGTGGTGATCGTGGTGCCGCAGCTGTTTTTGCACACGGAGCAGACACTCTATCTGGTCTTCAGCGGTGTGGCAGGCTTTTTGCTGGCCGGAATCGTGTTTCTGGCGGTCTACCTCATCAGCCGCCGGGGGCTGGGCGGAGGCGACGTGAAGCTGATGGCCGTAGCGGGGCTGTATCTGGGCTTCGGCGGCGTGCTGCCCGCGATGCTCTACGGGTCGGTGCTCTCGGCCCTGACCGCTCTGGTCCTCATCGCCCTGAAAAAGATCAAACCCAGGGATTCCATTCCCCTGGTCCCGTTTTTGTATGTCGGCATGATGCTGACCATGTTTATTCGATAGGAGGGAACCCCAGGTGAAACGTATGAAACGGCTGCTGCTGGGGATCGGCTGTGCGCTGCTGCTGGCGGTGTCCTGGCTGGCGGCTTTGACCGCCGAGAGCGACGCGCAGAGGCAGGTGAAGCTGATCGAACAGGCCGCGGCCTATACCCAGGATGAGATCTACGTCCGGGCCATTCCGCTGCTGGAGGAGGCCGCCGGCTATGACGACAAGTACACGTTGGAGGCGGAAGAGGCCCTCAAGGACGCCTATTTGAATATGCTGGACCAGAGCGGCTACGCCAGAAAGTACACCAATCTGCTGGAAAAGCAGATGGCAAGAAAGGACGCCGCACCGGAGATCTACGCCGAGGCCGCGGAGTACTATCTGGAAACAGGGAAGGAGACGGAGGCCTTCGCCGCGCTGCGCAGCGGCATCGAAAAGACCGGCAGCGCCGAGCTGACGGAGCTCTATGAGGATACCCGCTATGCCTTCAAGCTCAACCGTGCCACCTATCAGGATGCCACCGCCACCTGCAACGGAGCGATCCAGGTGAAGCTGGACGGATTCTGGGGCCTGGCCAACTCCGCCGGGGAGCTGGTGGTGCCCTGCGAATTCGACGCCATCAGCACCTTCAGCAACGGACAGGCCATTGCCCGGCAGGGCGGTCTCATCATCGGCGTGGACCAGGGCGGCAACCGGGTGGCCCTGCTCCATGGGGAGGCCTCCGAGTTCACCAACTTCGGGGACAATCGGGTGGGCCTGCGCACCGCTGACGGCTGGACTCTGGCCGACGGCAACTTCTATACCGGCGGCAGCCCGCTCCAGGACCTGGGGATGTTTTCCAACGGCGCCGCGGCCGCCAAGACCGGCGGCAAGTGGGGCCTGCTGGCCACGGACGGGGAGACCTGGCTCCTGGCGCCGGAGTATGACGGCATCATCCAGGACCAGCTGGGCCGCAGCTATGCCCAGGATGCGGTGTTTGTCCGGCAGGGCGGCGATGTGCGGCTGCTGGTGGACGGAGAGGCGGTCGGCGAGACCTATGAGGACGCCCGGCCCTTCGCCGACGGCTGGGCTGCCGTGAAGCAAAACGGCAAGTGGGGCTTTATCGACACCCAGGGGAACGTGTGCATCGACTTCCAGTTCGATGATGCGTTGTCCTTCGGCCAGCACCTGGCGGCTGTGAAGGTGGGGGACCTGTGGGGCTATGTGAGCCTGCGGGGCGAGGTGGTCATCGACCCCGTGTTCCTGGAAGCCGGCAGCTTTTACGAAGGCAGCGCCCCGGTGCGCACCGCCGACGGCTGGCAGTTCATCACCCTGTTGGAGTTCAAGAAAGGAGCCGCGTCCATATGATCTACCCAATCGAGCAGAAAAACGACCTCTCCGGGGCCATGCTGGTGATCCGCTTTCCGGAGGAGGAGCTGGACCGGAAGGCTCTTTCTACCATCCAGGCCGATCCTCCGGCCTTCCTCGTGCCCTTCCGCTACCGCAGTGTGGACGGCATGGCGGAGTGCACCTATGAGCTGGGCAGCCGCAGCAAGCTCCAGTACCGCTTCGGCCGCCATACCCCTGAGGAGTACGCGGAGTTCTGGAACGGGGTGCTCCAGCCGCTGCTGGAGTGCGCCGACTGGTTCTTAAAGCCCATGTCCTTCGTGCTGGATACCCGCTATCTCTACGTGGACCGGGACGGCACGGTGAGCTATTTATACGTTCCCTCCCTGGGGGACTGCCAGGACTTCGGCGCCCTGCGGGAGATGGCCGCGGAGCTGTCCCGGCAGAATTCCGTGTCCGACCCGGCCCTGGAGAACCAGGTGCTGCGGGCCATCATGCAGGACTTCCAGCCCAAGGCCTTTTTGCAGATGCTCCGCCAGGCACGGCCCGCGGCCCCGGTTCCCCGGGAGCCCCAGAGCCGCCCGGAGCCTGTTCGTACCCCTGCGGCCCAGAGTGCCCCGGTTCAGAGTCCGCCGGTCCAGAGCCCAACCCCGGTGCCTGCGGAGGATCCCCTGCGGATGCCGCCGGTGGAGCCCCCCGCTGGGCTGGATGATATTGTCATCCACCTGGACGGCGATGGTGCTGCCAAGGAGAAAAAGCCCAAGAAGGAGAAAAAATCCCTCTTCGGCGGCAAGAAGGAAAAGCCGGAGAAGAAGGAAAAACCGGAGAAGAAAGGCGGCCTGTTCGGCAAGAAGGAGCCTCCCCGTGAGATCTTTCTGGGCGCGGCCGCCCAGGACTTCCAGGAGGCGCCGCCTGCGCCGCCGGTCCGGCCCGTGGAGGCCGCGCCGGTATGGGTCCCTGCCGCGGAAGAGAGCGGCGTTACCCAGCTGCTGGATGATGAGTCGGGCGCCGGTGCCTGCCTGCGCCTGATGGGCGATCCCGCCCTGCCCCGGGAGATTCCTGTGGACATTCAGCCGGGCCAGGTTTTTTCCATCGGCCGGTTCGATGTCTCGGTGGGACACCGTCAGAGTGATTTTGAATTTGACAAAAAGACCAAGGCGGTCAGCCGCCGTCACGCCGTCATTGAGCGGCAGGCCGACGGCAGCTACGCCCTGGTGGACCTGAGCTCCAGCGCGGGCACCTTTGTGGACGGCCAGCGCCTGACTGCCAACGTGCCCCAGGTGCTGCACCGGGGTGCCCGTGTGGCCTTCGGCACCGCCGGGGCCGACTACGTATGGGAGGAATGAGCCAATGGATACCAGTCAGCTCCTGCTTTGGGGCGGCGCGGCCGTAATGGCGGCTTCGGTCCTGGCGGGCCTGGCGGCCGCCGTGATCCTGCGCCTGACCGGAAAGCGGCTGCGCAGGCGCCTGGAAGAGGAATTTGGAAAGCGGCGCCATTGAGCCGGTAAGGAGAAGTCATGTCTCAAATCATCGCATCAACCTATGAGATCATCAAGCAGATCGGCTCCGGCGGCGGGGGAATCGTCTATCTGGGACGGCACCTGCGGCTGGGCAAGTGGGTGGTTTTGAAGGCGGACCGGCGCACCATCTCCGCAAAGCCGGAGACCCTGCGCCGGGAAGTGGACGCCCTGAAGAACCTCTCCCACACCTATATCCCCCAAGTCTACGATTTCGTGGTGGAGGGGGAGACGGTCTATACCGTCATGGACTACATCGAGGGCGAGAGCCTGGACAAGCCCCTGCGCCGGGGAGAGCGCTTCTCCCAGGCCCAGGTGATCCAGTGGGCCATGGAGCTGCTGGAGGCGTTGTGCTACCTCCACAGCCGTCCGCCCCACGGTATCCTCCACAGTGACATCAAGCCCTCCAACATTATGCGCACCCCGCAGAATGACATCTGCCTCATCGACTTCAACATCGCCCTGGCCCTGGGGGAGGAGGGGGCCGTGCGGGTGGGCTTCAGCCGGGGCTACGCCTCTCCGGAGCACTACGGCGTGGACTACTCCGGCATGAACGTCACCCAGCGGGGGGAGGATGACGTCCGCACCAGTCTGCCCACCGAGCGGCCGGAGACCGTGGTGCCCGGCGCGTCATCTCAGTCCGGCAGCACCGGCTCCGGACGGCGGACCGTGCTGCTGGATGTGCGCTCGGACATTTACAGCCTGGGTGCCACGCTCTACCATCTCTTCACCGGCCGGCGCCCCGCTCAGGACGCCAAAAAGGTGGAGCCCATCAGCCCTGATGAGCTCAGCCCCGCCGTGGCGGCCATCATCCGCAAGGCCATGGACCCGGATCCCGGCCGCCGCTGGCAGACGGCTCAGGAGATGCTCCAGGCCTTTGAGCGCCTTCACGACAACGACCCCCGGATGCGGCGCCACAAACGGCGCTGCGCCGTGACGGCCGCGGTGCTGACGGTGACGTTCCTGGCGGGCGGCCTGGCCGCCTTCACAGGACTCAAGCAGCAGGAGCGGCTGCAAAATGCCTATACCCTGGCGGAGTATTCCGCCGATGCCTTGTCCCGGGGCGACGTGGACGGGGCTGTGGCCTACGCCCTGGAGGCCCTGCCCCAGAACCCGGGGATCTTCGGCCCGGCGCCGACACCCCAGGCCCAGCGGGCCCTGACCAACGCCCTGGGGGTCTATGATCTCTCCGACGGCTTCAAGGCTCACCGGCTGCTGGCTCTGCCTGCGGAGCCCATCAAGGCGGTGCTCTCACCGGAGGGGACCCGGGCCGCGGTTCTCACCACCGGGCAGGTGAGCGTGTTCGATACAAACAGCGGAGAGCAGCTGGCGGCCCTCCCGGCGGAGACCTCCGCCCTGGCGGACGTGGTGTTTGCCGGGGAGGATACCCTCCTCTACGCCGGAGAAGACGCTCTGTGCTGCTACGACCTGGCTGCCGGGAAGGAGCTGTGGACCGGTAAGGCTGCCACAGCCATCACGCTCTCGGGGGACGGCTCCGTCGCAGCCGCCGTATATCAGGACGAGAACGTGGCCGCGGTCTACGACGTGGCCACCGGCACAGCGGAGCGGGCGGTGACCTTCGGAGACAAGCGCCAGGCAGTGCTGCCCAACAGCGTGTTCGCGGACCCGGAGGACAACCTCCTGGCCCTGGACGAGACGGGACAGTGGCTGGCCGCCAGTTTTTCCGACGGCTCTTTGACCGTGTTCAGCTTGGAGGACAGCGAAAACGACCTGGTGCTCTTTGACACCTCCGATTACACCCACTTTGAAGGAGGCTTCCAGGGGCAGTACTTCGCCTTCTCCGCCACCAGCGACACCGAGTCGGTGTTTGCGGTGATCGACCTTGAAAATATGGCCCAGACCGGCGGCTTTGCCGGCGCGCGGCCCTTCCATGTGCAGGCGGACGAGAGCGGCATCTACGTGTGTACCGACAACATTCTGGTGCGGCTCCACCCGGTGACGGGAGAGCAGACGGAGATGGCCTACACCGACGCGGATATCACCGCCTTCGCCCGCTCCGGCGACTATACCCTCACAGCCACGGACGACGGCTGCTGCACCTTCTTCGACAGCGGCGCCCGCCGGATCCAGACCCGGACGGAGGGCGGCCCCTGGAATTTTGTCCAGGTGGCAGGGGACTTTGCCATGACGGCCAGCCGGGACCGGCAGTCCGTGGAGCTGCTGCGGCTGGAGAACCACCCGGAGGCCCAGCTGGCCACCTATGATCCGGACTATTCTCACAATGAGGCCCGCCTCAGCGCCGACGGCGCCACGGTGATGCTTTTCCGCTACGACGCCTTCCGCGTCTGCGGGCTGGACGGCAGTGTGGTGGCGGACGTGGAGATCCCGGACGCGGAGCAGGTCTACGACCAGCAATTCCGCCGGGAGGGTCAGGAGAGCTGGCTGGAGGTCATCTACAACGACGGCACCATCCGCCGTTACAGCGCCGCCGACGGCGCGCTGCTCTTGGAGGAACAGGGAGCGGAGCCGGACCGGACACTGTACGAGGAATTTTTCACGGACCATTTGAAGATCACGTCGCCGCTTCACGGTACCCCGGCGGCCTATGACCGGGAGACCGGAGAGCTGGTGCGGGAACTGGAGAGCGATGCGTATCTGACCTACGTCACCCAGCTGGGAGACTGCGTGGTGACGGAATATATCTCCGCCCAGGGGCAGCGCTATGGACTGCTGCTGGACGGGCAGTGCCGGACACTGGCGGATCTGCCGGAGCTTTGCGACATTCTGGCAGACGGAACGCTGGTGTTTGACGATATGCGGGGGAATCTGCGGCAGAGCCGCGTTTATTCCTTGCAGGAGCTGCTGGCTCTTGCGCAACAACCATAAGGAGGGAACCATATGCGAAAATGGAAACAGAGGCTGGCATCGATCCTGGCGGTTTTGATGCTGGTCTCGGCCCTGCCGGCCACGGCGCTGGCAGTGGAGGAAGAGGAGGGCCAGACGCCTGTGCTGACCCAGGAGGATCCTCCCACGCAGGAGGACACTTCTACCCAGGCGGACACTCCCGCACAGGCGGACACTCCCGCACAGGAGGAGACCCCCGCACAGGAGGAAGCTCCCATGGAGGAGGAAGCTCCTGAGGAGGTCGTGTACAATCTGCTCAACTGCCCCGTCACCGTGGGCAGCGACGAGACCCGGACAGGGGAGTATGCGTACGCCCTCTTCGACGAGCAGGGCAACTATACCATTGCCCTGGAGGACAACGCTTTCTTCCCCTATGAGGTGCAGTTCACCTACGACGGGGAAACCTGGACGGAGTGGTTCATGGATCCGGAGGACACGGTGGACGTGGGAGGCCACGTGTTCTCCGTGGTCTCGGAGCAGACCGATCCGTCTGTTCTGACCCAGATCGGCGTGACGGTAGGCGGCGAGTATATCCCTGCCTACCCGGAGGAAAAGGAGTTTTCCGACATGCCCCCGATCTCCGCCGCGAGCCTGCTGCCTCTGCCGGAGGAGTGGTTTACCTTGGACATGACGGGCTACATGGCTGAGGAGCTGAAAGAAGTAGAGGTCACCACCGTCCTGGCGGGCGAGGCCACGCTGGATGAGGGCGATCTGGTGGTCTGGGCCAAGGAGTCAGATGGAGATGACTTCGCCATCATGGACCGGACCGGCACTCTGGACCTTTCACCCTCCAGCAGAAGTACCAGCTATGTCTACTTTGACCTGATCGTGGGCAATGCGGACCAGCTGGACATGGAGAACAACACCCTGTACAACGTGACGGTGGAGGTCTCCCCGGAGTATGATCTCCTGACCGGCAGCGCCTATACTGCCGATGGACAGGAGATCCCCCTGATGGGCGACTATTATTCCCCCAATGGGATGACGATCAACGGCCATGAGGTTTCCTATCTGGATATTGAGGCCGATGCGGACAGCGATATTTGGGACGGAATGAGTGAAACCCGCGTGAAACTGGAGACAGATCCGGTATTTTCCGGGCTGAGCGTGGAGCTCTATACCGGCCTTTACTACACCCAGGAGGAGCTGGACGCCGCCATCGCCGCCGGAACGACCCAGAACGTGACGGAAGAGACCTTCGGCACCGGAGCGGGCCATCTGGGCAACTATACGGAAGGGAATGGCTGCGCGTTCACCGCCCGCTGGCTGCGCGGCGGCACGGCCGTGGCTCTGCGGCCGCTGTATGTGTGGATGTACATTTCCGGAGACAGCTGGAGCTATTCCGGCCTGAGAGATGAGAGCGGCCGCTCGGTTTACACCAGATCGTCCAGCCATCATGACAGCACCCTGGGATTCAACGTCCGGGAATATGTTGCCAAGGAGGACATCGCCGTTGACGGTTCGTACTTCTTCTCCATGTCCTACTACCATAACGGTACGCAGGTGAGCGATGCCACGGCCTACGTCTCCGCCTATGTGGGCAATTACCGGACCCTGGAGGAAGCGGCCGGCCAGACCGACATTGCCGCCCAGCTGTTCGGCACCGGATACCAAGCCAATTACAGCGGCGGCGTGATCTTTTCCGTATTCAAAAAGGACGGTTCTTTGCTCGCTCGCACAAAGATCGTCCTGCTGCCCTATGAGCAGGAAGTAGCTGAGGAGCCGGTGCCGGACCAGGAAGATACCTATTTCCATGTGGACGGCGCCTCCAAGCAGGGCGGGGCCAACTACACCGCCGGGGAATACCGGGCGTGGGTGATGCCCGCCGATGTGGATGGCTATTATTACGGCTATCCGGATGGCGAGCAGAACTTCGGCTGCCAGACGGTATTTTTGATGGATGGGCTGAGTCCTGTGACGGACGCGGTCATCTATCCGGAGTTTACCACGGGCCCCAGTGTCAAGGCTTACGCGGGCCACGACGGCGCCAGCGGCACCGAGCAGATCAGCTGCGAGACCCCCGTGAAATTCACCTCCGGTGAGGCGGTGCAGTACTCCGCCACCTCCGGCAGCAAGACCTTGAAAAACTACTGGGTGACCTTCGTTACGCCCCAGGACGGCGCAAAGCTCTATGTCAACGCCGCCAACGTGAAGGAGACGTGGGATGAGGAGACCGGTCTCCCCGTCCGGGAGGTGTACCTGGACAGCTTCCACGACTATCACCACGACGTGTTCTTTGCCAACATCGGCAATGAGGAGCTCGAGGGCCTGTCTGTCACGCTGGAGAACGCCCAGAATGTGCAGCTGGACGAGTACTGGACCATCCGGGAGAACTCTGTGGCCAAGCTGTCCAAATTCGACAGCGTCTACGACATGGACAACATCGCCAAGATCCGCCTGGAGCCGATCCGGGACGAAAACGGCGAGGTCCAGGCCGGTGAGGTCAGCGGCACTCTGGTCATCAAGGCCGACATGGGCACCCCCGGCGATCCCACGGATGATCAGGAAGTGCGCATCAAGCTGATCGGTACGGCCGGTGTGGAGAAGATCACCACGGAGAGCATCGGCGGCGGCGTCAAGTACGTGCCCTATGCCAGCGTGATCCAGACCAACGTCATGGGTGCGTCCGACGCGGTGCGCTTCCAGATTGTTTCCGGCGGCCTGCCCCAGGGTGTGACCCTTTATGAAAATGGCAAGCTGTACGGCGTGCCGATGGAGAGCGGCTCCTTTACCTTCACTGTGGAGGCGGAGTTCACCCGCAGCGGCCGTACGGAGACCAAACAGTTTACCCTGACGGTCCTCGACAACACGGACGCCAACGTGGAAGGCTCCACCGATATGGGCTATGAGCTGCTGGACCGTGTCCCTGCGGAGCTGACCTCCTATGAGGACCAGGTGTTCCGCTCTCAGGGCACCTACGGCGAGTTCTACAAGTTCTATCTGGACGGCCGCGAGCTGGTGGAGAACCAGGACTTCAAGTCCGAAGAGGGCAGCACCAAGATCACCATTTACGCCCAGACCTTCCGCGATGCCGGTAAGGGGACGCACACCATCGCCGCCGAGTTCCGTGCCGACAAGAGCGATACCAACACGGTGAAAAAGGCCGCCCAGAACTACACTGTTTCCGGCGGTTCCTCCGGATCTGGCGGTTCTTCCGGGTCCGGCGGCAGCTCCAAGCCTGCGGTGGACCACAACGCCAATAAGCCCTCTCAGAATGTCCAGACCACGGCGGATATCTTCCAGGATATCTCCAGCAGCGATTGGTTCTATCCCGATGTGGACTGGGCCTATCAGCAGAAGCTGATGATCGGCGTCACCGAGCAGATCTACGCCCCCTATGGGGCCATCTCCTCCGCCACGGTGGTGACGGTGCTGGCCCGGATGGACAAAGTGAATCTGGATGACTATGCCGCCGTCAGCTATCCTCAGATCGATGCCGGCCAGTGGTACACCAACGCCGCCAACTGGGCCATGGAGAGCGGTCTGCTGCCCGATGAGCACTTCACCGGCCAGCCGCCCATTGCCCGGGCCAAGTTTGCCGTGATGCTGGTGAAGTATCTCCAGCACAGCGGCATCGACTGCACGCTGCCGGAGGAGCCGGTGGCCTTTGCCGACGCCTCCCTGATGACCCAGGAGGAGAACGGTGCCTTCCAGGTGCTCTATCAGTTCGGCATCTTCAAGGGTGTGGGCAACTACTACATGGATCCCCTGGGATCCACGACCCGTGCGCAGCTGGCGGTCCTGCTGCACCGCCTGTCTGTGTTCGTGGAGAATCAGACCGTGTGAGCGGAGATTGCCGGTTCCCGGACGGATGACCGTGAAAAAGTCATGCGGACCTTGTGATCCGCACGGCATTCATCAGGGGAATCAGCAAACAAAAAAATGAAAGCCACCCGTATTTCGAGCTTCTCTATCGAAATACGGGTGGCTTTTTATTGAAAATCTTGCTTTATCAAGGTTTCCCAGTTTTTTCATTTTGAAGGGGCTTTAAACGGACATGAAAATCGTGAAGCAGAGCTTCCATCCGCCTTAGTAAAGCCCTTTGATGATGTTTACGCACTGATGAATTCCCAGTGTCCCGCTGTTGAGTGTGAGATCATAGTTCTGGGCATGTCCCCATTTCATATCGGTATAGAACCGGTGATAGGCCGCCCGGCGCTTGTCCTTGTCCTTCAGGCGCTGCTCCGGGGACTCAGGCCGCTCACCATACTCCTGTACGATGCGCTCCGCCCGGAACTTCAGATCCGCGTGGATAAAAACCCGCAGGCAGTCCGCCTTGTCCCGGAGAATGTAATCCGCGCACCGGCCTACGATGACGCAGGGGCCCTTTTCAGCCAGTTCCGAAATGATTTTATACTGGATTTTCCAGAGATAGTCGGCATTGTTGGGCCCGGAGTTTGGGTGGGAAAATGCGCTGGCCAAAAATCCGCCGGGCGCGTACTCTCCGGCTTCTTTGACGTAGTTTTCATGGAATCCGCTCTCCTGAGCGATCTTTTGCAGCAGTTCGTTGTCATAGCAGGGGATTCCCAGCTCCGCCGCCACCTGTTTGCCGATGGTACGGCCTCCGCTGCCGAATTCGCGGCTGATGGTGATGACTCTGTTTTTCATTCTGTATATCCTCCTTCAGCAATCATTGGGGCTGAGCGGCCAGTCGAGCCGCGTGGCTTTTTTTCAGGTGGTGTCTTTCATACAGGAGCAGTGCCAAGGACATCAGGAAGGCAAGGCCGTCGGCCACCGGACCGGTCCACAGAACACCTTCCACCCCCAGGGTCAGCGGCAGCAGCAGAGCCGCCGGGACAAAAAAGATGATCTGACGGGCCAGGGAGAGAAGCGCAGACATAACCGGTTTGCCCACAGCCTGAAGATAGACGGCGATGACGGTCTGAAAACCCGTCAGGGGACAGAGCATCAGGAAGATCCGGAAAGCCTTGACGGCAAATTCATTGTACAGGCCGTCTTCGGAGCCAAACAGGGAGATAACGGACATAGGGGCAAACTGGAACAGCAAAAATGCCAGAACGGAGATGATTTCCGAGGCGATTAGAGAAATTTCCAGAGCCTTTTTTACCCGGTGAAAGTTTTTGGCACCATAGTTGAAGCCGATAATGGGCTGGGCACCGGTGGCAATGCCCAGAAGAATCGAAATCATGATCTGGTTGACCTTCATCACAATGCCTGTGGCTGTCAGGGGGATGTCGGCGCCGTAAACGGACTGGGCTCCGTATTGGGCCAGCAGGTTGTTGGTCAGGGCCATGACGATGGTAATGGCAAACTGGGTGATGAAGCTGCTCAAGCCAAAGACCACAATATTGCCGCAGGCTTTGATATCCAGGCAGAAGGCGGATTTATTCAGGCGGACGGTTTTAAACCGGGGCAGATAGGCAACGGATACCGCAAAAGAGGCAACCTGGCCGATGACTGTGGCAATGGCGGCACCCTGGACCCCCATCTGAAGGGGGAAGATAAACACGGCGTCAAGGATCACATTGAGAACGGCTCCGATGACCATGGAGAACATGGCGTACTTGGGACTGCCGTCCGCCCGGATCATGGAGTTGATGGCGCCGGAAATCATCATGAACGGGAGTCCAATGCCGATGATCCAGCCATATTCCAGTGCGTAGGGGCGCAGTGTATCCGTGGCGCCGAACAGCGTAAGAATAGGATTGATGAAGAGCAGAAATACAGCGGCCAAGACGATACTGACCACGGTCACCATGGTCACGGCGTTGCCGATTCCTTTTTTGGCGCTGTTCACGTTGCCTTCTCCCAGCTTAAGGCTCAGATAGGCGGCACCGCCGTTGCCGATCATCATGGCCAGAGCCAGAGCGATGATCGTGATGGGAAATACGATGTTGGTGGCACCGTTGCCCAAATATCCCACACCGTTGCCGATAAAGATCTGATCGACGATGTTGTACAGTGAGTTTACCAGCAGCGCAATCACGCTGGGAACGGCAAACTTTACGATCAGCCGGCCAACGGGCTCCGTGGCAAAGGGACTTTGGGCTTGCGAGAGTTCATGTTCCATGTTGGATGCTCCTTTTTATTTAAGTAACTAGTTACTTATTTGGACAGAAATACAGGCAGTGCACCCGAGTTTCATCCTCAGCACACTGCCTGCGGAATTCAGTTTTCCGGTTCGGAGAACGTCTTTTGGTCAATGTTTCGCACAATCGCATCCGCCAGATACTGCACAGATGCACGTTCCTGGGCCGACAAGGTTCCGCACAGCTCGGCAAAGACCTCTTCGTCCTGGGCAAGGATCATTTTGTGGATCCCGGCAGACCGCTCCGTACAGGTGATGACCTTATACCGACGGTCTCTCGCGCTGGGAACACACCGGATAAAGCCCTTGCTTTCCAGCCGCTGCAAAAGCTTGGTCATAGCCGGGTGGCTCACATGTTCCAGCCGCTCCAGGTCGTTCTGGTGAATCTCTTCTTCTCCGGCTGCCTCCAGCCGGCTGACGGAACCCAGCACCCGCAGCTGCACAGCTGTCAGCCCCATGGCGGCGGCTTTTTCGTCCAGCTTTTTGCGGAAGGCCCGATTGATGATGGCAATTTTCAAACCGAACGGCATCATGGGCAGACCAACTCCATCTCCCAAAATAAGTAGCTGGTTACATATTAAACCGGCAGTACCATTTTGTCAAGCCCAGGAAATCTGTCCCACACCGTGCAGCAGTGCCGGGAGGAAGCGGAGGCAGTGAGAATCTAATCGTTTTCTTCATGGCAGTGCAGGTTTCCGTTCAATCCATCTTCATACAAAAGGCACGGACAAAACGCCCGGATGCAATCGATCTGCATCCGGGCGTTTTGAGAGAGTTGGAAGCGGTCAGAATTTCAGATTCTTTACAGACGATTTTGTTCGCCCCAGTCACACATCTGATCCAGAATGGGAATCAAAGATTTGCCGCGCTCCGTAAGACTGTATTCCACCTTGGGCGGGATCTGGGGGTATTCTTCCCGGTGGACCAACTGGTCGGCCTCCAGCTCCTTGAGTGTGGAGCTGAGGGTTTTGTAGGAGATTTCCCCAATATACTTTTTCATCTCATTGAAGCGGACCACCCCAAAGCTCATGAGGGTATAGAGAATGGTCATTTTATATTTGCCGTTGATCAGAGACAAGGTGTAGCTGAATCCTGTATCCGCCAGGTTTGCATTGGAAATGCAGGTTTTATAGGCATCTGCGTTCTTCATAAACACTTTCCTTTCGGTAAGTATCGAACCTCAATGCAAGTACCGCACTTTTATGTGCGTACTTGTTCTTTCTCCTGTTCTTGCTATGATTGTAGCATCAACAGGGGAGAGCGTCAATCTCCCCGCATTGGGAGGTACCATCATGAGCAAGAAAATCGTTGTGATTACAGGCAGTCCCCGGAAAAACGGCAACAGCTTTGCCATGACAGACAGCTTCATCCGGGCGGCGGAGGAAAAGGGACATACCGTCACCCGCTTTGACGCGGCCATGATGAAGATCGGCGGCTGTCATGCCTGTGAGACCTGCTTCAAAACCGGGAAAGCATGTTCCTTTGATGATGATTTCAACATCATTGCGCCGGCAGTCCTGGATGCGGATGTCATCGTTTTTACGATGCCGGTCTACTGGTACTCCATTCCGGCCCAGATCAAGGGCGTCATCGACCGCATGTATTCCCTGGTGGTGGGCGGAAAGGACATTGCCGGGAAAGCGTGCGCCCTGATTGCCTGCTGCGAGGAGGACGATCTCTCGGTTCTGGACGGAGTGCGCATTCCCGTGGAGCGGACCGCCGCGCTGAACAAGTGGAAAATGGTAGGCGAAGTGCTGATTCCCGGAGTTTTAAACCCGGGCGATATTGCTAAGACGGACGGCTGCCGGCAGGCCGCCGCGCTGGCCGATAGGATCTGAGATATAACGGGGGGCCGCGGCATTGATGCTGTACTTGACCGATTGCAATGGTCGAATGAGCATCTTCAGCGGTCAGGCGCAGCGGCAGGGAAGGCGAGCTTCCCTGCCGCTGCGTCGTGGACATCTGGCAAGGTGTGCGCGGAATGATTCCCGGATGCTTTATGGCACCGGGCAGACAGCGCTTTCCAAGCATGCGGAGAGCTAACAAAGCGGTGCAGTCCTCCATTCCGTCCGGCTGCCAATGGCGTTCCCGATGTTGATGTGTTATAATGTCAATAGTGTGTGGAACGAGGGGGCATGTGTTATGGCCATTGAGAATGGCGAATGGGTCATGCGGGGACTCCGCTGGGACGACCCGTACCGCATCCGCAGCTGGCAGGAGCTGATCCATTGGATCGATGAGATTGGATTCCTGCCCCTCTTTCGAAATGAGATTGACGGATTTTCCGCCGAGGAGCATACGTCCGACTGGTACTGGTGGAGCGGAGATCCGGAGCAGGATCCCTGGGAGTGGCGGCAGTTCATTGCCCGCAGCGGGCAGGTGGCCTACGGTAAGTTTTTTGGGAAAAAGGCCGGATTCATCTCCAAGGCGTGGTTTCCGCAGTTTGCCAACTGGCGGCGGGATGGTTACGATTTCGACAGCCGCTGGGATGAGGGACTGGTCAGCCTGCGCAAGAAGCGCGTGATGGACCAGTTTGCTGTCAAGGATGAGCTGTACGCCTTTGAACTCAAACGCCTGGCCGGATTCGGCAAGGAGGGCGAAAAGAACTTTGAGGGAACGGTTACGGATCTCCAGATGGGCGGGTACCTGCTGATTCGGGACTTTCGGCAGCGTCTCAATAAAAAGGGGCAGCCCTACGGGTGGCCCATCAGTATCTACGCCACTCCGGAAGCCTTGTGGGGCTATGAACACATTGCCTCGGCCTACGCCGAAGAGCCTGCGCAGTCCGGAACGCGGATCTATGAGCAGGTACGGAAGAATTTCCCGGCAGCTACGGAGACTGCGCTCCATGCGGTGCTGGGATGGAAGAGATAAAAACGCGACGCTTATCGAAATAAATTCCAGAATGTTCTCCATAGAATCAATGGAAAAAGGAGGCTTGTATGAAACGAGTCCGAATCACGGTTCTGAAAACCACCTTGGACCGGGAGTTAGCCGCAGAGTATGGCGCGGAGGGACTGACCGCCTGCCCCATGCTGAAAGCCGGTCAGGTGTTTTATGCCGACTATGCAAAACCGGACGGCATGTGTGACGAGGCCTGGAAGGCGATCTATCAGTATGTGTTTGCCCTGGCCCACGGAGCGGAAACGGAACTGTTTTATTATGGTGACTGGATCCGCAAGCCCGGCGTAGCGATTTGCAGCTGCAACGACGGCCTGCGTCCGGTAATCTTCAAGCTGGAAGCGACGGATGCGGTTTCCCAAATGGAGGATACCCCGGTGCGGTGACCACGTCGCCGCAGCCGCTGCAGCATCTTTTAGAAAGGAATCCTGATCATGCGCATTCTCATGCTGGGCAACAGCTTTACCGCTGCCAACAACCTGCCCCGGAAGCTGGCTGGATTGACCGGCGGGGAGGTGGTCTCCCACACCCGGGGCGGGGCGCGGCTGTCGGAGCATCGAAATCCAGATACCAAACTGGGTGAGCGCACCCAGGCGGCACTTGCCCATGAGAAATGGGACTATGTGGTCCTCCAGGAGATGAGCCATGGACCGATCACCGCGCCCAAGCGCTTTTTTCCAGCGTGGAGCAGCTCTGCAGGCAGATCCGGGAGCAGGGGGCAGTTCCCATTCTCTATGCCACCTGGGCCTATCAGAAAGGCAGCGCCAAGCTGCGTGTCAAGGGCTGGGACTATGATGAAATGGCCCGCGGGCTGTCCGAGGCATATCATAAGGCCGCCCGGGAAAACCACGCCCTGATTGCCGATGTGGGGCAGCGCTTTTATGAATTGTCCGAGACCCAAGACCTGTATGCGGGCGACGGGGTCCACCCCAATGAACGGGGGTCCCGCCTTGCCGCCAAGACCATCGCGGCAGCCATTCAGAACGATAAGGAGAACCTGCTATGATTCGAGAGATCTGCAAAGACGAAGCGTTTCTGGCCCAGAAGGCGGAACCGGCTGTGCCGGAGGATATTCAGATTGCCGCCGATCTGCTGGAGACCCTGGAGCACCACAAGGACGGCTGCGTAGGCATGGCGGCCAATATGATCGGGGTCAACAAGCGGATCATTGCCTTTGACAACGAGGGCACCTACATGGTCATGTTCAATCCGGAGATTGTCAAAAAGTCCGGACCTTATGACGCGGAGGAAGGGTGCCTTTCCCTGAACGGCATTCGCCCGGCCAAGCGGTGGAAGTCCATCAAGGTGCGCTGGCAGAATGAGAAGTTTCAGGAGCGGCTCAAGACCTTTACGGGGTGGACGGCCCAGATCATCCAGCACGAGATCGACCACTGCGAGGGAATCATCATATGAAAAAATGCCGGATTACGGTCATGCGGATAACGCAGTATGAGGACCTCATGGCCCAATATGAAAATCCCATCTCCCACGCCTGCGACATGAAGGTGGGACAGGTCTTCATTGCCAACGGCTGGACCAAGCCCGAGGGCTTTTGCCAGAGTGCCTGGGACACCCTCTCGCCCTTTGTGCTGGCCCTGAGCCACGGTGCGGAGAACTTTTACGACGGCTGGATGCAGAATCCCAAGTCCGCCATGCTCTCCTGCAACGACGGCTTCCGTCCCGTGAGCTTTCTGGTGGAAGCCCTGGACGAGGATGTGGACTGAGGAGGAACGAATATGTTTGAAAACAAAGTCGCCGTGGTCACCGGAGGTGCCAAAGGCATCGGAAAAGCCATTGCCGGGGAATTCCGAAAGGCCGGAGCACATGTGTGTGTCATCGACCTGCTGCCCAATGCGTACTACCAGGGGGATCTGGCGGATCAGGCGGTCCTGGAGGCGTTTGCCCGTAAGGTGATGGCCGACTATGGCCATGTGGACTACCTCATCAACAACGCCCTGCCTTTGATGAAGGGCATCGACGCGTGCAGCTATGAAGAGTTCAACTACGCCCTGCGGGTAGGGGTTACCGCGCCGTTTTATCTTACCAAACTGTTTGCGCCCCACTTTGCCCCCGGCGCGGCCATCGTGAATATCTCCTCCTCCCGGGACCGGATGAGCCAGCCCCAGACCGAGAGCTACACGGCGGCTAAGGGCGGGATCTCCGCCCTGACCCATGCCCTGGCGGTGAGTCTTGCCGGCCGGGTGCGGGTGAACGCCATCGCTCCCGGCTGGATTGACACCGACTACACGGTCTATGAGGGGCCGGACGCGGTCCAGCAGCCCGCCGGCCGGGTGGGCAATCCCATGGACATTGCCAACATGGTGCTCTACCTCTGCTCGGACAAGGCGGGCTTCATCACCGGGGAGAACATCTGCATCGACGGCGGGATGACCCGCCAGATGATTTACCACAACGACTTCGGCTGGACTCTGCAAGGAGGGAATCCTACATGAAAACGGTCATTTGCTATTACTCCCGGCACCACGGAAATACCCGGAAGGTGCTGGAGGCCATGGCGGAAGAGGGAGCGGTCGACCTCGTGGATGTGACCACCCGCCAGAGCATCCGGCTGGAGGAATATGACTGCATCGGGTTCGCCTCCGGGATTTACGGGTTTGAATTTCAAAAAGCTGTGGTGGAATTTGCCCGGCAGTATTTGCCCCAGGGAAAACCGGTGTTCTTCGTCTATACCTACGGCGCAGCCAAGGGAACCGGGGCCAAAGCCCTCACGGAGATTGCCGGGGAGAAAGGCTGCCCGGTGCTGGGGGAGTTTTCCTGCCGCGGCTATGACACCTTCGGCCCCTTCAAGCTCATGGGCGGAATCGCCAAGGGCCACCCGGATGCACAGGATCTGGAAAACGCCCGCAGTTTTTTCCGCCGGATGCAAGACTCCATGCGCTGAAGATCTGCAAAAGCCCGCCGGAAGGCGGGCTTTTTTCGTGCAGAAGCTGACGGGGGAAGCCGGGCAGAAAAGATGATGCTTTCAGCGGACTGGAAAATCTGCTATACTGAGGAGGACAGAAATCGGAGAACAGGAGGTTACAGAATGTTTGGACCGAACCCGGATGCCGTGCATCCCAATGAGCAGATCCCCAGCGTCTGCTATATTAAGAATGTGATTACCCGCCCCAATATTGAGGTGGGGGTGTATACTTATTATGACGATGCGGCCACCGGCGGGGAGGATTTTGAGGCCCATGTGACCCATCACTATGAGTTTTTGGGCGATCGGCTCATCATCGGAAAATTCTGCGCCATCGGCAAGGGCGTGGAGTTTGTGATGAACGGTGCCAATCACCGTATGGCCTCCGTTACTACGTATCCCTTCAATATCTTCGCCCACGGTTGGGAGAAGTGCACCCCCGCACTGGACGAGCTGCCCCTCAAGGGCGATACGGTGGTGGGCAACGATGTGTGGATGGGCCAGTATGTTACCGTCTTGCCCGGCGTTCATATCGGCGACGGGGCCATCATCGGGGCGAATTCCGTGGTGTCCGGCGACATCCCGCCCTACACCATTGCGGCGGGAAATCCCTGCCGTGTGATCCGGCCCCGGTTTGACCGGGAACTGACGGATTATCTGCTCAAACTCCGGTGGTGGGATTGGGAGCCGGAGAAAATTTTTGATAATCTGGAGGCTCTGTGCAGCGGGGATCTGGAGCAGATCCGCCGCATCGAGCCGTGATGGGAGGAACCTGTATGAAGCTTGCCATTCTTTCCGATACCCATGGCCTGCTGCGGCCTGCGGTGCTGGAATATCTGCAAACGGCCGACGCCATCATTCACGGCGGCGACATCAACAAGCCGGAGATTGCAGAGCAGCTGCGGCAATATGCGCCGCTGTACATTGTCCGGGGCAACAATGACCGCGGGGAATGGGCGGAGACGATCCCCCACGATCTCACCGTGACTTTGGAAGGCGTGACCTTTGCCGTGGTCCACAACAAAAAGGAACTTCCCGCAGATCTGACCGGTGTGGATGTGGCGGTGTTCGGTCACTCTCACAAGTATGTGCAGGAGAAAAAGGACGGTGTGCTGTGGCTCAATCCCGGTTCCTGCGGCCCCCGGCGGTTCCACCAGGAGATCACCATGATGATGGCGGATCTCACAGACGGACAGCTCCGGGTGGAGAAGATTTCCCTTCCCCACGAGGTGAAGTGATGGAACTGGGAATGACGTTTCCTCTCCAGCGATTTGTGAAGAGAAAAACGCCGGCCTGCGGCGTGGAGCCGGACCGGCGTTTTTGCTGGGATCTGCATGTCATCGACCTGCGGGGGCGCAAGTGTCTGCTGGCGGTTCACTGTCACAGCCGGTATACGTTCCTTCGCTATGATGTGGCGCCTGTGCAGTGGGCAGACCTTCCGGGACTGTTTCGGGAGGGATTGACCGAGAGCCTCGCCGCCGCGGGGTTTGCGGCAGGGCAGATCGAAGACTACCTGCGGCGGGCGGGAAGCATTCAGGTTACCCGCACCCACGGACGCCGGGAGGTGGCATTCCTCAACCGGGCCTGGGAGGACGTGCTGACAATGGATCTGTGTCTGGACACCGACCATCAGGCGCAGCCCCTGCTGGACCACGCAGTCAACACCCGGCCGGGGCGGTGCGTGGGCTTTGCGGGGCTGGGAACCGGATTGGATCGGATTGCGTCCTCCCTATGATTACGAAAAATAATCAATCCCAATCGGTGTAGTGATCATATCCACTTTGTCTGCTCTCCAGGCTGGACACGCGGCCGAATGCGTTGACCTCTACCTCATACCGCATGTCATCCTTCACGATATCAAAGCTGTATTCGTTCCAGAGCCCTTCCCGGTCAATTTCCTGAGCGACGACCTCTCCGCCGCCTGCGGCAGCCAGGGCGGTTTCCCGGGCCTGCGTCACATCCGCCCGCAGCATCAGAGATCCGGCCAAGCCGGCCGCCAGCACCACGACGGCAGCGATTCCGATGATGAGTACAGTGCGAACCGTTTTGCTCAGATTTTTGAACATGGTAAAATTCCTCCGTTTCAAGCGTATGGTTTGATCCTTCTTGTTTGGATAACGCGTGAAGCAGCGTATTTATTGCAGGAGATGAGAAAAATTTTTCGACGAGAGGAATGGCTGTTCAATATAGAGCACAAATACATGGCTGCGATATGAAATGCATGAAAGGCAGGAACATGAAAACACAACCATTTCAAATCGGCATGATTCCCGCGGTTTTATATGGAGAATCTGCCGAGCAAGGATATCTATTTCTCCATGGACAGATGGGCTGCAAGGAGGAGGCCGAGGCCTTCGCTCAGGTAGTCTGCCCCAAGGGATACCAGGTGCTCTCCATCGACCTGCCCGGTCATGGAGCGCGTCAGAACCGGGGAGAGGAACTGCTCCCCTGGACAGCGGTCCCGGATATTCAGGCGGCAGTGGATTGGGCAAAGCAGCACTGGAGCACGGTTTCCCTCCGGGCCAACAGCATCGGGGCGTACTTTGCCATGCTGACCGTTACCGCACCGGAACGGGCTTTGCTGGTTTCTCCTGTTTTGGACATGGAGGGCTTGATTCAGACCATGATGGGCTGGGCAGGGGTCACGGAGGACCAGCTGCGGGAACAGGGAGAGATCGCCACATCCTTTGGGCAGACCCTGTCCTGGAAGTACCTTTGCTGGGTGCGGGAGCATCCGGCCTGTCACTGGAGCTGTCCTGTCCGCATTCTCTGCGGAAGCGGGGATCCGATGACCGCCCGGGGGACGGTGGAAGAATATGTCCGGCAGCACAATGCCGCGCTTACGGTGATGGAGGGCGGAGAACACTGGTTCCATACACCCCAACAGCTGGCGGTATTACGAGAATGGGAGGAACGGGAAAGTTGAACGGAGAAGAATGCCTGATTTGCAAGGCACCTTTGGAATACCTGACGCAGGAGCAGGAAATGGAGTGCGCCATCTGCCATCGGAAGGAGCGCAGCAAGACCCGCTGCGTGAACGGACACTATGTATGCAGCGACTGCCACACCCAGGGAATGGACAGCATTTTCGGATTGTGCCTTTCGGAGACTTCCGCTGACCCGGTGGCCATCGTCCGCCGGATGATGGATCTGCCCTTTTGCCATATGCACGGCCCGGAGCACCATGTGATGGTAGGGGCGGCACTGCTGACCGCCTATCGGAATGCAGGCGGCACGCTGGATCTGGAGGCGGCCCTTCGGGAGATATACAGCCGGGGCAAAGAGGTCCCCGGCGGCGCCTGCGGTTTCTGGGGTGCCTGCGGGGCGGGCATCAGCGCGGGGCAGTTCGTGGCCATCGCCACAAACTCCACGCCCCTGGCCCGGGAGCCCTGGGGGCTGAGCAATCAAATGACTGCCCGGGCGTTGGAGAGCATCGGCAAGGCAGGCGGTCCCCGGTGCTGCAAACGGGATTCCTTTTTGGCAATCCTTGCCGCCGTGGAGTTTGCCCGGGAGCATCTGGGGGTGGAGATGGAGCGGACGGTCCCGGTCTGCTCCTACAGTGCACAGAACAACCAGTGCATCGGCAAGCGCTGTCCCTTTTCCGCGGCAGGTCACAAAAAGCCCACGGTGGCTTTCCTTTGTGTACACAATTCCTGCCGAAGCCAGATTGCGGAGGCCCTGGGCAAACAGCTGGCCGGCGATGTGTTCGACAGCGTTTCCGCCGGTACCGAACCGGGCCCCCGGATCAATCCCGATGCGGTGCGATTGATGAAGCAGGTCTACGGCATTGATATGGAGCAGACCCAGTACAATAAGCCCCTCGACCAACTGCCGGATGTGGATATCGTGGTTACCATGGGCTGCAATGTGCAATGTCCCACCATGCCCTGTTCCCATCGGGAGGATTGGGGACTGGACGATCCCAGCGGCAGGGAGGACGGCGTGTTCCTTGCGGTCATGGCCCGGATTGAGGAAAAGATACTGGACCTCAAGCGGCGCATCCAGATGGGCGAGCTGGGATAATTTGAACCCCCGGAGCTTCTGCTTTTTCAGAAGTTCCGGGGGTCCTTTTATGCTTCCGGGGATTGCTCCAATTCTCTTTCAATGAGAGAAAGGGCGATGGTAAAGGCCTGGATACGGCGTTTGGCCAGAGTGATCTGAGATTTGCAGCGGACAGGATCTTTTCCCTCCAGGGTCTTGATCGTTTCCCGCAGCTTGTGCAGGGTGGATTCGATCTGCCGTTTTGCTTCCAGCAGCTCCTCTTTGGAATGGTTCACGCTGTGCCTCCTGAAAATTGTTGCCGCTCCGTTTCGTCCAGCAGCAGAGTCTGCCGCGGGGAACAGCCCAGATTCTTGAAGTCGGAAAACAGACAGTCGATGCGGGTGGGGCGAACACAGATCAGATGCATGGGATTGGAGAGCTTGCGCAGCGTTTCCAGGGGAATGTTCTTCCATGCGGCGTGGGCATTGTATGCTTCGCTGAACGGTTCCACCAGCTCCGCCAACCCCATGACCTGCATTCCATGGAGCGTTCCAAACCCCTCATACCGGTCAAAGATGGCCAGACACACATGGGGGTTCTTCTCAAGGCCGATGAATTTCTTTCCGCCCTCGCTGAACATCCAGAAACAGCTGTCGTGCCAGCCATACTCGATGGGGGTACAGCGCACGTAGTCCCCGGTTCCGGTGGCCAGGGCGCAGGTGTTATGGGACTGGATATACGTCTCCGCCATAGTCCGCAATGTGTCATGCTCCAGCTTGACGCCGGCAGCGTCCTTTTCCTCCCAGTAGCGGGCGGCGGCTTGATACTCCTCAGCTGTCATACAGATTCCTCCCAACTTCATTTTCTCCAGTATAGCACGCCGCCGGAAAAAATGGCAGGAATCCGGGCGAAAGTGATGACGTTCCTTGGTGGATTTTTTGCCGCTTGAACGGTATACTGGAGCACAGAAAGTGCAACAGCAGGAGGAAACCGTTATGAGTTTGGGAAGCAGTTTCTATCACGCGCGGAAAAAGAGCGGACTTTCACAGGAAAATGTGGCTGAAAAGCTGGGGGTCAGCCGCCAGACCATCTCCAAATGGGAGACCAATGAGACCCTGCCGGATATCCGGCAGTCCAAACGGCTGGCTATGCTCTATCATATGACCCTGGATGAGCTGATTGAGTATGACTTTGATGAGCAGCAGGCGCAGCAGATGATCGAAAGCGTCAGCGATGAGGCCCAGTCCCGGATCGACTGGAACAAGGTATGGAGCAAGAAATATCCGGTGCTGGCCACCTACCACAAAACGGTGCGCATCCAAGACTATGCCCCTGTGCTGCGGGAGATGCTGACGCAGCTGCGGGTGGACTATGGCTACAACAATACCGATGCGCTTTTGGTGCTCAAAGACATTCTGGCCCGGGTATGGAAGGGACAGATGTAAGGAACGTGAATCCGCGGCAAGGGCCATGGTCCTGTTTGGGTCATAGCACCGGAATGAGTCCGGGCTGCGCAGATCACAAGCGCATTTCCGGCCGTGTTGTTTGCCGGGGTACATTGGTGTGACGCAATACCGGCTGACTGCCGAAAAAAGTCCGGACGCGGCTGCGGCCTGCGGAAGGCCGGATTCCATCATCTCCGGTCGTTGTTCTGCGCGGTGTGCGCCTCTATTTTCGCAGGATCTGCTCCATGGATTTTCCCTTGGCCAGTTCATCGACCAGCTTGTCCAGATATCGGATTTCCCGCATCAGGGGATCTTCGATTTCCTCCACCTTGACGCCGCATACTTTGCCCGTGATGAGGATGCGGTTCGGGTTCATGGCGGGGGCGCTGCGGAAAAAGTCGCCATAGCTGGTATCGGATTGCTCCAGGCGGGCGATGTCCTCGGTGGAGTATCCGGTGAGCCAGGCGGTTACCTGGTCTACCTCTTCCCGGGTACGTCCCTTCCTTTCAGCTTTGTTCACCAGCAAGGAGTACAGTTTTCCAAAGGGCATTTGCGTGACATCGATACGCGGCATGGTGTCAACCTCCCAACAGGACTTCTCTAAAAATAAGCAGGAGCGGATGCAATTGAGCAAGCAATCCATAAGAACACGGATCCGCCGGGACAGGCCCAGGGACGCGTTTGCATTATTTTATATCCGGTTCCATACAGCGTCAATGGTTGTTCCAAAGGACAGCTGCGATCAAACAGCCGCAAGCAATTGCTTGCGGCTGTTCTGTTTCAATATGAATATGCGGTTTATGGTTTGCTGTTTTTCTGACAATTGCCGGATCCAAACACGCTGGAGAGAAGCCAGCCTACCAGAGCCATGTAGATGATCGAAGTGAACGGACTGGAGGTGATGGCGCAGGAGCCGGTGGTGCAGCCTGCCAAAGTATAATAGGTGAGTCCCACCAGTCCGCCGCCCAGGGTAAACAGGCCCGGCCGCAGCCACTTCTTCATGCGCGCTTTCATCTCAGAATCCTCCCGCCAGGAACTCCTCCGCCATGTGGACTGCCGTGGCTCCGTCGGCTACTGCCGTGACCACCTGGCGCAGGGGCTTTGTCCGCACATCGCCTACGGCATAAACACCGGGGAGGTTGGTTGCGGTGGTTTCGTCCGCAATGATGTAGCCGCTGCGGTCCAGGTCCAGCTGCCCCTGCACCAGTTCGGTGGCGGGAGTTCTGCCCACACTGATGAACACGCCGTCGCAGGGAATGGTGTCCTCTTCGCCGGTATCGACGTTCTTCAGCTTGATACCGGTCAGCTTATCCTCATGAAGCAGCTCGGTGACCACGCTGTTCCAGCGAAATTCCAGATTCTCCGCCTGCATCAGAGGTTCGTGGTAGATCTTGGTGGCCCGCAGGGTATCCCGGCGGTGAACCAGAATCACCTTTTGGGCGATGCGGCTGAGCAGCATGGCGTCTGCGGCGGCGGAGTTGCCTCCGCCTACAACCACCACGGTTTTGCCCTTGTAGCGCATTCCGTCGCAGGCAGCGCAGTAGGCTACGCCGCGCCCCGTGAGGGCGGATTCATAAGGGAGACCCAGCTCCCGGGGATTGGCGCCTGTGGCCAGCACCACAGTTCTGGCATGGAAGGTACCTTCGCTGGTTTCCAGCACCTTGGGAGAGGCGGTGAGATCCATGCGCTCCACCTGGGCATACGCGCTCTTGGCACCGAAGCGCTCTGCCTGCTGCTGCATCTTCTCCGCCAGAGTGAAGCCGTCAATCCCATCCTCGAAGCCGGGGTAATTATCGATCATTTGGGTCAGTGCCATCTGTCCGCCGGCGGAGAGTTTTTCCAGCACCAGGGTGTCCAGCCCGGCCCGGGCGGCGTAGAGGGCTGCTGTGTAGCCGCCCGGGCCGCCGCCCACCACGATCATATCATAGACATGGATCTCACGCATGGATATCGCCTCCGTACTTTGCCAGAGCTTCCTGGATGAATTGGTCGATTGCCGCTTTGGAGCCGGGGTTGACCACAGAGTCCACGGCCTTTCCGTTCTTGTACAGGATCAGCGTGGGGATGACTTCCACCCGTTCCGCCTCGGCCAGCTGGCTCTCCTCGTCAATATTGACCTTGGCTACCACCAGCCGGTCGCCGTACTCCTCGGCGATCTTTTCGTAGGCGGGGCCGATCCGGCGGCAGTAGCCGCACCAGGGAGCCCAGAAATCCACCAAAACGGGCTTGTCCCCATTCATCATCTGCTGAAGTTGTTCTTTGTTGAGATTCATAGCCGCCATGTTGGTCAGCTCCTTTCGTTTATTTGCCTTTAGTATATCCAGAAGCTTGGCGCTTTTCTGTGATAAGATCACCCAACAGGATTCCAATGGCCGGATGGGGCGGAAATGGATGCCGGTCTGGAAGCGGAAGAAGAGAAAAAATGCTTGACAAGGGGACATAAAACCATATAATGAACAATGTTCAGATTGGAGGGATGGAATGAATACCGTTGTCACATCAAAGGAGCAAATTTTGAAGGCCAGCCGGGAACTGATCCGGCGGGAGGGATGGTCCGCAGTCAATATCCGCTCGGTGGCTGCCGGCTGCGGAGTGTCGGTGGGCTCCATTTACAACTATTTTGATTCCAAGGCCGATCTGATTGGTGCTGTGGTGGAAAGTGTCTGGTGTGAGATTTTTCACCGGCCGGAGGATGCGGCTGTGTTTCAGGATACCCAGGCCTGTGTGACCTGGCTATACGGAAGGATGGAATACGGAGCCAAACAATACCCCGGATTCTTTGCCCTTCATCCCGCAGGATTTGCGGGAGAAGATCCCTCCGATGGGAAGAAGCGGATGCAGCAGGCCTGGCAGCACATGCTGGACGGACTTTGTTCTGTTTTGCGGCAGGATGCCAACATCCGGCCGGACGCCTTTACGGAACAGTTTACGGTGGAGAACTTTGCGGATCTTCTGTTTTCCCTGATGCTCTCGGCACTGCTGCGGCAGGAGTACGATCCCGCAGTTGTACTGGAGATGATCCGCAGGACGCTCTATTAGCCATTCCTCACAATGAGAAATTTCCATAGTTTCGAAAACAACCAAGATCCCCGAAAAGGAGGTGGATGATGAAAGTAAAACGGAATACTCTGCTGCTTCTGGCCTGTCTGGTGTGGAGCGCGGCGGGATTCAATATCCTTCGCATTGGGCTGATGGCCTATCCGGCCTATTGGAGCATGCGCAATGGCCTGCTGTCTGTGCTGGTGTTTGCAGTGTTTGAACGGTTGATCTTCGGAAAGCTGGTGAAAAAGCACACCGAACGTGTACTGTCCTATTTGGAGGAGCGGCACTTCTTTTTGAAATTCTTCGACGGGAAGTCCTTTGCCGTGATGGCGTTCATGATGACCGGCGGCATTGCCCTGCGGGTGAGCGGCCTGGCACCGGAGCGGTTCATCGCCGTTTTCTATACCGGACTGGGCGCTGCGCTTTTGCTGGCCGGAGTGCTGTTTGGCCGCAACTACGGCAGGGCGGTTTTGGCCGGATCCGCCGCCTCCGATCAAGTGCAGCAGGAAGGAGTGTAACGTATGCAGGCAATCATGGAAACCCTGTTTGATGTGGTTTATTTGACGTTGGTCATTACCATCGGGCTTCGGATGATCCGGGGCAGTCAGGGAAATGGACAGTTTCAGCTGTTCGGCTTCATGGCGGTGGTGCTGGGAGCGGGCGACGCATTCCATTTGATTCCACGAGCGGTTGCCCTGTGCACCACGGGCCTGGAATACTATACCGCTGCGCTGGGAATGGGGAAGTGGATTACCTCCATCACCATGACGATTTTTTATGTACTGCTTTACTATGTGTGGCGGCAGCGGTATCATATTACGGGAAAGCGTGGTTTGACCGCCGCTGTGTATGTTCTGGCCGGTCTGCGGATCCTTCTTTGCATGATGCCGCAGAATCAGTGGCTCAGTGCCGATGCACCCCTCTCCTGGGGCATTTACCGCAACATTCCCTTTGCCTTGTTGGGAATTCTGGTCATCGTGCTGTTCTATCGCAGTGCCAGGGAGCAGGGGGACCGGGCGTTTGGCTGGATGTGGCTGACCATTGTGTTGAGCTTTGCCTTCTATATCCCGGTGGTCTTGTGGGCAGATACCATTCCGATGATTGGGATGCTGATGATCCCCAAAACCTGTGCATATGTCTGGACGGTGCTCATCGGGTATTTTGCCATGAAACGGGAGAATGGCCTGAAATAGCTGAAGAACCAAAGCGTGTTGGACGAACAGAAAGAACCGGTATGAGTTTTACAAGGAGGATGCGTACATGAAGTGCTATGAGATTACGTTCAGCCCCACGGGCGGCACTCAAAAGGCTGCCGATCTGCTGACAAGGGAATTGAGCGGTGAGTACACGGCGGTGGATTTGACGGAGCGGGATGCGGATTTCTCCGCAGCTGCGTTTGCTGCGGAGGATCTGGCGGTGATTGCCGTGCCGTCTTACGGCGGCCGGGTGCCCGCGGCGGCGGTAGAGAGATTGGGCACCCTGAAGGGAAACGGCGCGCGGGCAGTACTGGTGTGCGTATATGGAAACCGGGCCTATGAGGACACGCTCGCAGAGCTGGAAGATGCTGCCGTGCAGGCGGGATTTCGTGTGATTGCCGCGGTGGCGGCCATTGCGGAGCACTCCGTCATCCGCCGTTATGCCGCCGGACGGCCGGATGCGGAAGATGAAAAGCAGCTTCAGGCGTTTGCGGCCAAGATCCGGGAGAAACTTGCTGCCGGAGATGATGCAAAGCCCGCCATTCCCGGCAACCGGCCTTATAAGAAGGCCGGCGGTACGGGAATGGTGCCCAAGCCCGACAAGGCGTGCAACCACTGCGGGCTTTGTGCCAAGAAGTGCCCGGTAGGTGCCATTGATCCCCAGAATCCCCAGAATACGGATAAGGACCTTTGTATCTCCTGCATGCGGTGTGTGGCCATCTGCCCCCAGTCGGCCCGGAAGGTCAACCCTGTCATGCTGGCAGCAGCGGATCTGATGCTGAAGAAAGTTTGCACGGACCGAAAAGAAGGGGAACTGTACATCTGAACAGAGGGCGGAAAAGCCGGAGACCATATATGGTCTCCGGCTTTTTGCGTATGGTTTGCAGCGGCTATGCCGTCTCCAGCTTGTGGGTTTGCGCGTAGTAGAAGAAATACTGCTGCATAATCCCGGCGGCGCTGCCGTACCGGGCAAAGGGATCCTGCCCATGATATGCCCGGCGGATGATTTTTTGAATCCAGGTGTCAACCGGAGCGCAGGCGGTCCGGCCATAGGCGAACAGCGCCACGCAGTTGGCCACTTTGATTCCCACACCCCGCACCCGTTCCAGAGCGGCAATCAGTTCGCTGTCAGGAAGGGAGGCAATTCCGGTGAGATCCAGGGTTCCTGAGAGAACCTGGTTCACCGCATCACAGAGGTAGGATGCCCGGTATCCGGCTTTGCAGGCCATGTAATCCTCCAGGCAAACATCTTTCAACTGCAAGGCGGTCGGAAAGGTATAGAGCGTTTCCGCAGGGGTCTGTATTTCGGTGCCGTACCGCCGGCTGAGGGTTTCCACCACGGAACGGATGGCGGGGATGCTTTTGCGCTGGGAGACAATGAAGGTGACCAGCGTTTCCCAGGGGTCCTGGCGCAGAATGCGGATGCCGGCACCGGCCTGGGCGGCTTGTGCCAGAAAGGTGTCCTTCGCCGGAATGGCTTTGCCGATGTCTTGGTAATTCCGGTCCAGATCAAAGTACGGCCGCCAGACATGCATCCAGGTATCCGGATCGCAGCTTACCCGGTAAGTTTCCGGAGCCGTTTCTTGTATGTACAGCACCTGATTTCCGGTGATAAAGCGGTGGGCACCATTGGGAAGCAATGCGGCGCGGAAGCACTGGCCGCTGTCGGTAATTTTTTGCAGGTCAAACAGGTCGGGAATGTGTATTTCCATGGGAAGCCTCCTTTCGGAAAGAATGGTCCTGTGTTGCTTCCGTACGAAAAGCGGCCAGATTTTTCTGGAGCTGTTCCTGGAACAGTTCCATGGCCCGGGAGAAACTCTGCGATTTTTTCCACACCAAGTACATTCCCAGCTCCAGCTTGGGATTCAGGGGACGGAAGCAGAGGTCGCTGCCGGTGGTATTGACCAGCTTGTCCAGAGCGAAGGCATAGCCCATGCCTTCTGAGACCATCAGCGAGGCGTTGTAAATCAGATTGTACGTGGAAACGGTGTGCAGATCCGACGGTTCTTTTCCCAGCCAGCGGTAGAGGCCGCTCTTGTTATCCACCTGTCGGGAGAGAATGAGCGGTTTATCCCACAGGTCCTGGGGGGCGATGGAGTCCTTTTCTGCCAGCGGGCTGCTGCGCCGCATCAAAACACCCCACGTGTCTTTCATGGGCAGCTCCAGATAGCAATACTTCGTTTTATCGATATCTCCCAGGAGAATTCCAAAGTCCAGCAGTCCCTTATCCAGGCGTTCACACACATCCACGGCATCACCGCTGACGATGTGAAACAAAATGTTCGGATAACGCTGCTGAACCGCGTGGGCAACTCTGGCGATCTGCCGGACCCCATCGGTCTCGCCGGTGCCGATGTAAATATCGCCGCTGATCGTTTCGTCGGATTGAGTCAGTTCTTTTTCAGTTCGGCCCACCAAATCCAGAATTTCTTCCGCCCGCTTTCGCAGCAGCATGCCGTCCTGGGTGAGTGTGATTTTCCGGTTGCCCCGGATCATCAGCTGTTTGCCCAGCTCCTCCTCCAGCTCCCGGAGCTGTCGGGAGAGTGTGGGCTGGGTCAGATGCAGGGAATGGGCTGCCGCTGAAATATTTTGTTCTCTTGCCACCGCAAGGAAGTACTGCAAAACGCGCAATTCCATGGAGAACACCTCCTGTCCGCTTTATTATAACGGAACACAACCATAGTTTTCAAGCATGGCTGTGCATTCGCAATAGGTATTTGTTATTGAAGAGCTGGGGTGCTACAATGAAAGCACCAAAATCAAAATCAGGAGTGTCAGATGGATTTAGAAGCATATTTGGAACATTTGAACAGCGGAGAGCCGGTTACCGGCGGCAGCGAGGCCCACTTGTTCATGCATGGTGTCAGCCAGGAGGCGCTGCGGATCACAGCAGAGATCAACGGAAGCTACCATGAGCCAAAGCAGCTGCGGGCCCTGTTTTCCCAGCTCATCGGCCAGCCGGTGGATGAGAGTTTTGCCCTGTTTCCGCCCTTCCACACCGACTGCGGGAAAAACATCCATATCGGCAAACGGGTCTTTATCAATATGGGCTGCAAATTTCAGGACCAGGGCGGAATTTTTATCGGAGACGGCGCCCTGATCGGTCACAACGTGGTTTTGGCCACGCTGAACCATGCCATGTCGCCCAACCATCGCGGCACCATGATTCCGGCGCCGATTCATATCGGCAGGAATGTCTGGATTGGATCCAATGCCACCGTTTTGCCCGGTGTTACCATTGGGGATGGCGCGATTGTGGCGGCCGGGGCTGTGGTGACCCGGGACGTTCCGGAAAATACAATTGTAGGCGGCGTGCCCGCCAGAGTGATGCGGCATTTACGTGAGGAGGAACTGCAATGAGCAAGCATATTTTGATCATTTCCACCAGCCCCCGGAAGGGCGGCAACTCAGATGTTCTGGCGGATGAATTTGCCCGGGGGGCCCAAGAGGCCGGGAACCATGTGGAGAAGGTGGCGCTGTACGATCAGACGGTGGGGTTCTGCAAGGGGTGCCTTGCCTGCCAGAGTACCGGACGCTGTGTCATTGACGATGACGCAGCTGCCATTGTGCAAAAGATGCTGACGGCAGATGTGATCGTGTTTGCCACCCCCATTTATTACTACGAAATGTGCGGGCAGATGAAGACCATGTTGGACCGGTCTAATCCCCTGTTTTCCGCTGATTACCGGTTCCGGGACATTTACCTTCTGGCCGCTGCGGCGGAAGAGGATGAACACACGGTGGATGGCGCGGTTGCTGGACTTTCGGGCTGGATCGCCTGCTTTGAAAAGTCCCGCCTGGCCGGGACAGTTTTTGCCGGCGGTGTGACCTCTGTGGGGGAGATTCAGGGACATCCCGCACTGAAAAAAGCCTATGAGATGGGCAGAAGCATTTGAGAAAATTGGGAACCATTGAGGAGGAAAACACATGCATTCTCGATATGATGGATACTCATTTCCGCTGCGGAACACGGTTACGCGGGAGAAGGTGCGGTTTCACAATCGCTACGGCGTAGAACTGGCGGGGGATTTGTACCTGCCCAAGGAAGCGGAGGGGAAGCTGGCTGCTGTGGCGGTGTCCGGTCCCTTTGGCGCCGTGAAGGAGCAGTGCTCCGGACTGTATGCGGAAGAACTGGCGTCCCGGGGCTTTGCAGCACTTGCCTTTGATCCCTCCTTTACCGGAGAGAGCGGCGGCACGGTGCGGAACGTGGCCTCTCCCGACATCAACACCGAGGATTTTTCCGCCGCGGTGGATTTCCTCTCCACCCGGGACTTTGTGGACCCGGAGAAGGTGGGAATCCTGGGGATCTGCGGCTGGGGCGGCATGGCATTGAACGCCGTCGCCATGGATACCCGAATCAAGGCTACCGTCACGGCCACCATGTACGATATGACCCGGGTAAACGCCAAGGGGTATTTTGATGCCGCCGACAGCGCCGATGCCCGGTATGAGACGAAAAAAGCCCTGAACACTCAGAGAACGAAGGACTACCGGGACGGTACCTATGCCCGGGCCGGCGGCGTGGTGGATCCGCTTCCGGAGGATGCTCCGTTCTTCGTAAAAGACTATTACGACTACTACAAGACGGAGCGGGGCTATACGGAGCGGTCCCTCAACTCCAATGACGGCTGGAATGTGACGTCGTCTCTGTCCTTTCTCAATATGCCCATCCTGCGCTACAGCCATGAGATCCGCAGCGCAGTGCTGATGATCCATGGAGAGAAGGCACACTCCTGCTATTTCAGCCGCGACGCCTTTGCCGACATGGTGCGGGATAACCCCTATGCCGAAAACAAGGAGCTGCTCATCATTCCCGACGCGGTCCATACGGATCTCTATGATCGAAAGGAGATCATTCCCTTCGACAAGATCGAGCAGTTCTTCCGGGAATATTTGCAGTAAGCGCCGGAGGAGGAACGCCTATGGTAAGAGGATTGTGCATCCTGTTGATGGTTCTGAGCCTGTGCGCCTGCGGGACAAGAAGCGATCTTCCGGAATCCGAATCTGTGCCGTCCCGGACAGAGTGGACCCGGCCGGAGGAAGCGTCTGCCGGACAAACGGCCGATGACCTGCCGGACGAAGAGGACGAAAAGAGCGCTGCCGATGAGCCGTCTGCCCAGGGAATTCCGGAATCGGAGGAGTCCGGGCAGGTACAGGCCGCGCAGTCCCCGGCGCAGGACACAGCGGGCCAAGCAGCGATCCAAACGGCACCGGCGGAGCAGCTGTCCGAAGATGTTCCGCCGGAGAAGGCAGAAGTTGCCGCCCCCGGCACGGAGATTTCCGAGGAGAAAGCTCCTGCGGAACCCGCAGAGGAGGAGCCGAGCACATCCAGTGAGGAGGAATCCATGTTGAACATCAAAGTGGGAGACCATACCCTATTGGCGGTCTGGGAGGAGAACAGCTCCGCCGAGGCGTTTCGGGAGCTCCTTTCCCAGGGACCTCTGACTGTGGAGATGGAGGACTATGGCGGCTTTGAGAAGGTGGGGGACCTGGGCACGACGCTGCCCCGGAACGATACCCAGATTACCACACAGCCTGGGGACGTGATTCTCTATCAGGGCAATCAAATTACCATCTACTACGGTACGAACACCTGGAATTTTACCAGGCTTGCCAGGATTGCCGATCCCAGTGATTTGAAGGAAAAACTGGGAGATGGAACGGTTTGCGTGACATTTTCACTTGAATAGGTTGGATAGGAGGCATTACTGATATGGCAGTGAAACAGACAGCGGGCAGAGATGCCTTGGGGGAGTTTGCGCCCAAGTTTGCACAGCTGAATGATGATGTACTGTTCGGAGAGGTTTGGAGCCGGGAAGAGCAGCTTCCCCTGCGGGACCGGTCCTTGGTCACTGTTGTGGCCCTGATGGCGCAGGGGCTGGTGGACAGCTCTTTCCAATACCACCTGGCCACTGCCCGGAAAAACGGCATTACCCGGCAGGAAATTGCCGAGATTTTGACCCATGCGGCCTTCTACGCCGGCTGGCCCAAGGCCTGGGCCGCCTTCCGCATGGCCAAGGAAGTTTGGGCCGACGCAGAGGAAGGTGACGGGAAGGCCCGGCATCAAAAGGAAATGGTCTTCCCCATTGGGGCACCCAACGACGCCTTTGCCCAGTATTTTGCGGGACAGAGCTATCTGCAGCCCCTCTCTTCCAGTCAGGTGGGCGTGTACAATGTCACATTTGAGCCGGGCTGCCGCAACAACTGGCACATCCATCATGCAAGCAAAGGCGGCGGACAGATTCTGATCTGCGCAGCCGGCCAGGGCTGGTATCAGGAATGGGGAAAGCCGGCCCGGAAACTGCAGCCCGGCGATGTGGTCAACATCCCGCCGGAAGTGAAGCACTGGCACGGCGCCGCGGCAGACAGCTGGTTCTCTCATCTGGCCCTGGAAGTGCCCGGCGAGGATTGCTCCAACGAGTGGCTGGAAGCTGTCTCGGATGCAGAATATGGTAATTTAACCTGAGTGAAAACCGCGGCGTGTTCCGTGCACACGGACGACTGATCGTAAACGGCTCCTGCCTGTTTGGGCGGGAGCCGTTTGGCGTGCTGCTGCGGGGAACCGGTGCGTTCCGAACGGGCTGTGACGGCTGCAGCTGACCGGGGATCTCGCTCTTTACATCTGCATGAAAAACTGCTATACTTGCCATGATTTGAACAGAAAATGCCCTGCCGTAAGCGGCTTTGCGGCGGACCACGGGATTCCGATGCGTATTTGCGGCCTGCGGCCGGACAGGCAGTTTTGAAAGCCCCCGCAGGCGGCTGGGGCCCAGTATGCTCTCTCCGCTTTGAGAGAGCATTTTTTGTTGTGTGGATTTCATTCGGAGGGGAGGAACGGGAATGGATACCCGGTGCGCGGTTTTGGCTGTTTCATTCGGGACCCGGTTTCCCGATGCCTGGCAGACCGGCATTGCGCCCATTGAGCGCGAGCTTGCCGATGCCCTGCCGGGGTTTGCTCTGCGCCGGGCCTCTACCGGAGAGATACTCCGCCGCATTCCGGGGGGCATGAATGTGCCTGATGTCCCGCAGGCCTTGGACCAACTCCGAATGGAGGGGTACCGCTGCGTTCTTATCCAGCCTCTTTTCCTGACTCCGGGGGAAGAGTTTGACCAGCTCAAAGCGCAGGCCGCGCCATTTTCCGCAGACGGATTTTCCCTGGCTGTGGGGGCGCCGCTGCTGGATACTCCGGAGGACTGCACGGCACTTTCCCGGGCCCTGCTGAATTCTCTGGAGTCGCCCCGGCCGGATGAGGCTCTGGTGCTGATGGGGCATGGCAGCCTGCACCATTCCAATGGGGAATTCCTTCGCATGGAACAGGCCCTCCGAACGGAGGGGCGGCCGGATGCTTTTGTGGGCGTCATGCGGGGAGAGCCTGGTTTGGACCGGGTTCTTGCCGCCGTGCATCGCAGACCTCATGTGCGTGCCGTTCAGCTCCACCCTCTGCTGATTACTGCCGGCATGCATGCCCGCCGGGACCTGGCCGGGCCCGGCGATACATCCTGGCGGACGCGCTTGGAAGCGGCGGGTTATCCTGTGCGCTGCACCCTGCGGGGACTGGGAGAATATCCCGCCGTGCGCCGCTTGTTCGTACACCATGCCCTGGCCGCCGGAGCCCGGGCCCATTTTCCCTGCGCCGTGTCCGGCGGCGGGGACACCAGAGCTCCGGACGGCGCAGAGGCACCGTTATCTTTTCCCAACCGAGAGGCACCGCTGTTATGAAAATTTGCATGACCGGCCTGGACGATGTTCAGGCCCCCATTGAACTGCGCGAACAACTGAGCTTTACCAAGTCCGCCGCCGCGGAGCTGGACCGCCGTATGGTGGAACTGGGCTGCCGGGGAGCCGTGGTGCTGTCCACCTGCAACCGCACGGAAGTCTACCTCTCCCTGGGCGAGGGACAGGATCTCGATCCCCGGGTGCTGCTTTGCCAGGCCGTCGGGATTTCCTCCGGCGTGTTTGACCATGCCTTCATCACCCGGTGGGGAGTCGACTGTGCCCGCCATCTGATGGAAGTGGCCTGCGGACTGCGCTCCCAGATCCTGGGAGAGGATCAGATCCTCACCCAGGTCAAAGCTGCCGTGGCCCTGGCGCGGGAAGCTGGCAGCGCCGACGGCGTGCTGGAGACACTCTTCCGCACCGCTGCCGCCTGCGGCAAGTCCGCCAAGGCGGGCGGGCGGCTCAGCGGCGTGCCTACCTCGGCGGCCCACCGGGCTGTGGAGGTTTTGCGGGAGCGGCTGGGAACACTGGAGGGAAGGTCCGCCCTGGTCATCGGCAACGGGGAGATGGGCCGTCTGGCTGCGGCACTGCTGCGGGAGGCGGGCTGCCGGGTATGCGTCACCCTGCGGACTTACCGCCACGGGGAGACGGTGGTGCCTGCCGGATGCTCTGTAGTGCCCTATGAGGCGCGCTATGCGGCCATGGAGGGGACGGACATGGTTCTTTCCGCCACGACCAGTCCCCATTACACCGTGACGCTGGAGCCCTTTTGCGGGGTGTCCCGTCCGCCCCGGATTCTGGTGGACTTGGCCATTCCCCGGGATATCCAGCCGGAGCTGGCAGAACGTGCTGCCGAATTGACCCTTCTCAACATCGATGACCTCCATCAAAACATCCCCACAGACCAGGCGGCGCTGGACCGGGTTCATGCTGCGGTGGAGGTGTATCTGAACCGGTTTTATCAGTGGAATACATACCGGGAGAGTCTCCCGGCTTTGGAGACGCTCAAAGACGCCCTGCGCCAAAGAGTGCGGGCATATCTGGAGGCGGGCATGGACCCGGAGGAGGCGGCGGATCTGGCAGTGGACAAGGCCGTGGAACTCATCGCCGGGGGACTGCCCGAGACGATCTCGGCGGACGCACTGGAAGCGTGTGCTGCCCGCATCCGGCAGCATACCCGCTCCTGAGGCGGCGTACCCTGGGAACACCTGAAACAGAAAGGCGGTGCGGCATGAGCCTGCGATTTCCCCTGTTTATCGATTTGGAAGGAAAACCCGTCATCGTGGTAGGCGGCGGGCGGATTGGAGCCCACCGGGCCCGGGTCTTGCGGGAGTTCGGTGCCGCGGTGACGATTATCTCACCGACCCTGGCAGTTCCTGTGGAGGGGGCGGTCCATCTGGCCCGGCCCTATGCCTGTGGGGATCTGCAGGGAGCATTTTTGGCGGTGGCTGCCACCGATTGCCGGGAAGTCAACCATCAGGTGGGCCGGGAGGCCCGGGCGCTGGGAATCCCCGTCAGCGTGGCTGACTGCCGGAAAGAGTGCACCTTCTTTTTCCCCGCGTTGTGCACAGGTCACGGCGTCATTGCCGGGGTCAGCGGCGACGGCGGGGATCACCGCAATACCGCGGAGGCGGCCCGCCGCATCCGACAGACACTGGAGGAATGGGAATGAAACTGCGTGTAGCCAGCCGGGAAAGCCGTCTGGCGGTGATTCAGAGCCAGCAGGTAATGGAGACCCTGGCCCGGCTGCACCCGGAGCTGGAATTGGAACTGGTAACCATGAAGACCACAGGGGACCGGATTTTGGACCGGACGCTGGATCAGATCGGCGGCAAGGGGCTGTTCGTCCGGGAACTGGACGAAGCCCTGCGGACCGGTCGGGCGGATTTGAACGTACATAGCTGCAAAGACCTGCCCATGGAGGAGCCTGCGGACCTGCCGCTGCTGGCTTTTTCCCGCCGGGAGGACCCCCGGGATGTACTGGTGCTGCCCCAGGGTGTGCAGACTCTGGACCTGACCCGTCCGGTGGGCTGCGCCAGCCTGCGGCGGACTCTGCAGTTTCAGGCGCTTTATCCCGAGGCCAAGGTGGAGCCGGTGCGGGGCAATGTGCTCACCCGGCTGCGCAAGCTGGACGAAGGGCAGTTTTCCGCCCTGATTCTGGCAGCGGCCGGACTGCGGCGCCTGGGACTGGAAGAGCGGATCTCCCGGATTTTTACCCCGGAGGAGATGCTGCCCGCTGCCGGGCAGGGAATCCTGGCAGTTCAGGGCCGGGCGGATCTGGACCCGGCGTGTCTTGCCGGGCTGGATGATCCGGAT
>CABUDN010000006.1 GCA_902490355.1 uncultured Oscillibacter sp.
AGCCGCGACATGTGCGTGACTGAAAACACCTCTCAGCCCGCAAGTGTGGAATCTGCCTGCCGAAGGCGGACAGATTCTGCGCGCAGCGGGCTGCCGTCCATTCGAAAAAGCGGCTTTGCCGCTTTTTCGACCGTCTCAAAGGGCGGCCCATTCGGGCCGCCCTTCGTCTTTGGAAGTTTCCATTCAGTGCAGCAGTCTGCGTCCCACCCAAATGAACACGCAGGCGCCCACCACGCCGGTGAGAATCTGCGCCAGGAATCCGTAGGCGTAAAAGCCCAGCAGGGAAAACAGTCCGCTGCCCACAAAGGAGCCGACCACACCGATGACGATGTTGCGCAGCAGTCCGCCCTCAACGCCCATCAGCTTTCCGGCAATCCAGCCCACCAGGGCGCCCATAATCAGAGCTCCGATCATCGCCGCATCACACTCCTTCAGTCCTCAATGTATTCCCGCACCCGGTACACGGCGCCGACTTCCTCTTCGCAGATTTTGCGGCAGGCCTCGATCTCCTCTTTGGGAATCGTATCCACCACGGTCATCATCACCGTGGGAACATATTTCCGAACCTCCCGGGCAAAATCCTTCATGGCCTCGTAGCACCCCGGCTGGTTGGGATGGCACAGCGCATCGTACTTCTCCGCGGTGTCGGTATTCAAGGACACGGACACCATGTCGAACCGTCCGGCAAAGTCCGGGCAGATGTCCCGGCCGTGGATGAGGCATCCGGTGCCGTTGGTGTCCATGCGGGTGAAGATCTTCTCGCCCTTGGCCTTCATCTGGTCGATGACCCAGCAGATATCCTCCATCCGGTAGGTGGGCTCGCCGAAGCCCACAAACACCAGCTGCTTGTACTTGCTCAGATCATGGCTCTCAATGGAGGCCAGCATCTCCTCTTTGGTGGGCTCCCGCTTGAGCCAGAGATTATGGGTATAGATGCTGCCGCCGGAGCTCTGGTTGTGCCGCAGGCAAAATTCGCAGTTGAAATTGCAGCGGTTGGTGGGATTGACATACAGGTTGTCCCCGTATTCATACGTAATGGTAAAGCCTTTTTCCATGTTCTTCACTCCAGTCTGTACAGACGCTTTCCGTTTTCCAGGGTGATCCGGGCCATCTCTTCCGGCGTCACACCCTTCCAGGCTGCCAGAGTCTCCAGCACGTAGGTGAGATTCCGGCTGTCGTTGCGCTTGCCCCGCAGGGGAACGGGGGAGAGGTAGGGGGAATCCGTCTCCACCACCATCCGCTCCAGCGGCGTCACCGCCGCCACTTCCGCCGCCCGGCGGGCGTTTTTATACGTAATGGGCCCGTCAAAGCCCAGATACCAGCCCAGCTTGATGAGTTCCTGCGCCATTTCCGCACTGCCGGAATAGCAGTGGAACACGCCCCGGACGCCGGGGAACTCCTTGACAATGGCCAGCGAGTCCCCATGGGCCTCCCGGTCGTGGACGATGACCGGCATGTCCAGCTCCTGCGCCAGGGCCAGCTGCCGCCGGAAGATCTCCTGCTGGAAGGGCCGGGGCGGATTTTCCGCCCAATAGTAATCCAGGCCGATCTCCCCGATGGCCACCGCCTTTTCATGGCCGCACAGCCGCCGGATTTCCTCCAGCTCCGCCTCTCCGGCGCCGGCGCAGTCCTCCGGGTGCAGCCCCACCGCGGCGTACACATGAGGATACCGCTCCGCCAGGGCCAGGGCCGCCCGGGAGCTTTCCACATCGCAGCCCGGGTCCACCACCAGCTCCACCCCCGCCTGGGGCAGGGCGGAGAGGATCTCGTCCCGGTCGGAGGCAAAGGCGCTGGAGTCATAGTGGGCATGGGTGTCAAAGATCCGCATGGATGTTCCTCCTTTGAACCGGCTCTTGGCCGGGAAAAGAAAAAGGACATCCCAAGCGGATGTCCTTTCAATTCAGCACGATCAGCCGATCTGGTTGAGCTTCAGGGTCATGGCGCTCTTTCTGTGAGCGGCCGTGTTCTTGTGCAGAACGCCCTTGGCAACTGCCTGATCGACTTTCTTCACTGCAACCTTGTAAGCGCCATCGGCCTCGGTGCGATTGCCTTCTGCGGCAGCAACCTCGAACTTCTTGATGGCGGTCTTCAGCTCGGACTTCGCGGCCTTATTGCGTGCGTTTCTCACTTCAGCGATCAGAACGCGCTTCTTGGCAGACTTGATATTCGGCAAACCAAACACCTCCTTCGGCAAATTCGCCCGGATGGATTTTCCACCGTGCAGAATGATATTTTAGCAGGGAAGGCAACAAAAAGCAAGAGTTTTTTTCGATTTTTTGTTATTTTTTTGTATATTGTATGCTTCGCGGCAAAACCTAGGGCAAGGACCACAAGATTTTGTGTTGGGAGGCGGTCGTTTTTGTTCACAAAACGAACGGATCTGGCCCTGGAGGCCCGGGAACTGTGGCAGGAATCGGCGGAAAAGACCACCCGGCTGCGGGGCGTCAAGGCGGCAAAACATAAGCGGGAGGGGTACCCGGTGACCCGGGTGGACATTCTGGATCCGGAGGGGGAGCGGGCGTTGGGCAAGCCCCGGGGCAGCTATCTGACCATTGACCTGACCACCTTCTGGCGCCGGGGCGCGGACTTTTTTCCCCGGGCGGTGCGGGCCGTGGGCAGCGAGCTGCGGGAGCTGCTGCCGCCGGAGGGACCGGTGCTGGTGGTGGGTCTGGGGAACCGGGCCATGACGCCGGACGCCGTGGGCCCCCTGACCCTGGAGCATCTGCTCATCACCCGGCACCTGATCTCCGCCATGCCCCGGCAGTTTTCCGGCTTCCGGCCGGTGGCGGCCTTCCGCACCGGGGTGCTGGGCACCACCGGCGTGGAGTCGGCGGAGGCGGTGCGGGGCCTGGTGGAGCAGGTGCATCCGGCTCTGGTCATTGCCATTGACGCTCTGGCCTCCCGCCGGTGCCAGCGGGTGTGCGCCACCGTTCAGCTGAGCAACACCGGGATTGTGCCCGGCTCCGGCGTGGGCAATCACCGCTGGGCGCTGGATCAGAAAACCCTGGGCGTGCCGGTCTTTTCCATCGGCATTCCCACGGTGGTGGACGCCGCCACCCTGGCGGCGGACCTTCTGGAGGAGCAGGGCCTTGCCGTGGAGGAATCCCAGCTGCGCAAGGGACGAGCAAAGCCCATGATGGTCACCCCCCGGGACATCGACGCCCAGGTGCGGGACCTTGCCAAGGTGGTGGGCTACGGCATCAACTGGGCACTGCAGGATCTGGAAATCGACGAGATCACCGCCCTGCTGGCCTAGCCGTCTTTGCTGAAAAGACAGCGGACCGCCGGAGCGAACGCTCCGGCGGTCCGTCTTGCTTCCCATGCGGTTTGGACACGCTCAGCCCAGCTTGGGCAGGGTATTGGCGCCGTGGGGCAGGAGGGTGGCCCGCAGGTCCTCGCCGCCGTTGAGGCTGCGGGACAGGGCCAGAGCCTCGTCCAGGGTCTTGACCGTGTGAATCCGGGCCGTGCCGAACTGCTCCTGGGGGATATCCGTCACGGCAATGAGGTTGCGGCTCTCGCCGGTCTGGGCGAAGAGGTAGCCGATGAAGGCGCCGATGGAGAAGTCTGCCCGCAGGGCCTTCTCCCGCTCCAGCATATTGGGATAGTCCGCGATGAGACGGCGGGTATCCTCGTTGCCGAAGCCCTCTTCCGACTTGGTCACCAGAATGATGGTGCCGCCCTCCTGGGAGACCTCCAGGGCGTTGCACAGAGTCTTGATGGTCTGGTAGAAGTTGAGGTCCTTGGGATAGCCGCCGGCGCTGGCGATGACCAGAGGCGTCTTTTCGTGGGCCGGGACGCCGTAGAGCCGGTCCACCAGATCGCAGGCCGCCCGGTGAGCCGTCACCCAGTTGCCGGCAAAGGCGCCGATGATCTTCTGCTCGTCATTCACCACCACGTTGAGCAAGAAGGTGGGGGCCGCCATGGAGCAGGCCTCCATCATGTCGGCGTGGACGGGGTTGGCTGCGGTCATGTTGGCGCTGCGGACCTCCGGATGGGAGCCGCTGCCCAGGCCGGGGTTCAGGGCCAGGTTGTGGTTTTTCATGATGGTCTCCCGGCCGGCAATGCCCGGCAGGATGCTCTTGCGGCCGCCGCCGAAGCCCGCCATGAAGTGGTACACCACACCGCCGGTGAGGATGATGTGGTCGCACTCCAGGGCCCGCTTGTCCAGCCACACCGGCGTGCCGAAGGAGGTGGTGCCCACGTAGGTGAGGTTCTCCGTATCCTCACACTGGTGGTCCACCACCCGGATGCGGTCATACACCGCCTCGGTGACCATGCCCACATGCTCTTCCCGGGTCTGGCGGCGATGGGTGCCGGTGGCGGAGAGGATCAGCATGTCCTCATCCCGGATGCCGGCCTTTTCCAGCTCCTCAATCAAAATGGGCAGATACGTTTCCGGAGACTGCCAGCGCCGGGTAACGTCGGAGATCACAATGCACACCGTTTCCCCGGCATGGACCAGCTGATCCAGCGGCGCGGAGTCCACCGGATGGGCCAGCGCATAGCGGATATGCTCCGCCACCGTGCGCTGGGGCAGCTCCACGCGGTTGGGCTCCAGCTCGGCGGCGATCTTCTCCGCCGGGAGCGTCACGGCAAACTCCTCCTTACCGTACTTCATTGCCTCTGCCATGGTACATGCTTCCTTTCCAATCCGGGCGATCCGCCCGGCCAAATTTTTCGGACCCATGATACGGCCCTTTCGGCCCCTTGTCAAGTGCAGCCTCCACGCAGCGCGCGGTCTTTTTGGCCGGTGCTTACTCCGCCAGCTCCAGCATCACCGGGCAGTGATCCGACCCCAGGACCTCGCTCCAGATCTCCGCGGCGCGGACCTTTTCCTGCAGCCGCCGGGAGACGATGAAATAGTCAATGCGCCATCCGGCGTTGTTCTTCCGGGCGTTGAAACGGTAGCTCCACCAGGAATAGGCTCCCGTCACATCCGGATGCAGCGCCCGGAAGGTATCCACAAATCCCGCGTCCAAAAGCTGCGTCATCTTGGCCCGCTCTTCGTCGGTAAACCCGGCGTTGCGGCGGTTGGTGGACGGGTTCTTGATGTCGATTTCCTCATGGGCCACATTCAGGTCTCCGCAGTAGACCACCGGCTTGCGCGCATCCAGCTCCAGAAGATACGCCCGCAGGTCGTCCTCCCAGGTCATGCGGTAGTCCAGCCGCTTGAGTCCCTCCTGGGAGTTGGGGGTATAGCAGCACACCAGATAAAATCCCGGATACTCCGCCGTAATCACCCGGCCCTCATGGCGGTGCTCGTCCGCGCCGAAGTCATAGGTCACCGACAGGGGCTCTTCCCGGGTGAACACCGCCGTGCCGGAATACCCGGCCTTGTCGGCACTGTTCCAGAACCGGGTATAGCCCGGCAAATCAAACTGCGCCTGCTCGGGCCGCATTTTTGTCTCCTGCAGGCAGATGATGTCGGCGTCCGCCTGGGCGCAGAACTCCAAAAAGCCCTTTCCCAGGCAGGCCCGCAGGCCGTTGACGTTCCAGGATACCAGTTTCATGTCGTTCCTCCTTGGCGTAAAGTCGTCTGATGGTAACGGTTGATTCAGCAGACGTTATTGTACCCCATTGCCCCCGGAAAAACAAGGTTGCCCCCAGGGGGCAAATGGAGTACAGTAGAAAAAAAGACACAGGCGGAAAGGAGCATCGCCCATGGCTGACGGCACCCGAAATATGACGGTGGGATCTCCCGCCGGACATCTCATCCGGTTTGCCCTGCCCCTGCTGGCAGGGAGCTTCCTCCAACAGCTTTACAACATGGTGGACAGCTTTGTGGTGGGCCGCTATGTGGGAGACGCCGCCCTGGCCGCCGTGGGCGTGGGCTTTCCGGTGCTGTTCATGTTCACATCCCTCTTCACCGGCCTTGCCAACGGCGGCACCGTGGTGATCGCCCAGCTTTACGGCGCGGGAGAGCTTCAGCGGGTCCGGGACGCCGTGGACACCATTTACACCGCCTTCTTGCTCTCGGTCCTGCCGGTGACCCTGGCGGCGGTGGCTCTGGTCAAGCCCCTGCTTGTGGTGCTGCGGGTGGATGCCTCCGTCTGGCAGGACGCCTGGCTCTATCTCACCGTGGTGTGCGCGGGCCTCATCGGCACCATCGGCTACAACCTCAACGCCGGCATCCTGGGAGGCCTGGGCAACAGCCGCTCCACGCTGCTGTTTTTGTCCATTGCGGCCGTGCTGAACATCATCCTGGACTTTGCCCTGGTCCTGTGGGCCGGAATGGGCGTGCTGGGCGTGGCCCTGGCTACCATCTTCTCCCAGGCCGTCTCCTGGCTGTTCGGCGTCGTCTTCATCAACCGCCGTTACCCCCAGATCGCCATCCGGCCGTTTCCCATTCGGTTTGACCGGGCCCTCTTCCGGCAGATCATGGGCGTGGGCCTTCCCGCCGGGATTCAGATGTCCCTGGTGGCGGTGGGGTCCATGGTCATCATGAGCAAGGTCAACTCCTTCGGCGAGGCCTATACCGCCGGATACAACGCCGGATACCGGATGGATCAGCTGGCGTTTTTGCCCATTCAGAGCGTGGCCAGCGCCGCCACGGCCTTTGTGGGCCAGAATATGGGCGCCCGGCTGCCCCAGCGGGCCCGGCAGGGCATCCGCGCCGCGGTGGCCGCCTCCGTGGTGTGGTCGCTTCTGATGGCGGCCATCCTGATGCCCGCCGCGCCATCGCTGATCCGGCTCTTCTCCAAAACTCCCGCCGTCATCCATGCCGGTGCCGTCTATCTGTGGGGCATCATGCCCTTTTACGTGTTCTTCGCCATCTTTTTCACCCTCAACAGCGCCATGCGGGGCGCGGGGGAGAGCGTCTTTCCCATGCTCAACACCATCTTCTCCCTGATCTTGCTGCGGGCGCCGTCGGTCTATCTGATCGCCGACCGGTTCGGCCCGGACTTCATGTATCTGGGCTTCGGCGTGGGGTGGCTCGCAGGCTTTTTCATCACCGTGGGCTATTACCGCTCCGGCCGCTGGATGCGGCGGGGGAGCCTGGCAGACCAGATTTCGTCTGCTCCAAAATCATAAACGCACAAGGCGGCGGGCTGATGCCCGCCGCCTTGTGATTTGGGATCAAATTCCGCACTCAGGCCATGGCCCGGTACAAAAACGTCACAACATGTCCCCGGGTGCACAGTTCGTCCGGTGCAAACGTATCCGCGGTCTTTCCCGTGGTGATTTTCTGGTCCACCGCCCAGGAAATGGCCCGGGAATACACAGAATCCGGCGCCACATCGGAGAAAGTGCTCAGCGGAGCATCCGGAAAGCCCGCCAGCAAATACAAAAACAGCACCGTCTGTCCCCGGGGACAGGGCGCATCCGGAGAGAATACATTGCCGGACACCAGTTCCTTCTCATATGCCCAGCGGGCCGCTTTGCTGTAATAGGCGTCCTCTTCCACATCGGTGAACGGATTGTCCGCCGCAGGCTCCGGACTGCCGTTGGCTCTCCACAGGAAGGTGAGGATCTGGGCCGTGGTGCAGGTTTCGTTGGGTGCAAACAGGGTCTGCGTCTTTCCGGCGGTGATGCCCTGGTCCACCGCCCAGGCCACCGCGCCGGCGTAATAGGCATCGGGAGCCACATCCGCAAACGCGGGCGTCTCAGGCGTTTGGGCCGCGGCAGCGGCGGTCTCATCGCTGTTCTTTGCGTCCATGCTCACATCCGCCAGGTGCAGGGAAATGGCGCCGTCATCGGGAACGGCAAACGACGCTCCGGGAATTTTCGACCACTGGGCCAGTGCGCACATGGACATGGCTGCCACAGCCAGCACCGCGGCAGCAAAGGTCTTTGCCTGTTTTCTCATGGTTCCAGTCCTCTCTTTCGTTTCATCCGCCGTTTCCATGTCCCTTATCCCTCCGGCTCCGACAAAAACTCCACCTGCCGGTCCGAGCGGGAGTGTTCCACCAGGATCTGTTCCAGGCAGGTCATGGCCTCCGTCCGCTCCACATTCCGGCGGAACACCAAAATGTCCTCCCGGCAAAGGGGCGGATCAAACCGGAAGGCCCGCACCGTAGAAAAGCCCCGGATGTCCGCCGCGGGGACAATGGCCGCGCCCACGCCGTTTGCCACCATCTTCTGGGTGAAGTCATCCCGGTTGAGCTCGCAGACCACATTGGGCCGGAACATCAGATCCCCGAAGAGCTTATCCTCCAGCTTGCGGATGGTGGACCCCTCGTCGGAGAAGATGAAGCTCACCTCCCGCAGCTCCTCGGCCAGCACCGCGGGCTTGATTTTCCGGGTCCGGGGATGGGCCGTACAGAAGGGATGGTCCTTGGGCAGCACCAGCACCAGCTCCTCCTGGCACAGAGAGGTATAGCCCTGGGCGGGCAGATCGTCCTCCGGTGTGACGGCAATGACGGCCAGGTCGATCTTATCGGCCTGCATCATGGCCTTGAGCTGGAGGTAGCGGTTTTCATAGAGCTTGAGCGTGATGGAGGGGAAGCGTTCCTTGAAGGCGGGCAGGCTGTTGGCCACCAGGTCCAGCCCCCAGGATGAACAGCCCAGGCGGATGCAGCCCTCGTTTTTCAAAGAGGCTATGGAGGACAGCGTGGCATCCTGGATCCGGACAATGTCCTGCGCCGCCTGGAGGTAGATCCGTCCGGCGTCGGTGGGGGTCAGGCAGTTCTTGTCCCGCAAAAACAGCGGCGTTCCCAGCTCCGCTTCCAGCTTCAAAAGATACTGGCTCAAGGTGGATTGGGTCACAAAGAGTTTTTCCGCCGCCCGGGTGACGCTCTGCTGCCGGGCGATTTCCAAAATGTATTCCGGATTCTTGATGTCCATGTCCGTCTCCTTTCCGGCACTGCGGCCAAGCGGCATTCCGTTTCCATTTTACCCCATGGCCCTGCCGCGGGCAAGCGCGGGCGGAAATTTTTCTTGGCCGTTTTTCCCCTTTTTCCCGGGAAAATCCCCGGCAAGCGTTGTATTTTCCAGAATCATCCGATATAATAATAAGGCTTGTTTGCAACTACGGCCCTCTTCCATTCGGAGCCGCCGTGACGAAAGGAGAACCCCTGTTATGGAAAAGCAGAAATTTTATCTCACCACCCCCATCTACTATCCCTCGGACAAGCTTCACATCGGCCACACCTACTGCACGGTAGCCACCGATGCCCTGGCCCGCTATCACCGCCTCATGGGCGAGGATGTGCTCTTCCTCACCGGCACCGATGAGCACGGCCAGAAAATCGAGGACAAGGCCAAGGAGGCCGGTGTCTCTCCCAAGGAGTTTGTGGACCGGATCGTGGAGGGCCCCCAGGGCGTCAAGGACCTGTGGAAGCTGATGGACATCTCCAACGACCGCTTCATCCGCACCACGGATGATTACCACGTCGCCTCCATCCAGAAGATCTTCCGGAAGATGTACGAAAAGGGCGACATCTATAAGGGCACCTACAAGGGCAAGTACTGCAAGCCCTGCGAATCCTTCTGGACCGAGAGCCAGCTGGTGGACGGCAAGTGCCCCGACTGCGGCCGGGAAGTGCAGGACGCCGAGGAAGAGGCCTATTTCTTCCGCCTGTCCAAGTACGCCGACCGGATCCGGGACCTGCTGGAAAACACCGACTTCCTCCAGCCCCGTTCCCGGGTCAATGAGATGGTGAAAAACTTCATCGATCCCGGCCTGGAGGACCTGTGCGTCTCCCGCACCAGCTTCACCTGGGGCGTGCCGGTGGACTTTGATCCCGGCCACGTGGTCTACGTGTGGGTGGACGCCCTGTTCAACTACACCACCGCCCTGGGCCTGTACAATGACCGCTATCACGACTACGATCACTACTGGCCCGCCGATGTCCACATCGTGGGCAAGGAGATCGTCCGCTTCCACTCCATCATCTGGCCCGCCATGCTCATGAGCATGGAAATGCCCCTGCCCAAGCACGTCTTCGGCCACGGCTGGCTGCTGCTCGACGGCGGCAAGATGTCCAAGTCCAAGGGCAACGTGGTGGACCCCTATATCCTGGCGGAAAAGTTCGGTGTGGACGCTCTGCGCTTCTTCCTCATGCGCACGTTCCCCTTCGGCTCCGACGGCAACTTCTCCAACGAGCTGCTGATCCAGACCATCAACACCGACCTTGCCAACGACCTGGGCAACCTGGTCAGCCGCACCACCGCCATGGTGGGCAAGTACTTCGGCGGCACGCTGCCGGAGGGCTGCCGCACCTGGGACGCACCCGAATCCTTCGACACCGAGCTCATCACCCTGGCCTCCGGCCTGCGGGCACGCTATCAGGAGGCCATGGACGCCTTCGCCCCCCACAAGGCCCTGGAGGAGATCTTCAAGGTCATCCAGAGAGCCAACAAGTATATCGACGAAAACGCCCCCTGGGCTCTGTCCAAGGATATGGAGGCCAACGGCAAGCGTCTGGCCCACGTCCTCTACAACCTCCTGGAGACCACCCGGATCTGCGGCATTCTCCTCACGCCCTTCATGCCCGGCAGCTGCGAAAAGCTCTTCGGCCAGATCGGCGCCTGCGAAGCCTGCCGCACCTGGGACGCCGCCGCGGTGTGGGGCAGCCTCAGCGAGACTGCTGCCGTGACCAAGGGCGAAAACCTCTTCCCCCGTCTGGACATGGACAAGGCCCTCTCCGAGCTGGAGGAGCTGGAGGCCGCGGCCCGGAAGGCCGCCCTGCCCGCCGTGGAGCTGGAGCCGCAGCTGACCGAAAAGGTGGACTTTGACACCTTCTGCAAGTCCGACTTCCGGGTGGTGAAGGTCAAGGCCTGCGAGGCGGTGAAAAAGAGCGAAAAGCTCCTCAAATTCACCTTGGACGACGGCACCGGCACCGACCGGCAGATCCTCTCCGGCATCCACAAGTTCTATGAGCCCGAGGACCTCATCGGCAAGACCCTGGTGGCCATTGTGAACCTGCCGCCCCGGAAGATGATGGGCCAGGAGTCCAACGGCATGCTGCTCTCCGCCGTCCACACGGAGCACGGCGAGGAAAAGCTCAACCTCGTCATGCTGGACGATTCCATCCCCGCAGGTGCCAAGCTCTGCTGAGGATTTTTCGATCCTTGCTGCACCCCCACCGTCGCGGCGCTCCGATTCCCCGCCGCAAAATACGGCGGCCAATCGGGCCGCTTCCTCGAAACAAGCGCGCTTTCTCCGCCCCCGGCGGCGCTTTGCTTGTTTCCCCGCAGGCGCCAAGCTGTGCTGAGCGTTCCTTATCTGTTTTTCAATCCGGCAGCCGCCGTCCCGTTTTCCACGGGACGGCGGCTTTTTTGTCAGGAAAAGTTTCCCCCGCCCTCTTGACATCTACTACACGTTTGTAGTATATAATAGTTATACTACATCGATGTAGTTTTTGGAGGTGCTGTACTATGGGACAATTTCAAAGCCTGTCTGAATCGGAAATGGAGATCATGCGGGTCATCTGGGACACCGGCGCGCCCATCACCGCCGCACAGCTGCTGGAGCTGTTTGCCCACAAGGGCTGGAAGATCCAGACGGTTTCCACCTTTTTGACCCGTCTTGTGGAAAAAGGCGTCCTGACGGTGGAACGCCGGGGAAGGTCCAATTTCTATACACCCGCGGTGACGGAGCAGGGCTATCACAAGCTGGAAGCCCGCCGCCTGGTGGACGAGCACTATCATGGAGACCTGCTGGGTTTCCTGGCCGCCTTTTACGGCGGAGAACCTCTGAAAAAGGAGGAGCTGGACACCCTGCGCCGCTGGTTTGAACAGGAGGCCCATCATGCTGATTAACACTCTGGCGCAGCTGGCTGTATCCGGCAGTACAGCGGCAGCGGTTTGCCTGCTGCTGCGCCGCATGGCACGGGGGCGTCTCAGTGCCCGGTGGGAGGATCGGATGGTGAAGCTGAGCCTGCTCTTTGCCCTGGTCCCCTGGAATTGCCTGTTTTCCTGGATTCGCCTTCTGCCGGGAGCCGTTTTCTCCCCATCAGAAGGGGGGACCGTGCTCCCTCCCGCCGCCGAACCGGTTGCTCTGCCGGGCGGCACCGTGTGGATGCCGCCCGCGGCGCTGTCCGGCGAGGGCGTTTCCCAGACCGGGACCCTGACCCTCCCCCAGTGGGGACTGGCGCTGCTGGCCGCCGTTTGGCTGCTGGGCGCTGCCTGGGTCCTGATCCCGAAGCTGCGGGCCCGCCGGGCCCTGGGACGGTTGGTGCGCGCAGCCCGTCCGGCCGCAGAAGAGCCGGTGACGGAGGTCCTGCTCCGCTGCCGGACCCTGCTGGGCCTGCGGCGGCAGCCGGAAGTGCGCATCTCGGCGGCTGTGTCGTCGCCGCTGGTAACCGGGATTTTCCACCCGGCCATTCTGCTGCCGGAACAGCCCCTGGAACCGGAATCCCTCAAGTGTCTGCTGCTTCACGAGCTCAATCATATTCGCCGGGGCGATCTGTGGGTGCGTCTTGCCTCCATGGCCGCCCTGACCCTCCACTGGTACAACCCCTTGTTTCACATGCTGGACCGGACCGTCCGGGAGGTCGGGGAGGAGCGCTGCGACGAGGACGTAGCCAGACTTCTCAACCGCCGGGAACGGCTCCGGTACGGACAAATCCTGCTGCAAATGGCCGCCGGGAGCACCGCAGGGGCAGGCCCCTGGGTCCTGTGCCTCTCCTCCCGGGAGGCTTTGGAAAGGAGACTGAGCAAAATGCTGCACACGGCACCCCTCAAAGGCCGCAGGCGCCTGTTGGCCCTGCTGGCCGCGGCCGCGGTATTTTCCTGCGGCACCGCAGCGGCATGGTTCTCCCGGGAACCTCTGATTACCGCCGCCGCGCAGGAACCCTCTGCCCAAACAACCCCCTCGCCGGAGTCCTCCGTCCAGAAGGACGGTTCCGAACACGACACCCTTGGGGACCTCCTCGCCGGCGCGGACCAAGACAATCCGCCGCCTGCGGACTCTGCGCCCGAAGCAGAACCGTCATCGGACACCGCTTCCGCCGAGGCCGAAGCTGCCGTCCCGGCACAGCCGGAATCTCCCCCGCAGTCTGCACAGCAGCCCGCTGCAGAGGCAGAGGACTCCGCGGAAGACTCCGAGGAACTGCGCACGATCATGGAAACCGCCCTCCGGGGAGACCCGGACCTGATCCGCAGCCGGGGAGGCACCCTGCTGCCGGATGACGACCCCAATTCCTATGTCCGGATCAACGGCGTGTGGTACAAGTGTTTCATCACCAAAAATACCTTCTGCGGCGCGCCGCTGAGCATGCGGGAATTCTTGGTGGGCAACGCGGACGCCCTGGACCCGACTTCGGAACAGCCGCTGCTGGATACCCTGGTTCAGGGGGAATACCCCACCAACCGTCTGGGCGAGTCCTACGGTGATCTGCGGCTGAGCGCCTATGTGGGCTACCAGCCGGATCTGGTTGCCGCACGCAAAATCGGGGACCAGCAAGGCTATATTTCCCGTGCGGAGGAGGAAGCCCTGCCCAGCGGCCTGCCGGCCGAGGAATGCCCCCATGAATTTCATCTCTCCCTGTACGACAGTGAGCACCAGGTCATCGGGACGTATTCCGTCTCCTGCGGCGGCCACTACTCCGGCGGTATGACCATTGAAGAGGCCAAGGAGGCCGTGGCCCGGGGAGAGGACCTGACATGACAGGGGACCTTCCCCAGACCGCTCCGGTCTTTCGCATCTGGGTGGACCCCAAACGGCGGGTGATCTCCTTTCACCCCATGGAAGGCTGTCCCAAGCTGGAATTTCACAGCCGGGAGCTGTTTTTCCGCTGTGCCGATCAATATACCGCCCGGCAATTCCGCTGGCAATAACCCCCGGGGGACGTGCGCAATGCGCACGTCCCCCGGGGCGTTTTGTTGTCCTGATTTTGTTTTCTTACAGCTCTGCGGCGTACCGCAGCGCATACACCGCCCGGCCATCCTGCTGCAAGGACTCCAGCAGCACCATCTGCCGGACCTCCATGGATCCCGGCGGCAAGGAAAGTTCCGGCAGCCCGCTTTTGGGCCGGTAGTGCCGGGCCAGAGTGATATGGGGCACCCAGGGCCGGTCCTCCACGGCTATGCCCCGCCGCCGCAGTTCCGCCTGGAGACCCAGCGCCCGCGCTGCCAGCTCCGGATTCGGCCGAACACCGGCCCACCAGGTATCCCCAAAGCGGCCCACGCCTTCCACCGTCAAAACCAGCGGACCGGTTCCCCGCAGGGTTTCCACCGCCGCCCGGGCCGGAGCGTCGCCCGGAACCTCCCCCAAAAAGGCCAGGGTCAGGTGCAGCATCTCCGGCCGGGGAAAGCTGCCCCGGCCCAGCCGGCGCAATTCTGCCTGGGCCTGCACCAGTGCCTCCCGCACCGCTCCCTCCGCCGCAATCGCCGCAAACAGACGCATACGGGACACCTCCTTGTTTCACAGGATGCGATTTGTATTTGTCTTTCATCCTATCACAGTGCTATAATAGTCGCAATTGAAAAAACAAAGCGGAAAGGAACGTCACCATGAGACTGCAAAGCGCAATTTTCGACATGGACGGCACTCTGCTCGACTCCATGTTCATCTGGAACGACCTGGGCGCCCGGACCCTGCGGTCCCTGGGCATTGAACCGGAGCCGGACCTGGGCGAAAAGCTCAAGGTCCTGACCGTCCGCCAGGGCGCCGCCTACTGCAAGGATGCCTACCACATGACCCAGAGCGTGGATGAGATCGTCGCCCTGATCGAGGCCCAGGTGGAGGACTTCTACACCCACCAGGTTCAGGCCAAGGCCGGGGTTGTGAAATTTCTCTCCCTGCTGAAAATGGAGGGCGTGTGGATGTATGTGGCCACCGCCACGGACCGCCATCTGGCCGAGGCCGCCTTGCGCTGCGCCGGAATCGACGGATACTTCCGGGGGATTCTCACCTGCCAGGAAGTCGGCCAGGGAAAGGACAGCCCCGAGATCTTCGAGCGGTGCATGCGCCGCCTGCGCTCCAACAAAAAGGACACCGTGATCTTCGAGGACGCCCTCCACGCCATCGAGACCGCCAAGGCGGCCGGGTTCCGGGTGTGCGGTGTGTATGACGACTCCGCCCGGGAGGATCAGGAGGCCATCCGCCGCATTGCGGACTACTACATCACCTCGTTTGAGGAGATGTTTGAGACCAACGTGCCGGAATAACGATTTGACGGGCTGCGGCCCGTCAAATTTTTTTGCCGAACGTGTAACGTTTTGCCCGCTCCGGGACACATAAGAGGTGAAAGGAGGGAGGACCATGGACTCTATGAGCGCTGTCTACCAGCGCCACGCCCAAACCGTATATAAGTTCCTCCTCTCCCTGTGCCATGACCCGGATCTGGCGGAGGAACTGACCCAGGAGACCTTCTATCAGGCCGTCCGGTCCGCCGGGCGCTTTGACGGACGGTGCAAAGTCTCCGTGTGGCTGTGCCAGATCGCCCGGCATCTGTGGTACGGCCACCTGCGCCGCCAGGGCCGGGAGGTTCCCCTGCCGGAGGACGAGACCATGCTGCCGCCGCTTCCCTCGGCGGAGGAAGAACACCTGGAACGCTGGTCCCACCTGGAGCTTTTGCGGCAGGTCCACGCCCTGCCGGAGCCGGGGCGGGAGGTGGTCTACCTGCGGGTGTTCGCCTCCCTGAGCTTTCGGGAGATCGGGGAGCTGCTGGGCCGGACGGAGACCTGGGCCCGGGTGACGTTTTACCGCTGCAAGGAGCGGCTGAAAACCGGAGGTGACGACGATGAAAAATGATCTTGGCTGCGGCGTAGCCCGGGACCTGATGCCCCTGTACGCCGAGGGACTGGCCGGGGAGGAGAGCCGGGAGGCCCTGGAGCGCCACACGGCGCAGTGTCCGGACTGCGCGGCCCGTCTGGCGGCCATGACGGCCCCGGAGGAGCCCGCCATGGACATGCCGGAGCGGGAGGTGGACTATCTCAAGGCCATCCGCCGCAAAACCAAGGGCCGGGTAATTCTGGCCGTGGTATGCACGCTGCTGGTGCTGACGGCCCTGTGGGGCCTGGGGGCGTATGTCATCGGCACCCCGGCGGACCGGGAAGCCCACCCCATGAGCTTCGGCGTTCACACCCATCCCGCCGAGGAAACCCTGGATGTGCGGATTCTGGCGCCGGCGGATGCCCCGTCCGACGCCCCGGCGTATTGGGACTGGGAGACAACCCGGGAAGGGGAGACGGTGTTCATCACCGCCCGGCAGGGACGGCCCTCGCCCCTCCATCCCCGTGAGGAATATGCCATGACCATCGACGTATCCGGCGTGAAGGAGGTCTACCTGTGCGGCGCGCTGCTCTGGCAGGACGGCGTCACACTGACCGCCGACGCCCAAAGCGTCTACGCCTGCCGCACGCCCTACGTGGGGAACGCCCCCGCCCTGGGACGGCTGGCCCAGGCGCTGGTGCAGGCCGGACGGCTGCCCGACGGATACACCATGGAGCTTCAGACCTCCCGGACGCCCTACCGCTGGACGCTGTGCTACCGTGCCCCCGCCTCTCCCGCGGAGGAGGACCTCCTCAACCGGCGGGTGGAAGCCGCCGCGCCGCTGCTGCTGGCCCTGGTGGACAATCTGGGAGAGATCGCCTGGTCCTATCCCAGCGCAGACGGGGAGACGGTGGTGCACACCCTGAGCCAGGACCGGCTCAGCGAGATTCTGGGGGATCTGGCAGGCGGAGACATCAAGGCCTGCGCACAGTCTCCCGGCGCGTTCCAGAAGCTGTGGAACCGCACGGACGCGTGGCTGTATGGAGACTCCTGACCGCCCCCCTTTGCCCAACTGCAAAACAAGGCCCCGGCGAACATCCGCCGGGGCCTTGTTGTTTGGTTTTCAGCCGGGAACCGCGCCGCTTCTTCAGCCCTCGTAGCCATTGGGATGGCTGGAGTGCCAGGCCCAGGCGTCGGCGATGATCTCCTCCAGGCCCCGCTTGGGCGTCCAGCCCAGGACTTCGGCAGCCTTCTTGTTGGAGGCAATCAGCACGGAGGGATCGCCGGCCCGGCGGGGCTCCACCACGGCGGGGATCTCCTTGCCGGTGATGCGCCGGGCGGTGTCGATGATCTCCTTGACGGAGTAGCCGTCGCCGCTGCCCAGGTTGAATACGCCGCTCTCGCCGGTCTTTTCCAGATGCTCCAGGGCCAGCAGGTGGGCCTCCGCCAGATCCCGGACGTGGATGTAGTCCCGGATGCAGGTGCCGTCGGGGGTGGGATAGTCGTCCCCGAAAATGCCGATGTGGCTGCGCTGGCCCAGGGCCGTCTTCATCACCAGGGGGATCAGGTGGGACTCGGGGCTGTGGTCCTCGCCGATGCCCACATCCTGGTTGGAACCGGCGGCGTTGAAGTAGCGCAGGGCCACATAGTGGATGCCGTAGGCCTTGTCGCACCACTTGAGCATGCCCTCAATGGCCAGCTTGGTGGCGCCGTAGGGGTTCGTGGGCTCGGTGCGGTCCGTCTCCTCAATGGGCTGCTTCTCCGGCTCGCCGTAGGTGGCGGCCGTGGAGGAGAAGACGATCTTGTTCACGCCGTGGTCCTTCATGGCCGTGAGCATGGACTGGGAACCGGCCACGTTGTTGCCGTAATACTTCAGGGGATTGGTCACGCTCTCGCCCACCAGGGAGTAGGCGGCAAAGTTGATGACGCCGTCCACCTGGTTTTCCTCGAAGATCTGATTCAAAAAGGCGCCGTCCCGCAGGTCGCCGATGTACAGCTTCCGGGCGCCCTTCACCGCCTGCCAGTGGCCGGTGCGCAGATTGTCCGCCACCACCACATCATAGCCGCGCTCCACCAGCAGAGCCACCATGTGGCTGCCGATATAGCCGGCGCCGCCGGCCACCAGAATCGTTTTCATAGGGGAATCCTCCTTCAAACTTCAAGTTTCCCCGCGCCCTTGTCGGCCGCGCCGGGGATTGTTCCGCAGCGTTCCCTGCCGGGCAGGGGACGCTGCCGCTTTTTACTGAACCGAATCGATAAACCGCTGGAAGGCCGCACGGCCCTCCGGCGTGCACTTGTAGACGCCGGCGTGCTCGAGCACCTGGGCAAACACCGCGCCCACCTCCGATTGGAGAATGTCCGTCACATTTTCCGCCGTGAAGGTGTACCGGGTCTTGAGCTCCTCCGCCCAGTCGGCATGCTTGGCCAGGGTCTCACTGCTGCGCAGGTCCGCGCCCTGGACCAGGGCGTCGGCCAGTTCCGCCAGCTCGCCTTTGAGCCGGGCGGGCAGCACCGCCAGGCCCATGACCTCAATGAGGCCGATGTTTTCCTTTTTGATGTGGTGCAGCTCCGGATGGGGGTGATACAGCCCCAGGGGGTACTCCGGCGTGGTGAGGTTGTTGCGCAGCACCAGATCCAGCTCATAGCGCCCCTCCCGCATCCGGGCGATGGGGGTGATGGTGTTGTGAGGCTGACCGTCGGTGTGGGCATAGATCACGGCCTGCTCGTCGGTATAGCCCCGCCAGGCGGTGAGGATCTTCTCCGCCAGGTCCACCAGGCGGCTGTCGTCACCGCAGCGCAGCCGGATCACGGACAGAGGCCAGCGGACGATGCCCGCCTCCACGTCGGCAAAGCCCGGGAAGGAAACCGCCCGCTCTACCGGGGCCTTCTCCATGGCAAAGACGTGGCGGCCGCCCTGGAAGTGGTCATGGCTCAAAATGGAGCCGCCCACAATGGGCAGATCCGCGTTGGAGCCCACAAAGTAGTGGGGGAACTGCTTGACAAAGTCCAGCAGCTTGCGGAAGGCGGAGCGGTCGATCTTCATGGGGACGTGCTGCCCGTTGAAGACGATGCAGTGCTCGTTATAGTACACATAGGGAGAGTACTGGAAGAACCAGTCCTTGCCGTCAATGGTAACGGGAATCAGGCGGTGGTTCTGCCGGGCGGGATGGTTCATCCGGCCGGCGTAGCCCTCATTTTCCCGGCACAGCAGGCACTTGGGATAGCCGCCCTGGGGCGCGGAGCGCGCCGCGGCAATGGCCCGGGGGTCCTTCTCCGGCTTGGAGAGGTTGATGGTGATTTCCAGGTCGCCGTAGTCCGTGCGGGCAATCCACTTCCGGTCCCGGGCCACCCGGTAGCGGCGGATGTAATCGGTATTCTGGCTGAACTGATAGTACCAGTCCGTGGCCTCCTCCGGGGAGCGGGCATATTTTTCGGCAAACGCCGCCCGGACCTGGGAGGGCCGGGGCGTCAGGCGGCCCATGAGTTTCGTGTCGAAGAGATCCCGGCTGGTGGTGCCGTCCTCGATGCGGCCCTGGGCCACGGCCCAGTCCAGAATTTCGCCCAGGATCTCCTCCAGGGGCCGCGCCCGGCCGGGAACCTCCTCCCAGTCGGAAAGGCCCAGGTCCTCCAGAAGACCGTTGACCGCCCATACCCGGTCCGCTTCCTCCACAAGGCCCGTGTCCAGGGCGTACTGTACCAGATCCGCAATGGCCTGATTGATCATCGCCGTCTCCTCCTTATCCGATCCGGACGCCGCCCGCCGGGCGGATCGTCACCACATGGCAGGCGCCCTTGCCCAGCGCCGCCTCCGTCTCCTGCCGGAACTGCTCCACCAGCTCCAGGGGGACAAAGGCCTGGGCCGTGCCGCCGAAGCCGCCGCCGTGGACCCGGACCGCGCCCCGGCCGCCCAGCAGGGCCTGGCACAGGGCAATGGTCACCATCAGCTCCTGGCGGGCGGTCTGCCCGGTGGGAATCACGTTCTGCAAAAACATGGCCGAAGAGGCGCCGGAGGCCCGCACCAGGGCCAAAAAGCCGTCGAAATCGCCCTGGCGCAATGCGTCGGCCTGGGCCTTGGCCCGGCGGTTTTCCGCGTAGACATGCATGGCCCGCAGCGCCGCCCGGTCGCCCGCCTTCTCCCGCACCTGGGGCAGCGCGGCCAGGAAGGCCTCCTCGGGCACCTCACGCAGGACGTTCTTTCCAAAGCATCCGCACACCGCCCGCAGCTCCTCGGTGATGGCGGCGTATTCCGCCGTGAGGTCCGCGTGGTCCGCGCCGGAGTCCAGAATGCACAATGCGTAGCCGTTGGCCTCCAGGTCCAGGTTGATCTGCTCCACCACCGGTGCGGCAGGGTCGGCAAAGTCGATGGCCACCACGCCGCCCACGGAGGAGGCCGTCTGGTCCATCAGTCCGCAGGGCTTGCCGAAGTACACATTTTCGGCATACTGGCCGATCTGGGCCAGCTCCACCGGCGTGCACCGGCCGCCGAAGAAGAGGTCGTTGAGCAGCGTGCCCATGAGCACCTCGAAGGCGGCCGAAGAGCTCAGTCCGCTGCCGCCGGGCACGGAGGAGGTCATGTACACATCCACGCCCGCACCCGCAAAGGAGCAGCCCAGCTCTGCAAGCCGTGCCGCCACGCCCCGGATCAGCGCCGCGGAGGTGTTGCGCTCCTCCGGCCGGGGATCCCGCTCCCTGAGATCCACCACGATCAGGGGGTACCCCTGGGACTGCACGCGGATCATGCCGCTCTGGTTGGGCGCCGCAGCGGCCAGAATATCCAGGTCCACCGCCGCAGCCAGCACCCGCCCGTGCTGATGGTCCGTGTGGTTGCCGCCCAGCTCCGTACGGCCCGGCGCGCTGAACAGTGCCTCGGCGGGGCAGTCAAAGGTCTGCCGGAAGCGCTCGAGCACCTGGGTGCACCGCTCCCGGGCCGATTTCATCCCTCCGGCGCCGTACAGGGTTTTGAGTGTCGCGTCCAGCTCGCCCCGGCTCAGACGCGTTTCCAGCGTGTTGGGTTCCATCATGAAGCCCTCCTTGTTCTTGATGGTTCTACCGTATCAGCCTCCGGCCCGGTTTTCCATATACCGGCGTATCCGGTTCCATGGATTTTTGTTGCAAAATCGGTTGCGCGGGTATATGCTGAAAGCACAATGGTGTCAAAGGGGAGGGAGGACCGTGGCAGAGGACTTCAAGCACTCGTTCAAAACCGACCGCAGGGGGGAGCTGTCGCTTTTGGTCTATAACGTGGGGTTTCAGAAATGTCCGCCGGGATACGGCTGGGGACCGGGCGTGCGGGACCACTACCTGCTCCACTACGTGCTCTCCGGCCAGGGCACCTACGAGACCGGAGGCAGGACTTTCGTTTTGCACTCCGGAGAGGCGTTTTTGGCCCGGCCGGACGTGCCGATTTTCTACCGGGCCGACGACAAGAACCCCTGGGAGTACTACTGGGTGGGATTTTCCGGCCCGGCTGCGCCGCTGCTGCTGGCCCAGACCCCCTTTACCGCCGCATGTCCGGTCCTGCGTCCCGCCGCGGGGGATCAGCTGCGGCAGGGGCTGCTGGATATCTACAAAGCCCGGGGGTCCGATTACCCCGCCGCCGTGCGCATGGCGGGATATCTGCAGGCCGCTCTGGGTCTTTTGATGGCGGAGGGCCCCCGCCGGGGCGAAGAGGCCCTGAGCCGCTATGCCCGGCAGGGCGCCGACTTTCTCCAGCGCAACTATTCCCGCAATGTGGGGGTGGAGGAGACCGCCCGGACCTGCGGCGTCAGCCGGAGCTGTCTGTACCGGGCCTTTCAGGCGGAGTTTTGCTGCTCGCCCAGCGACTATCTCACCCGGTTCCGCATTCAGCGGGCCTGCCAGCTGCTGCTCCACAGCAGCCTGTCCGTCAGCGCCGTGGCGGTTTCCGCCGGATTTGCCGATCCGTTCTATTTCTCCCGGGCGTTCCGCCGGGAGGTGGGATGCAGTCCCTCAGCCTACCGCACGCAAAAAACCGGCGGCGCAAAATCGCCGGACAACAAGGAGGATCCCGTATGATCAGTCTCCTGCTTTTCCGGCAGATCGCACAGCTGTTTGTGGCCATGGCCATGGGCTGGCTGCTGGTCAAGCTGGGCAAGGCCCGGTCGGAGGACAGCCGCCACCTCTCCGTGGTGGCGCTGTATCTCATCAACCCCTGCGTCATCATCTCCTCGTACCAGCTGGACTTTTCCCGGGACATGGTCCGCTCCATGCTGCTCTCCTTCGGGGCGGCCGTGCTGATCCACCTTCTGATGCTGGTGCTGACGGCCCTGCTGCGCCGCCCGCTGCACTTAAGTCCGGTGGAACAGGCCAGCGTGATCTACTCCAACTGCGTCAATCTCCTGATCCCGGTGGTGTCCGCCATTTTGGGCAAGGAGTGGCTGCTCTTTACCAGCATGTACATGATGGTGCAGATCGCCCTGCTGTGGAGCCACTGCCGGATGCTCCTGAGCGGAGAGCGGACCATCTCCCTGCGCAACATCTTCGGCAATCTCAATGTGATCTCCATGCTCATCGGCCTGGCGCTCTTTTTGTTCCATATCCGCCTGCCGGGCATTCTCTCCGGCGCCATGGAGTCCGTGGGCTCCATGCTGGGCCCCATCAGCATGGTCATCATCGGCATGGTGCTGGCAGGCGTGGACCTGCGGGCGGTGGTGCGCCTGCCGGGAATCTGGAAGGTCATTGCCCTGCGGCTGGTGGGATACCCCCTGGCGGTGCTGTGCCTGCTCAAATTCAGCGGCATTGCCTCCCTGGTCTCCGGCGGGGCGGATATTCTGCTCATCAGCCTGCTGGCCGCCTGCGCCCCCTCCGGCACCATGGTCACGCAGCTGGCCCAGGTCTACGGCGGAGACAGCGAGTATGCCGGGGCTGTGAACGTGCTCTCCACCCTGGGGTGCATTGTCACCATGCCGCTGCTGGTGGCCCTCTATCAGCTCTGACCGGTCTGAACCAGCCGGGATTCCGGCTGGTTTTTCTCCCATAAACGCACAAAACCGGCCCCGGAACGCAATGCGTTCCGGGGCCGGTATCCTCATTCCCCTTGGCCTTCCGCTCCGGCGGATGCCGCTTCCAACGACTCCCGGGTGACCGCGGAGTACTCCAGCCAGACATAGTGGCCGTCCTCCACCTGCGGCGCCGTTCCCTCCGCCAGGTCACAGGCCAGATCCAGCATTTCCCGGGCCTGCCCCTGGGCATCATTGAGCACCGTACCCTGCAGGGTGCCCTCCGCCACGGCCTCCAGGGCCGGGGGCGTGGCATCCACCCCCACCACAAAGGGCAGGGGGTCCATTTCCGCCGCCAGACACGCGTCGATGGCGCCCAGGGCCATATCGTCGTTGTTGGCGAAGACCACCTCAATTTGGTCCCCAAATTCCTCCAGCCACTGGGTCATGTGGATGCCGGCCTGGCCTCTTTGCCAGTCGGCCGTGTCATTGGCCAGCTTTTCCACCGGGACTCCCGCTTCCGTCAGGGCCAGGACGCTGTACTTGGTGCGCAGCAGGGCATCCTGGTGGCCCGCTTCTCCCTCCAGCATGACATACTGCAGTGCGCCGTCCCCGCTGCGGTCCAGCAACGCCGGATCCCGCTGCCAGGCCTCCAGGACAATCTGCCCCTGCAGCTCGCCGGCCTGGGCGCCGGGGGAGCCCACATAGTAGGCGCCCTCCCACCGGCTCAAATCCTCCTCCACCGGCTGGCGGTTGAAAAAGATCACCGGTACGCCGGCCGCCTGGGCCTTGTCGATGATGACGGCCGCGGCCGTGCGGTCCACAATATTGACGCAGATCACGTCGTACTTCTGGTCCAAAAACCGGTCCACCTGTTCATTTTGCTGCGTCTGGCTGCCCCGGCCGTCGGCCACGGAGAGATTGATCTTCACCCCCCGGGCCTGCTCCTCCTCCAGGGCTTTCTGCTGGAGGCTCTGGGCCACAGTGGAGATAAACGTATCCTCCTGCTGGTAAAGGGCCACGCCCACCCGGATGGTGGGAGTGGGTGCGGTGCCGCAGCCGCACAGAGTCAGCATCCAGGACACCAGCGCCAGCCCCGCCAGAATTTTTCTCATGCCAAGGCCTCCTTTCTCTCACTGGACCACCGGGAAGAGCAGCTTTTGATAATCCGGGTCATACATATTTTCCCGGCGGACCATGAAAAACGGAAGCGTCTGGGACTGTGCGCCGTCCGTGCTGCGGATGCTCTCCACCGCGGCCGCCACCGCCAGATACCCCGCCGCAAACTCATTTTTTGCCGCCGTTGCGGCAATCTTTCCCTGCTCCAGGCCCGCTGCCACTTCCGCAGTGGCGCCCATGCCGTAAAGCAGGGGAGCGCTTTGCTCCGTACGGACCTGCGCGGCCGTCTCCAGGGCCGAGGCCTCAAAGGCCGCCACCGCACCGGCATCCGTCTGCGCCAGGGCGGATTCCAGAGCCTGGGCAACGGTCTCGTCCTCCTCGGGGCGGCAAATTTCCACCGTCCGCCCCGCCGCTTCCAGGACAGACCGGGCTCCCGCCAGCCGCTGGGCCACCGCGTTGTCTCCCGGCACGCTGTCCAGCAGGATCACCGTGCCGCCCTCCGCCACGCCGCGGAGCACTGCCTCGCCCAGACTGCGGCCCAGGGCCTCATTATCCGTCCCCACAAAGCACACCGCGCCGTCCTGCGTCATGTCTGTCTCCAGAGACACCACCGGCAGCTTGCCGGAAAGATCGGCCACCGCCTGCGCCAGCACCTCCCGGTCCGCCGGTACCAGCACGGCCGCCTGGGCGCCGCCGGATGCCTCCCGGTCCAGGAGCTCCGCCTGCTGGGCGGCGTCATTGTCCTCGGCAGGCGTCAGGAACCGCAGCTCCACATCCAGGTCCATGGCCGCCTGCTCCATGCCCTGCCGGGCATTGGTCCACAGGTTTACGTCCGTCTCCCGCAGAATCACCGACACCTCCAGCAGAGGCTGGGGACGCAGCGTCCGGTCCGCGGGATAGGCCAGCAGCAAAAACAGCGCGCACAGAATCAGGAGCGGAATGCCCAGCTGCAGCAACACCCTGTGCTTCATCGCTCCCCCTCCTTCCGATACCGCTCCGCCGCCTCCCGGTCCAGGGCGGGAATCCGGATCCGCACCGCAGTCCCGGCGTCAGGCTCGCTGAGAATCGTCAGTCCGTAGGCCGGTCCAAAGGTCAGCTGAATCCGGCGGTGGACATTGCGGAACCCGATGCCCGAGCCCTTGGCTCCGGGCACTGCCGGTCCCGCCGGGTCCAGCAGCCGTTCCACCACATCCTCCGGCATGCCGGGGCCGTTGTCCGTCACCTCAATGACCACGTCGCAGCCGTCCCGGAAGGCATGGACGTGAATCTCTCCGTCTCCGTCGGCATAGGTCATGCCGTGGTAGATGGCGTTTTCCAGCACCGGCTGGATGACCAGCTTGATGGTATAAAGCTGCTCCACGCCATCTTCGGCCTGGATATCGGCGGAGAACTTGTTCTTGTAGCGCATCTTCTGGATCGTGAGGTAATGCCGGGCGTGCTCCAGCTCATCGGCAACGGGAATCACGCTGGACCCCCGGCTCAGGGAGATCCGGAAGAACCGGGCCAGGGAGGTGAGCATCACCACCGCATCCTCCGTCCGGCCGTTTTCCGTCATCCACACCACGGAGTCCAGAGTGTTGTACAGGAAATGCGGGTTGATCTGAGCCTGCAGCACATCCAGCTCGCTGCGGCGCTTTTGCTTTTCCTGCTCAATGATGTCGTCCATCAGATGGCGCAGGGTGGAGACCATGGACTCAATGGAGTGGCTCAGATGTTCCACCTCGTAGGGGCCGCCCACATTGAAATCCGCCACCTGTTCCCCGGCCTCCAGAGCTTTGACCGCCCGGTCCAGCTTTTTCACCGGGGCGGTGATCCATCCGGACAGCCGGAGGTTTACGAAGATCAGCAGATACACGGAAAAGAGCACCACGAACAAAAAGAACACGATGATCTGTCCGTAGTTGTCCCACAGCGTGGTGGAGGGCACCACCGCCACCAGCTTCCAGCCGGTGTATCCCACGGTCTTGACCGTTACCTGCCGGGTTTGTCCCTGGAACGTCTCCGTATGGGTGCCGTCAGCATACTGGGCGGCGGCCAGGTTGTTTTCCTCCAGGAGCCCTGCGTAAATGAGCTGCTGGCGGGGATGGTAAATGATCTCGCCGCTGCGGTCCGTCAGATACAAATAGCCCTGGGAGTGGCCCAGATCCACATCCTTGCAGATCTGCTCAATGCCGCCGAAGCTCATATCCACCAGCAGCACACCGCTCTGGATATTGCCCGCCCGGGTCAGCTCCACCTGGCGGCTCAGGGAGACCACCCACCGGTACCGGTAGTCCGGGTCCTCAAAGAGGTCCTGCACATGGGGTGTGGAAAAGTGGAGATTTTCAATCCGCTCCTCCGCCGCGGCAAACCAGGACTCCCGCTCCGGCGTCACGCTGTTTTTCAGCTCCCGAAGCGGCGCGGCCGCGATGAGGTCGCCGTCTCCGGAGAAGACCGCGATGGACACCACGCCCTCCCGGCTGCTTTCCCACAGCAGCTCCAGGGCGTCATCCAAAGACGCCTCCGCCAGATCCGTATCCTTGATGACCTTGTAATACACGGTATCGGAAATCCGCATCATATCCCGCAGATAGCGGTCCATATTCAAATTGACCTGGGAGAGGACCCGGCGGCTGCTTTCCGCCATCTGCGCATTGGTGGCGTGGGAAAAGCGCAGAAACAGCGTCAGCCCCAGAAAAATCATGCCGGTCACCGCCACGGCGGTAAAGGACGACGAGAGCACCATTTGAATGCTGGAGCGGTGGTAAAGCGCCTGCCAGCGTCCCAGCAGGCGGGAGCACAGCTTCTTCACGGGCATCTCCTTTCCCGGCTCCTCATCCCGCCCGGAACCGGGTCGGGGTCACGCCGAAATGACGTTTGAACACATAGCTGAAGTAGTTGGGGTCCTCGTATCCGCAGGCCTGGGCAATGAGGTAGGTCTTGTCCTGGGTGTTGCGCAGCCGCTCCGCGGCCGCGTCCATCCGCACCACCGTCACGAAGGCCGTGAAGCTCATGCCCGTCTCCCGCTTGAAGAGGGTGGAAAAATACGCCGCGCTCAGATGCAGGTATTCGCAGATCTTCTCCACGGAAAGATCGCTTTCCCCGTAATGGCTGTGGATATATTCCTTGGCCATCTCCACCGTCTTTCCGGCGGTGTCCGTTCTCTGGCGGCGAATCTGGCTCTGCATCCGCAGGCACCGCTCCAGGCACCAGGCCCCCAGCTCCTCCGCCGAGGCAAAGTCCGCCGCCCGCACCGCGCCGGTGAAGTCCGCGCCGAACACCTCTTCCAGAGGCAGATCCGCGCCCCGGGCCAGCTTCATCAGGCACGTCAAAAGCTCCAGGAAAAACAGGCTGCTCTGGGCCATGGGCTGGCCGGTCTGCCGCAGCCGTCCCACAATCTGTTCCACCGCGGCCTGGACCTCGGCCTCGCCGCCCAGCTTCACCGCCGCGGTCAGGGCCCGCTCGTCGGCCTCGTCAAAGGAGAGCCGGTCGCCGGTGTCCGGCTCCAGGTCCCCGATGTAGACCGCCCGGCCCACGCCCACGATCCGCCGGTATTCCAGAGCGTCGTGGGCGCCTTCGGCGGACTGGGGCAGTCCCGCCGGCTCGGCGCAGGGCGTTCCCACGCCTACGGTAATGGTCAGTCCCAGGTAATTTTCCGCCAGGGAACACACCCGGTCCACCGCGCTGATATAGTCGTAAATGGAGACCGCTCCGGAAAAGGCCGTCAGCACCGCCACGGAATCGTTATACAAAAAGACCCGGTTGAAGCATCCCTCCGATTTGAGGTGCTCCTCCAGCAGCTGCTGGACGGACAGGGCCGTCAGCTCCCCGCTGCCGCCGTCGATGTGCACCAGGGACACCGTCCAGGCCTGGCCCGAGAGGTCGATATCCAGCCGGGCCGCTCTTTGAGATTCCTGCCCGGCGGGGACGCGTCCCTCCAGCAGCCGGGTATAAAACAGCTCCCGCAGCACCGGCAGGCTCTCTTCGTACCGGCTGCGCAGCAGTTCCACGTTCTGCCGCTCCGTCCGCTCGGCATCCAGCTGCGCCCGGAGCTTTTGCAAAACGCCCGTCAGCTCCGCGGCGTTGATGGGCTTGAGAATATACTCCGAGACGTTGAGCCCCACCGCCTGCTTGGCGTATTCAAAATCGTCAAAGCCGGAAAAGACCACGAACTTGGACGCCGGCAGCCGCTCCGACAGGATCCGGCACAGCTCCAGCCCGTCCATGAAGGGCATCTTGATATCCGTGAGCACCAGGTCCGGCTCCAGCGTTTCTGCCAGCTCCAGAGCGTCCCGGCCGTTTTCCGCCTCGCCCACCAGAGCAAAGCCCAGAGAGGCCCAGTCCATCTTGCGGCTGATGCCCACCCGGATATCCTCTTCGTCGTCCACCAGCAGCACGCGGTACAGCTCCACGGCAATCCCCTCCTTTTTTCCACAAGTATACCATATTCCCATTCCCGGGGAAAGAGCAAAGCCAGCCCGGAAGGGGAGGAAATGCAAAGGACGCGCGCCGAAAGGCGCGCGTCCCGATGCACGATGAACAAATGGAGGAATCGATCTTACTTCTTGACCAGATACTTGCGCATATCCAGGGCGCAGGCAAAGAGGATGATGGCGCCCTTGATGAGGTACTGCAGGTCCTGGGGAACGCCTACCATGGTCAGGCCAACGAAGATCAGGCGCAGCATCAGCACACCGATGACGATGCCGCGGATCTTGCCGATGCCGCCGACGAAGCTCACGCCGCCGATGACGCAGGCCGCGATGGCGTCGAGCTCGTAGTTGAGGCCGGTGTTGGCGGTGTTGGAACCGATGCGGGCACCCTCGATGAAGCCGGTGAAGCCGTAGAGCGCGCCGGCCAGGGCGAAGACGGCGATGGTGGTGGCAAAGACGTTGACGCCGGAAACCCGGGCGGCTTCCTCATTGGAGCCCAGGGCGAACATGTTCTTGCCGAAGGTGGTCTTGTTCCACACGAACCACATGATGGCCGTGAGGATGACGGCGAAGATCACGTAGTTGGGGATGGGGGTGGAGCCGACCTTCATGAAGGGCAGGCTTCCCTTGACGAAGGAGGTGTAGGAGGGATCCAGGTTGGAAATGGCCATGCCCTTGTTGTTGCCCTGCTGGACATAGAGCAGCAGGAAGGTGTACAAAATCAGCTGGGTGCCCAGGGTGACGATGAAGGGATGGAGCTTGAACTTGGCCACGAAGAAGCCGTTGAAGCAGCCGATCAGGGCGCCGATGGCCATGGCGATGAGGATCACGGCCCAGATGGGCAGCGTGCCGATCTCCGGCCACATCTTGTTGGCCAGGTTCTCCGCGTTTTGCAGCAGGGAAGCGGAGATGCAGGCGGTCAGGCCCACGGCACGGCCTGCGGACAGGTCGGTACCGGTGAGCACGATACATCCGGCGATGCCCAGAGCGGCGGGCAGATAGGCCGCGGTCTGGGAGATGATGTTGATGATGGAGGCGGCCTTGAGGAAGTTTTCGTTGATGATGGCGATGTAAATGACGGCCAGGATCATAATGATGATCAGGGCGTTGTTCAAAATCAGGTCTCCCACCCGACGGGCGGTCCAGGGCTGACGGGCCTCCGCCTGGGCCTGGGCTTCCTTCTCCAGAGTCTTGGATTCGTTACTCATGCTGGTTCTCCTCTCTCCTTACACATATTTGGCAGCCAGGGTCAGGATCTCTTCCTGGCTGGTGTTCTTGGCGTCCACCTCGCCGGCAAGACGTCCGCCGGACATGACCAGAATCCGGTCGCACACGCCCAGCAGCTCCGGCATTTCGGAGGAGACCATGATGACGCCCTTGCCCTCCTTGGCAAGGTCAATGATGAGCTGATAGATCTCATATTTGGCGCCCACGTCGATGCCGCGGGTGGGCTCGTCCAGCAGCAGGATCTCCGGCTTGGTCAAAAGCCACCGGCCGATGATGACCTTTTGCTGGTTGCCGCCGGACAGGGATCGGATCTGGGTGGACTGACTGGGCGTTTTGATGTGCATGGCCTGAATGGACCAGTCGGTGTCCTCCCGCATTTTCTTGTCGCTCAGGCAGATATGGCCCATGAGGTAGCTCTTCAGGTTGGAGATGACGGTGTTGTCCCGGATGTCCCGGATGCCGAAAATACCGGTGGCCCGGCGTTCCTCCGTCAGCAGGGCAAAGCCGTTTTTGATGGACTCCCGGGGGGTGCGGTTGCGGATCTCCCGGCCGTGGAGCCGGATGGTGCCGCCGTCCCGGGTCATGGCGCCGAAGAGGTTTTCCAGCACTTCCGTCCGGCCGGAGCCGTCCAGACCGGCAATGCCCAGGATCTCGCCCTTGTGGAGCTGGAAGCTGGCTTCCTTGAGCCGGGTGTACTTGCCGGACAGATGCTCGACCTCCAGAATCACCTCGCCGGGGACGTTGTCCTTGGGCGGGAAGCGGTTGGTCAGCTCCCGGCCCACCATCAGCCGGATGATCTCATCCATGGTCAGCTCCTTGGCCGGCCGGGTGGCCACCCAGGTGCCGTCCCGCATGATGGTCACATCATCGCTGATGCGCAGGATCTCCTCCATCTTGTGGGAGATGTAAATGATGCCGCAGCCCTTGTCGCGCAGCATGTTGATGATGCGGAACAGGTGCTCCACCTCGGTCTCCGTCAGGGAGGAGGTGGGTTCGTCAAAGACGATGATCTTGGAATTGTAGCTGACAGCCTTGGCGATCTCCACCATCTGCCGCTGGGAGACCGGCATGGTGGACATGATGGTCTTGGGGTCCACGTGGACGTCCAGCTCTTCAAAAATCTCCTTGGTGCGCTTGCGCATGATGGACTCGCTGACCATCAGCCCGCCGACCTTGGGGTAACGGCCCAGCCAGAGGTTGTCCATAACGCTGCGGGTCAGAGCCTGGTTGAGCTCCTGGTGCACCATGGCCACGCCGTTTTCCAGCGCTTCCTTGGAGCTTTTGAAATTGACTTCTTTTCCGTCGAGCAGGATCGTGCCGCTGTCTTTGTTGTAGATACCGAACAGGCACTTCATCAGGGTGGACTTTCCCGCGCCGTTTTCTCCCATCAGCGCGTGAACCGTGCCCGGACGAACGGTGAGGGATACTCCATCCAGTGCCTTGACGCCGGGGAATTCCTTGGTGATATTTTGCATTTCCAGCAGTGCCGGCCGCTCCATATGCATTCTCCTCCTTCGTTTTCCCATTGCGCGGAGCTTCTGCCTCAGCCTGGGCCAGGACCGGGTTCAGGCAGAGGCTCCACAGATGCACGCCCAACCGGCATATGCCGGCCGGACTTGGCTGCGAGCGGGGCTGCCGCCTGGGGCAGCCCCGCTCGCCGTTGGTTCGTTTCCCGGGGCAAAGGGGGCGATCAGCCCTCCTCGCCGGTGTAGGTGCCGTAAGGCACACGGATCTTGGCAACGCCTTCGTCCACGTTGAACTCGGAGGTGTTGTCCATCAGGGCGGCGCCGCTTTCCACGTTCTCCACCAGGGTGATGATGGTGGAAGCCATGCCGTCGGCATCCTGCTTGATGGTACCGGTCATCTTGCCCTCGTTGATCAGCTGCTTGGCGGAATCGGTAGCGTCCACGCCGAAGACGGGGATCACGGTGGAGGTGGGATTGCCGTCAGCATCGTTGCCCAGGTTGTAGCCGGCAGTCTGCAGGGCAGAGATGGCGCCCTCGGCCATGCCGTCGTTGTTGCAGATGATCAGCTCAACCATGTTGCCGTTGGCCTCGGAGTACTCGGGCAGGATGGTAGCCATGTAGTCGTTGGCAGCCTGAGCAGACCACTTGCCGCCCTGGTCCACCAGGTACTTGTCGGTAGCAGAAGCATTGTAGTACACCAGCTCGGGCTTGCCGGCCTCGGTCAGGACAGCGTTGGCGTCCTCAACACCAAACTGGGTGCGGGCCTCGGCCTCGGCGTTGCCTTCCTGGCCCTTGAACATGACATAGGAGATGGAGCCGTCCTTGTTCAGGTCGACCTCGTCATAGTGCTCCAGCAGGTACTCGCCGATGAGCTGGCCCTGCATGTGGCCGGCCTCGGGGGCGTCGGTACCGACGAAGGCGCACTGGTCATAGCTGCTGACCACGCTGTTGTCCACTTCGCGGTTGAAGAAGATGATGGGGATGCCGGCAGTTTTGGCAGCCTCCACGGCGTTCTGCGCAGCGTCGGGAGAAGAGGTCTCCACGATGTTGACGATCAGCAGGTTGGCGCCGTTGGCGATGGCGGTGTTGATCTGGTCGGTCTGCATGGACTGGTTGCCGCCGCCGTCGTAGTTGTTGGGCTTAATGCCCATCTCGCCGAACAGGGTATCCAGAGCGTTGCGGACGCTGGAGATGTACACGTCGGAATAGTCATAGTAGAACACGGCCACGTTCAGATCGCTGGCGGTCTCCTCCTGGGCGGCGCCGCCTTCGGGCTCCGTGGTGCTGGGCTCGTCCTTGGATCCGCAGCCGGCCAGCAGGCTGAGCATCATGACAGCGGAAAGGGCGAGAGCGAAAAACTTCTTCATCATGGTTCCTCCTATGTAAATTGGTGTGGGGCGCAGGCCGCACCCCCTGTGGGATTGTCCCTATTCTATCCCACCGGCTGGAAGAAAACGATAGAAAATTCTTCGCACTTCTAGGAAAAAACTTCGTTTTTCCGGAATCCGACGCAAGATTTTCGGAAAATCGTCTCTATTTTAGTAAAGATTTCACGTTTCGTCACCGGAACGGAACCGGGCGTCGGACGCAATTTGCTGCGCCAAAAATTCCAGCGCGCCGGTCCGTTCCGCTCCTTTTCGGAAGGCCAGCACGTCCTGGCGCACCAGGGGCTCTTCCAGATGAAAACTCCGGACGCCCGCTGCGGTCCGGGCATAGCCCAGGGGAATCAGCGCCGCGCCGGCGCCATCGGCAACCATCCGCAATGCGATGTCGTTGCTGTTGAGCTCGCAGACCACATTGGGCCGGAACACCAATTGGGTAAACACCGCCTCCTCCAGCCGCCGGATGGAAGAATCCCGGCAGGAGAGCAGGAAGGGAACCTCCCGCAGGGCGCCCGAGAGCACGCTCCGGGGCACCGTATCCCCGGCCTGCTCCCGGCAGAAGGGATGGTCCGCAGGCAGCACCAGCACAATTTCTTCCTGCCGCAGATGCACATACCCCTGGGCGGGCACATCGTCGTCCGGCGTCACCGCCATGACCGCCAGGTCCACCCGTCCCGCCCGCAGCGCCGCCTTGATCTGCCGGTAGGAGCGGTTTTCCGTAATGCGCAGAGTCACATAGGGGTACGCCCGGCGAAACTCCGGCAGCAGATCCGCCACCAGAGCCATTCCCCAGGCGGAGGTCACGCCCAGATCAATCTGTCCCCGGCTTTGCAGAGCGGCGACGCTTGCCTCCGCCGTCCGCTCAATGCGCAGAATGTCCTCCGCGGCCGCCACGCAGATCCGGCCCGCGTCCGTCAGGGTCAGCCTTCCCTGATCCCGGAGGAACAGAGGCGTGCCCACCTCCGCCTCCAGCTTCAAAAGATACTGGCTGAGGGTGGACTGGGTGACAAACAGCTGCTCCGCCGCCCGGGAGATCCCCCTCTGGCGGGCAATCTCCACCAGATAGTCCGGATTTCGAATTTCCATATGCCGCTCCTTTCCGCCGGCCGTCCCGGCATAGAAAAGCGGCCCCGGCGGAACATCCTCCGCCGGGGCGCGCCCGCAATTATTCTTCCACGTCCTTGAGTCTCTGGAGATAGGGGCTGGTGGTGCAGCTCATCTCCGGCGCTTCGTTCTTGAAGCGCTCCACGCTGGCCGCCGTCTCCTTGACGGGGCGGATGGTGCCCGCGCCGGCCACGCAGCCGCCGGGGCAGGCCATGCCCTCGAGCAGATAGCCGTTGCGCTTGCCGGCCTTGGCCATGGACATCATCTTGCGGCACTCCCGCAGGCCGTCGCCGTATTCGATCTTGACCTCCCGGTCGGGATCGATGTGATGGATCGCCTCCACCACTGCGGCCGCCACGCCGCCGCCCACGGCAAAGCCGCGGCCCATGCCGGTGCCCTCGTCCATGTTGTCCTCGGGACCGGCCTCAATGCTGGCAAAGTCAATCTCCTTGGCGTCGAACATGCCCTGGAGCTCCTCAAAGGTCAGCACGAAATCCACATCCGACCGCACGGATTTGCGGTTGGCCTCCAGCTTCTTGGCGGCGCAGGGTCCGATGAAGCAGATGCGGGCATTGGGATGATCCTTCTTCACCATCCGGGCGGTGATGACCATGGGCGTGAGCGCCATGGAGATGCAGTCCTTGAACTGGGGGAAGAGCTTCTTGGCCATGACGGACCAGGCCGGGCAGCAGCTGGTGCCCATGAAGGGCAGCTTCTCCGGCACATTTTCCAGGAAGTCGTGGGCTTCCTCCACGGTGCACAGGTCCGCGCCGATGGCGACCTCCACCACGTCGGCAAAGCCCAGCTCCCGCATGGCGGCCTTGATCTTGGCGGGGCTGGCGTCCTTGCCGAACTGGCCCACGAAGGCGGGCGCCACGCAGGCGATGACCTCTTCCTTGCGCTTGATGGCGGTGATGATCTGGAAGATCTGGCTCTTGTCGGCAATGGCGGCGAAGGGGCAGTTCACCAGGCACATGCCGCAGGAGACGCACTTATCGTAGTTGATCTTGGCCCGGCCCAGCTCGTCGGACTCAATGGCGTCCATGCCGCAGGCCGCGGCGCAGGGGCGCTCGATCTTGCTGATGGCCCGGTAGGGGCACTGGTTGAAGCACTTGCCGCACTTGATGCACTTGTCCTGATCGATGTGGCAGTGCTTGTCCTTATCCAGGTAAATGGCGTCCTTGGGGCACACATTCATGCAGGGGTGGGAAATGCAGCCCTGGCAGCTGTCCGTAATGCGGATCTGCTTGGGCGGGCAGGCGTTGCAGGCAAAGGGAATGATATTGACCAGGGGCTCTTCAAAGAACTTCTGGTCCGTGTCCGCCTCGTGAATGGCGGCGGACAGGGGCATCTGCTCCCGGGCGGGCTGCAGGTTCATGCCCAGGGCCAGCCGGACCCGCTCCTGCACAATGGCACGCTCCAGAAACACGTCGTGGCGGTGATGGGCCACTTCACCCTGAATCATCTTGTAGGGAATGGTATCCACCCGGCTCAGGTCGCCGCCCTCATAGGCCAGACGGGCAACCTCCGTGAATACGTTGCGGCGGATATCATCTACCGCGCTGTGCACACCTCTCATGTTACGTTCCTCCATACGGCTCCGGACAGTCGCATACTGATCCGGAGGGGATTTTTGACGGGTTTTTTGAAAAAAACCCGCTTTAAGCCGCTTCATTATATAGAATCCCGTCCATCTTTGCAAGGGGAGAAAATCGGTATTTTCAGGAAATTTTTTCTTTTTACCGTTCCTTGACGTGAAATTTTTCAGTTGTGTTTCAGACTCCCGGGGTATTCTGGTTTTACATTGACGCCCTCTGATGGTGTGTTATAATGAAGGAATCACCATGTTTCAATCACAACAGGAGGACACGTATGACTTGGAAAGAACGACGGCTTATTACCGTTTTGAGTGTGATTCTGGCGATTTTATCCGCCGCGCTGCTGATCGTGCTGGGCATTCGCTACCGCCAGTCCCGGGACGCCGTGCAGGACCCCGCCGCCCAGGCCGTTCAGGCCGCCCAGGCCGCCGGCAGCACCTACGCCTCCCTGAGCGTATACAGCGGCAGTGCCACGCTGTCTTTCTCCATTCAGGAGGACGGCACCTGGGTATGGGATGACGACACCGAATTCCCCCTGGACGACTCCACCATTGAGTCCATAATGGATCTTTTGTCGGACCTGACTCCCCAGCAGGTACTCTCCGATCCGGAGTCCCTGGAGTCCTATGAGCTGGATGCGCCTTCGGCGTCCATTTCCGCCGTCAAGGTCGATCAGTCCACGGTGTCTGTCACCTTCGGCAAGGCCACCACCGACGGCACCAGCCGCTATGCCATGATGAACGACGATGCCTCCACCATTTACATCTTTGCCGACACCCTCTATCAGGCCCTGCAGACGCCCATTTACGATATGATGACTCTGCCGGAGCTGCCGGAACTGCCGGAATCCTCCATCTCCAGCATTTCCATTCAGGGTCCCGGCGAGGACGCCCAGCCCCTGCTGCTGGCCGCCCAGCATACCGACGACGGCGCCACCACCTGGCTCAGCGGGGGAGAGGATGTCACGGACAATGCCTCCGTGCAGGCCCTGCTGGAGGATCTGGCGCAGATGCAGATTGCCCGGTGTGTGGACTACCGTCCTTCGGACGAGGCGGCCTCCATCTGCGGATTTGACGCCCCGGATGCTCTGGTCCAGGTCACCTATACCCCGGAGGACGGCAGTGAGTCCGTCTGGACCCTGACCGTGGGAACCACAGAACCCGGCGGCACGGGCCGTTATGCCCGGATCGGGGCGGACACCACCATCTATCTGCTGGAAACCGCCCTGCTGGATCCTCTGATGCGGATTGCCGCCGGAGGTCTGACTTCCTGATAAGAAAGGAGAATTCCACATGCGGGTGCTGATTGTGGAAGATGAAGTCCGCCTGGCCGCCACGCTCCAGGACCTTCTGGAGATCAACGGCTATACCGCCGACGTCTGTCACGACGGGGAATCCGGACTGGACAATGCCCTGAGCGGAATCTACGACGTGATTTTGCTGGATGTGATGCTGCCGAAAATGGACGGCTTCACTCTGCTGCGCCATCTGCGGGGGGCAAACAACGCCACCCCCGTCCTGATGCTCACCGCCCGGGATCAGGTGGGCGACCGGGTGGAGGGCCTGGACTGCGGCGCGGACTACTATCTCACCAAGCCCTTTGAGCCTCAGGAGCTGCTGGCCTGCATCCGGGCCCTGACCCGCCGCCAGCCGGAGCTCCACAGCAGCGATGTGCTCTCCTTCGGAGACCTGAAGCTGGACAAAAGCACCTTCGCGCTCAACTGTCAGGAGCGCTCCGTGCGCCTGAGCCGCAAGGAATTCGACATGATGGAGCTGCTCATGCGCAACCGGGACATGGTCATCACCAAGGAAACTCTGCTCCTGAAGATCTGGGGATATGAGTCCGACGCGGAGGACAACAATGTGGAGGTTTATATCTCTTTTCTGCGCAAAAAGCTGGAACATCTGCACTCTCAGGTCAAGATCAAGACCATCCGCATGGTGGGCTACTGCCTGAGCGCCCCGGAGGCCTAACGGTTTTTCCACGGTTTTTCCACGTTTTCCACAAACTTTTCGACAATTCCGTGCAAAGGAGGAGATCCGCCTTGATCCGAAAGCTGCGGCTGAAATTTGTGGCGGTCTGTATGGCCATGGTCACGGCTGTTCTGGCAGTCGTGTTCCTGTCCGTGTATTTCTCCGTCCAGCGCAGTGCCGAAACCCTGAGCCGCCAGGTCCTTCAGCGGGTTATTCAGGAATCCGACCAAACTCACGGGGAAGGGATCTTCCGTCCGGACATCAGCATTACCATCGGGGGCGACCGGGTCTTGCTGCCCTATTTCACCGTGGAGGTATGGGGCAACAATGCCTATGTCACCGGCGGAACCTATGCCAGCCTGGATGATACGGAGGCGCTTTCCTACATCCTGCAGGACTGCCTTTCCCAGCCTCAGCAGGAGGGAATTGTGGAACGCTACGGCCTGCGCTATCTGCGCCAGGACAACGGCCTGTACCAAAACATTGCCTTTGTGGATATGTCCATGGAAACTACCATGCTGCACCGGCTGATGCGCTCGTATTTTCTCATTGTGCTGGCGGCTCTGATTTTGCTTTTGGGCGTGTCCATTCTGCTCTCCCGCTGGGCCACCGCCCCGGTGGAAAAGGCCTGGCGCCAGCAGCGCCAATTCCTCTCCGACGCCTCCCATGAGCTCAAAACCCCTCTGACGGTGATTCTCTCCAACGCCGAACTATTGGAAGCCGCCCCCATGGACCAGCGGCCCGCCCGCTGGCGGGACAACATCCTCTCCGAGGCCAAGCAGATGAAGGTCCTGGTGGAGCAGATGCTCACTCTGGCCCGGGCGGACAACAATCCCACGCCGTCTGCTTCCGCCATGGAGGCGGTCTCTCTGTCGGATCTGGCCACGGACTGCGCCCTGGCCTTTGAACCGGTGGCCTTTGAGGCCGGAAAACCCCTGGAATACGAGATTGCGCCGGATCTGACCGTCACCGGGGACCGGGACAAGCTCCGCCGCCTGATTTCCATTTTGCTGGACAACG